>NZ_JBSGVW010000044.1:0-80060 GCF_053608645.1 Streptomyces sp. NPDC055013
AGACTTCCTGCACACCTACAACCACCACCGGTGCCACACCGCCCTCGGCGGCCAGCCACCCATCACCCGCGTCAACAACCCCGCGGGTCAATACACCTAGCCCCCGGCACGGGCGCGAGCATCGGTGGGGATCGCGGGCTGAGTCTCGTCCTCCATATGCACGAGGACCGCTCCCTGTCAGTAACGATCCACGATCCCGACCGCCTCAGCGCCATGCTGTGGATCCAGCCGCAGGGGAATTGGATAGGCGAACACCACGACCGACTTGAGCAGGTCCGGCACACCTGCCCAGCGAGGTCGTGGAGACGGCCCCCATGACCTACCAAATGGCGGCCAACCCGCCAGACCTGAGCAGGACCGCTCCCGCCGCCGAGCCGGCCTCACGAGTTCGAGTTCAGTAACCGGCGGCCAGTCCCTCCTGGCATTCCCCCATCCCCGATGGGACAGGCAGGCCCGCCCTGGCCACCGATCGTGACTGATCAGTCCACCTCCATTCGATGCTGTTGAGGCCACTCCGGCATCCAGTCCGCTGCGATGCGCCCCTCGAAAACTCCCACAAGCCAGTCGCTGAGCGTCTCGTCAGACTCATACCAGTCGGCCCAGTTCCTTCGAAATGCCGATACAGTCCATCTCCCACCGCCGCGATTTTCTAGGAAGAACTTGTCTCCTTCAATTGAATGCCCCCAGTGAAGCTTCCCGCCACCGTCGGGAAGCACACCTCGAGGAATCTCAGGATGGCCGTCGCGGACGAAATCACTCATCCACACACCCTTCTCCACCATAAATTCAGGGCCGAAGATGAAGATGAAATCAGAGATCAGCACATCTCCGTACAGCGAACAAACCACCTTAACTTCCTCAGGCAGAGTCACCCCCAAATCCGTTTCCACCACATCAAAACTTCTCTCCTCACTCCATGGAGATTTCCCCAAGATGCCTTTCAACTGTCCGATCGATGACATTACACACTCGATTCCTACAATTCACCAACATTTGTAAGTGGCTGCCGCGTTGTTTTCAAATTCACAACGCACATCCTCGGTGCCAAACGACAAGAACCTTACCTTAGTGGGGATAACCGAATTCGGATCACCGTATACGGTGTTACGTGCACGAACTGCCGCCCACCTTTCTTGATCGATTTCACTACGATGTCCTCAGCTTGCTTGTACATGCGGTCATTAGCCGTTTGATACATCGGGATGAAGTTCCTAGTGTCCCCGTTTGAGCCGCCCATCGCGTATCCAATCAGATGTCCACGCGCTCGGTTGTCTCTCGGTAGATCGCGCAGGCCCGGAAGCGCAAAGCCCAAGGACGGACGGGGAGGTGTCGTGTAGTCCGCCTTCGTCAGGTTGGCGAAGGCACCAGTAGCAACACATTCGCCCGCGTGCTCTCTGCGGGGCAAGTAGGCGATGTTGCCTCCGGGGCTGAAGGCCGCTCCGGTGTCGCAGCGGTTTCCGCGGTCACGGTCCGGCCCTTCAACAGAAGCGGCATCGCCTCCACCCGCCTCAGCCTGGACAAGCTCTACCTCCAAGGCAGTCAGGTCGCTCGGCGCGAACGAAACTCCCGCTCCGGCCATCTCTGTGAACACCCGCTGGTCCACCACTACAGCCGTTTCCAAGGAACTCCGCTGAATGCGTACAACATCGACCCGAGGCTTGGGCGCTGGTCTCGCAGGCACCGGTGTGGGCTTGGGACCCCGGTTGGGGTTCTGCGGGGTAGGGGGCTTGGGCGGCTTGACGTTGGTGGATCCGCGGGGAGTGCCGCTCGGACGGTAGGGCGCGTTGCCGCGGTGGACGGTGCCATAGTTCGGGCGCCCGGAGGAACGGAATGTAGCCGGTCGGCCGGTGCCCCGCGTGGTTCCCGGGCGGGCATACGAGCGCACGCCGTAGGGACGGCTTGCGGAACCGTGTTGGCGTTGGAAGCGGTTGGACTGCGAGCGGCTTTGCGCACGGCTCTGCCCCCTGCCTGCACTGCGGGTTGTGGCACGGGTGTTCGGACGGGTGACACGTCCGGAGAATGAGCTCTGGGTGCCTCCCCTGCCCAGCGTGCCGACCGATCCCCAGCCGCTGCCCATTTCGTGATGCCGTGCGTGCCCGGTGGGATCTGTTGCATCGAGCGGATCACCGCCGACGTAGGTGTAGCGGTTGGCCTCCGAGGACGGGACCGGGTCAAGCAGCCAGGTGTCGCGGGAGGTGAAGGAGCCGGTGCCCGGCTGGTACCAGCGGGCTGCCATGTTGACGTCGCCGGTGGTCGGGTCGGTCCAGCCGGACTGGTAGCCGACGGCGGGGGTGGTGCCGGTGGTGGCGGTTTCCGTGCCGAATGGATCGTAGGAGGTTGAGCCGGTCACCTGGACGGCGTCAGGGTTGAGGCCGGCGGCCAGGTCGGTGTGCTTGTCGGTGACTGCCCACTGTTTGGTGCTTCCGGTGGCCAGGGAGAGCAGCGCACCTTCGGGGGTGCGGTTGTAGCTGGTGGAGCCGTCGTTGGCGAGGCGGTTGGAGCCTCCGTCGTAGGTGAAGGTAGTCGCGCCGCGAGTCTGGACGCGGTCGAGGGAGTCATAGGTGTAGGTCGCGGAGCCGTCGGTGATCTTGCGTTCGAAGGCGTCGAAGGTCAGGGCTCGCGCGGTACCGGTGTTCACCGATGCCAGCGTGCCGCGGGCGGTGTACGTGAACTGCTTTGTCCCGTCGCTCAGTTGGCGGTTGCGGGCGTCGAATGTAGCCGCTGCCGCGCCGGCCTTGGTGCGGTTGCCTGAAGCGTCCCATTCGTAGGCCGTGGTCGCCGCGCCCTTCGTCCACGATGTCAAACGTCCGGCGTAGTCGTAGCCGTAGGTGTTGTCACCGGCTCCCGCCGTGCCCGTCGTCTTCTTGGACGTCGAGTTGTCGTCGAGGTCGTAGCCGTAGGTCGTCGACGCGACGGTGGTAGCTCCGTCAGGGCTCGTGACGTTGTCACCCTTGAGACGGCCGAGGTCGTCGTAGGTGTAGGTGCGCTTGGCCGTGACGGTGTAGGAAGTTGCGCCTTCGGGCTTGGTTGCGTACTGCTCCAGGCGGGGGCGGCCGGCGGCGTCGAAGTCGTACCAGATGTCGTTGTTGGTGATGGAGTCCCAGACCCAGTCGATCCGGCCGGCGCTGTCGTAGCCGTAGTTGGTGGTTCCTGCCTCGGTTGTTCGCTTGGTCATGTTGCCGTCGGCGCTGTAGGCGTAGCTGGATGTGCCGCCGGGGCCGGTGGCGGTGAGGAGCTGGCCGCGGTCGTTGTAGATGTAGGTGTTGCGGGTCAGGCCGTCGGCTGTGCCAGTCGCGGTGAGGCGGCCCGCGAGGTCGTAGTCCAGGGTGCGGTCGGTGGTGGCTGCTTCCGCGCCGCTGCCGGTTTCGTGGACGAGGCGGCCCAGGCCGTCGTAGGTGTGCTCGCGCTTGACCCCGCCGGGCAGCAGCTCCGTGACCGGTTGTGCGGCCTTGTCGTAGATGGTGGTCCAGGTGCGGTCACCCGGGTTCGGGTGTGCGGTTGTGGAGGGTTCGGTCGTCGACTCGGGCAGGTCCCAGCTGTTGAAGGTGTAGATGGTCTTGTTGCCGCGTCCGTCGGTCAGCCCGGTGCGGTTGCCTGCGGCGTCGTAGCCGAAGGCCGTGGTGATGGAGTCGGTGGCGGAGACCGGCTCCACCTGCTTGGTCATCCGGCCCAGCGCGTCGTATGTGTATGTGGTGCGGGCCTGGGTTTGGGCGGAGATGACCGCGGTGCGGTTGCCGTCGGCATTGTATTCGGCGGCCTTGGTGCGCTGAGCGGTGCTGCCGGTGCCGTAGTCGGTGGTGGCGGTGGGGTTACCGAGGGCGTCGTAGATGGTGGACGTGCGGCGGTTGGTGGCGTCGGTGGTCTCGGTCTGACGGCCAAGCCCGTCGTAGTCGAAGCGGGTCGTGCCGGCCGGGTCGGTGATGGTCTTGGTCTCCCCGGCCGGATTGCAGGTGGCGGAGGTGGTGATGCCGCCCGGGCTCGTGAACGAGGTCTGGTTGCTCGCGTCGTCCCAGGTGTAGCGGCTGGTCAGGTTCTGCAGGCTCGGGGAGCGCTCGACCGTGGTCGCCGTGATCTGTCGGCCCAGTTCGTCGTAGGTCGCCTCGGTGCGGGCGCCGGTCGGATCGGTGAGGGAGAGCTGGAGGCCGGTGGGGGTCCAGGTGGAGCGGGTGATGCCGCCGCCGTCAGTGCTTGCAGAGGTGAGCAGGTCGGGGTCGGCTTCGGAGGCGGCCAGGGCGGCGGCCGCGTCGGCCACCGGGTCCGTCGTGCTGGTCAGCTGGCCGAATTGGTCATAGCCGTAGCGGGTGACGCGGCCCAGCGGGTCGGTGACCGTGGCGGGCAGGCTCAGCGCGTTGTAGGTGATACGGGTCGTCGCCGTCAGGGCGGCGGCGCCGCCGGGTGGGGTGTAGTCGGGCAGGGTTGTGGCGGTCGCGCGGCCGAGGCGGTCGCCGACTGGAAGCATTCCTTGATCGTCCGGGTGGTGGGTGGTTCCGTCTCCGTCGACGATGCTGATCGCGTTCTGGTCGCCGACCACGGGGCCGAACTCTCATGACGCCGCGCACAGCGAGTCCCCCAGCGGGGAGCGCGCGTAGAAGACCTCACGGCCGCTGCGGTTGCGGGCCACCAGTCCGCTTTCGCACAGCACCTTGAGGTGCTGGCTGACCGCGCCAGGTGTCATCGACAGGCGGCGCGCCAGGATGCTCGTGGTCGCCGACTCGTTCAGGGTGACCAGGATTCGGGCGCGGGTGCGGCCGATGAGAGCGCTGAGCGCCTCGGTGGTCGGCACGGCCCCCTGTGACCAGACCGTGGCCACGCCGGGGGTGGGGTAGACCAGGAGGGGCTGGTACGGCTCGGCCATTACGGCCGTGTCCGGCCAGTGGAAGACGCTCGGTATGAGGATCATGCCGTCGCCGTCGAGGGGGCCCGTGCGCCGCCAGGCGCCCGTCCGCACCCGCAGGAGACTGTCGTCCCAGGTGATGTTCGCATGCAGGTCGTTGAACATCACCCCGGCACCTTCGCGCGTCAACTGCCGTGCTCGGCGCAGCACTTCCGTCTCGATCAAACCGCGGACGCGCGGCCAGAACGGTTCCAGTGCCGTGTCCCAGTACAGGCGCAGCTCTGCCGCTGCGCGGGCCACACCGGCGGCCGGGTCGGCGAGGAACTCCCGTACAGGCTGGGAGTCGGCCCCCGGGAGCCTTGCCGCCTCACGGGCCGCCACGTACGGGTCCGCCCCGGCGGCGAGATCCAGTTCTGCGGTGACGTCCGGCAGCGGACCAGCCGGCGGCGGCGTCAGGAAGTCGACGAAGTAGGGGCCGAGGGGGGCGAGCGCGAACAGCAGCCGCAGATCCAGCCCGGCGAGCCGGGGCCGCACGGCCCGCACCCACGGCAGGTGCAACGCGTGCCGGGCCGGGTCCTGCAGCGTACGCAGGCTCGCCACCGCCTCGAACACGGGCGAGAAGGCGAACCTCAGCCGGGCGAGGTCGGCGGAGGTGAAGTCGAATTCGGCGTACGAGGATTCAGCCACGACTGAAACATTTACGAGTCGCCGGACTGCTGGTCAACCATCGTCGCCATGGCCGTCCTCACGACACGCTCCGTCCCCCTCTGTCCTCGTGCCCATCCTCCGCCGTGACGGCGGTGAAAAGCGACCCGACCCACCACAACCTGGAAGGACTTCACCATGCAGAACCGACTCGAGAACCGACCCGAGAGCCGATGCCACTCCCCGCTCACCGCGGACAACGCCGTTCTCCTGCTGGTGGATCACCAAATCGGACTGTTCACCGGCGTCCGCGACATCAGCGCCAGCGAGCTCAAGCACAACGTGGCCGCCCTCGCCGAGGCTGCCTTCGCCCTCGACGTCCCCGTCGTCGTCACCACCACCGCGGCCGACAGCATGTGGGGCCCCCTCATCCCCGAACTCCAGGCGGTTCTGCCGGACAAGCTGGAGGTGATCGACCGCAGCACGGTGAACGCCTGGCACGACGACCGCGTCCGCACCGCGATCGAGGAGACCGGCCGCGACCGGATCCTGATCGCCGGTGTCTCCCTTGAGGTCTGCGCAGCCTTCCCGGCCATCGCGTCGACTGCCGCGGGCCACACCGCCTACGTCGCCGTCGACGCCTCGGGTACCTTCTCCGCCACCAAGCGCGAAACCGGCCTCCTGCGTCTGCAGCAGGCTGGCGTCATCGTCAGTGACTACGCCACTCTCGCCGTCGAGATGCTGGCCGACAACGCCCACCCGCAGGCACCGGCGGTGTACGGCGCCCTCGACATGCCGTTCGCCACCCTGGTGGGACAGCTGTCGGCGGCATACGGACGGTAGCGACGGCCGGGGGAGCACCGGGCCTCCGGTGGTGACCGGCGGCGGAGGGGGCGGGCTCGCCGCTTCGACCTCAGCCCACGCCAGCCGGCTGCGCCGGTTCTCGGCGCGTCTTACGTCGCTGAGGAGGAAGCCTGCCCCTGTTGATGCGGCGGCGGAACTCGTGGCCGGGCAGCGGGAGCTCGGGGTCGGGCTCGGTAGGAAGCCGGCCGTGACGGCTGTCGGGATGTAGGCCAGGAGCGTTTGCGGGGCGGTTAAACGCTCCCCGGACGTTCCCGCGCGATCGGAACCGTAACGGGGCAGCGGGCCTCGTTGCGCCGGTGGGGCTCTGCCTGCCATGTGCGGCAGGACCGCGCAGTCCCTGCACGTGACTGCTACAACAGAAGCCATGCCTGAACCAAAGAACCTGCCGGAGCAGGCCGCAAGAGCGCGGCTCGGCGTCTGTGCCGGCACTTGAAGAGGGCCACGTCCGAGAACTGAGGCGTTTCACCGCGGGGGGAGACATGGACGCAGCGATAGCGGGGTTGATCGGCGCTCTTGGTGGTGCCGCTCTCGGCGCCGGTGGAGCCTGGGGCGCCGCCAGGATCGCCCTGCAGGGGGCTAAGTATCAAGCTGACAGGACCGCAGAAGCCGCTCATGCACAGTGGCTTCGTCAGCTTCGACGTGAGGCGTACGTGCAGTTGCTCGGCACGTGTCGAGGGCTTCACCGCGACATGACGGTCGCCATGTACAACCGCCGGTTCATGAACCGGGAGGAGCGAGAAGCGGAAAGGCGACGCTTCACGGAGACCCTCGAAGAGCTCAACACGGTAATGATGACCGCACGCCTGGAGGCTGACGAGACCGTCGCGGATCTCATCAGCGAAACCCTGCTGACCTTTGGAATGTTCAGCAGCTACTTCGTTGGGCAAGGGGAGGGCACTGACACGCTGGATCCTCACCTGGCTCGGTTCGAAGAACAGATACGGGAGCAGCTCAAACGGACCGAGAAGTACGCTCGTGATTCGCTTCAGGCACCCAACGGAGCACCGAGTCACCTGACGTGGACTGGGGTCCTACCGCCCTTCGATGATCCGCCACGCCCAGCGTCATAACCCCGAAGGCCCGTCGGCGCCGCCCTCGTGCGCCTCGTCGGCGCGACCGCGAACCCATCATCGGGCACGGGCTCGTTGCGGTAGGCGGCCGCGACGGCGAGCAGCGGGTAGGCCTGGGCGGCGCGCAGGCGAGCGGCGACGATCGCGCCGACCGTCGTGCGCACCGGATGCGGCAGTGGCCGGCCGGCGATGACATGCCGCAGGGCAACAATTTCGGCCCCGGCAAGACGGTTGGAAGGCTCGCGGAAGATTACGGCGGCGGGGTCTCGACGGGTATCAGGGTAATCCTCAACGACGACGGTTCCCTGCGAACCGCGCACCCCATGTAGATCACCGCCCGTGCCGGGGGCGGACGCGAAGCGGATCAGCGCCGCCGCGACCGCCCCCGGCGGACACCGACCTCACCAGAGAAGACGGAAGAAATCCTTGAAGATCAAGTTCACGCCGGACAGCAGCGGGGACATCGGGTCTGGCTACGAGAAGGCCTGGCAGGCCGGCCGAGTCGATCTGGCAACCATCAGTGCGACGGATCTGCGTTATGCCTTCTTCGAGTACCCGGTCGACTTCGTCGTGGACGGTCACGCTTCCTCTCGTCCGCTCGGCCTCCATTGATCGACATCATGTTCACTTTGGGGTACTCGCTGCAAAACTACGGTCCGATGGGGCGACGGAGATCAATTTCACGGAGAACACCTACGTCATCCGACTGAAACTCGCGGGTGATCAGGTGCAGCTCACCTCTTCGCGCGGTGTTCCGATGCCGCATCCCAGCTGCTCGTTCGACGCATACGTGTCCGGGGTCCGGTCGTTCATCACCGATGGTGTGGAATGCCTCGAACTCCACTATCCGGCACTGGCCTGGAACCCGGCGATGCGTTCACTACGGGAACTGGCGGACATCTGATCGTGAGCATCGGGTTCACACCCGACGGTGACATGGATATTCCTGCGGGTGCCGCGCGTGCCAGAGCCTCTGGGAGGCGATCGGTAGCCCCGCCGGGATGCCACCCTCGCCGCCGCAGCCCGCGGTTGCTACTGGCCCGGCCGCCGCAATAGGCCAGGGCGCCGCCCAGTCCATCACGGCCCGGCTGGTGGAGAGGTTCCTCACCAACCCGCCGGACTGACTAACAGCCCCGTGGAACGCGCTACCACGGTCCTGGGAGTAGCCACCGCGGCCGGGCAGGCCCGCCCTGTCCGGCCCCTGCCGCAGCAGCGATTGCTTCCGCGTACAGGGCCGTACGTGATGTGAGTAGGACTTGCTCCAGCCCGGTTATGTTCGGGGCGTTTTCGAAGTCACCCCGCCGCGGGGCGGGCCGTACCGACGCACAGGAGAGGGCGACGGCCGCCTCACCACGGTTCGTGGAACTCGATGCCGAAGCGCCGGCGGATTCCCGCGCGTTGGTCGGCCGTCGCCAGGACCATGATGTCGTCCGTGGTGCCGGCCGGCTTCTTGGGGCCGTTGTCGACACAGCGGAAGGACCGGGGGTCGTCGTCGGGGCTGAGCGCTTCGATGGCGGCCTGGGCCGCGCCCATGTCGAGGTAGTCGTTCGACTCCTGCTCTATGTAGAAGGAGAGCTCCTCGCCGTTGCGGTCGAAGTACAGCGTCCCGCGACCGTCCTCCTCCTGGTACTCCTCGTACTCCCCGTCCTTGTCGTCCGTGTTGTCCTTGTCATCCTCGTCGTCCTCGTCGTCCTTGTCGAAGACGAAGCGATAGTTCGTGACGGTGACCTTCCCTCCGGTGAGTGCCGCGGCCTTGTCCAGGAGCCAGGCGTAGTGCTCGTTGGCGTAGTCGACGTCATCGGCGTGGATACTGACGGCCACGCCGAACTCCTCGAGGGTGTGGGCGATGTCATGGGAATCGTCCAGTGTGTCGTGCGCGTAGTCCTTGAAGTCGTGCAGGACGCCGCGGGCCTTCTCCTGAGTGATCATGCCGAGGTCGACGAGGACTTCGGCCATCCGTGTGTAGGTGACCCGTCCAGGCTTCACCTCGTATCGGGGCCTGAGATCGGGATCGGCCTTCAACTGCCGTGCTTCTTCGTCCAGTTCCTGAAGCTGCCGAGGTGTGAGGGGTGGCGGAAGGTGCTCCGGGGCTACGAGCGGCCACAGGGCCTCGGGCCAGGGCTCGGCGGCGTCTGCTGGGCCAGGCGACGCGGGGTGAGCGTGCCCGGGCCTGTCGAGGGCACAGGGAAAGCGGTCCACGACCTCACGCAGGCTCGCGCCCATGAGAACGTCACGCGCCATGTCGCCAGGGTGCTCGGTGTGGCCGTCGTAGCGGAGCGGCTGGGCGACGAACGCGGAGTCCGTCCAGTAGGAGTCCTTGCCGTACCACGTCCCGGGCGGCGCCTGGGGGTTGGACGTGCGGTACTGCCAGCTGGCGCCCTTGTGGCGGACAACGTACTCACCGATGTACCAGGCGGTCATGGTCCAAAAGTCCCGGCCCGCGACCTTGTCGTACTTCGCGACCGTCCCGAGACGTTGGCGCAGCAGCTTCTCCAGGGCGTCGAGCGAGTCGGCCTGAAAGTTCCAGCGCTCGATGCCCCCGCCGGCTCTGTCCGCCCACCAGGTGCGGTAGTGGTAGAGGCACGTGTCCGGCCACCGGCGCCACCCGGTGTCGTACGCCTCCAGTTCATGGCGTCGCACCCACGGCGTACGGACGCGCTCCGGCGTCCACCCGGGGTGCGCCGCCGCGTGGTCCACGACCGCCTTGCGCAGGCGCAGCGCGACGGTGGTGAAGATGTTCCGTGTCTTTTCGTAGACCGCCTGGCCGACGAGCAGCATCGGAACGATGGGTTCCAGGCCGAGCGCAGGATCCGGCTGTACGGCGGGCAACCCCCCGGCCCCCGCACGCTCCTGCCACACCCAGCGCCCGCCGCCCGCCCTGAGGAGCACCTCTCCGAAGTAGCCCGCCAGGGACTCCATGACCATGGCGGCCTCGTCCGTGCCGTCACCGGCCCCGTACCGGGTGGCGAGGTCGCGCTCCAGGACCTGCAGCGAGTCGATCGAGAAGTCGTGCTCCCAGCCCCCGGCGGTGAACCGGTCGCACAGCTGGTTCATCAGCTCATGCAGGTACTCGATCCATACGTACAGAGAATGGGCGGGCGTGCCCTGTGGCGCGTCCTTGCCCGCGTAATAGGTTTCCCGGGCTGGGTAGTTGGCGTTCATGTGACCCGAAGGTAGGGCATTGCACTGACATCGACAGCGGAGGTACCGCCGAGGGAAGCCCCGAAGCCGCCAGAGGTAGATCTATGAGGCGTCAGCGCTTCCGGCAGGCGGCGGGGTCGCTTTTCGGCGACGTGCCGGGCGAATGCGACGCCCCCGGCCGCCGGATACCGCAGAACCCACCGAGCTGGAGATGGGACGAGTTCCGAAAGCACTTCGAGCGCCGCAAGGTCGAACCCGGCACCTGCGGGCACCCCTACGGCACCCCCTGCGCACATGAACACGCCCCGTTGACTGAACGAGCGGTGGGGATTCGGCAGTTCAGGGGGTGGATGCTGCGTGCGGTCCCTACGGTCACCGGTCGTGATGGACGATGCTCCCGAGCGGGATCTGCCGACGTTGGTGGTTCCTTGGTGGGGCCGCCTGGTGGAGACCGGCGATCGGTACGAGCCGTATCGGCTCGTCGACCCGGACGGTGTGACCGTGGAAGCGGTCGCGGTCTACTTCCAGGAGTTGTTGGCGGCGGGGAAGGCGTCGTCGACGGTCCGTTTCTACGGGATGGATGTGCTCCGGTCGTGGCGGTTCCTGCAGGCAGTGGGCGTTTCTTGGGACAAGCGCCTCGGGCGCCGTCAGCTGGGCCCGGCTACGCCCCGACAACCGTCGCGCACAGCGAGATGGTGTTGCGGCGCTTCTACGACATCCACCGCGACGCGGGGTCCGGCCCGCTGTTCAACTCGTTCCCGCTGGACCTGTCGCGCCGCGCCGACCGGGCGCACGCGCACCGAAACCCGATGGACGACTGGAAGCCGGAGCGGGTGGGGCGCTATCGCCCCAGCATTCCGTGGCGGATCCCGCGCTCGATTCCCGACGAGTGGTTCAACGCGCTGTTCGCCGCGCTGCCCTCGAACCGTGACCGGGCCCTGGTCGCGTTCTGGGTCTCCACCAGAGTACGGGCCTCGGAGCTGATCGGCGTCCGGCTGCGCGATGTCGGCCCCGGCCAGCAGCTGATCAGTGTGGTGCGCAAGGGCACGCGGGCGGTGCAGCAAGTGCCGGCGTCGGCCGACGCGTTCGCGTGGTTGCGCCACTATCAGCAGGAAGTACATGGCCTGGTGCCCCGCGGTCGTAGGCAGCCGGTGTGGTGGACACGACGACGTCCGCTGCGGCCGACGGGACAGGTGGGCTCGTCTCAGGATCAATGAAGTCAGGAGAAGAGGAGCCACCCCCTACGGGCCCTCGGGGCTGGTGTCCCCGGCTCGCGCGGCGGCCGCCGGCTCCAGCAGGCACCAGCCGTCGACCTCCACCGCCCGCCGCTCCCCTGGCTGCCACCCACCGGCCAATGCCACGTCGAGCAAAGCCCGGACGGCGCCCGGCTCGTGCAGGTTTAGGTCCACACCCCGGATGAAGCCCACGTCCCCGGAGCCGAAGGGGGCGCCGCCCGGGACGTACCGGCCGGGACCGGCGGCAAAGACAATGCGCAGCGGGCCGCCGGTGCCGGCCGGTTGCGGGGACAGGGTCAGGACTTGGCGGCAGTCCACGGACCGGCCGTCGGCGCCCCTTCGGTGGCTATGGCGCATCGTCCACATGTACACGCGCCCGTTGGCGACCAGCCGGCGGGACTTCTTCGAATGGCGAGGCACCCAGCCGAGGGTACGCGGCCTGATCTACGAGACGCCCCTAGCCTGACGGGCAGGGCAGTTGCGGCATCACACGGCCTTCCGGGAAGTGGAGCCCGGGGGTGAACACGCCTGCGCTCACCACCCCATGTCCGCAGCAGCCGGTTTGGGGAACTCCGAACCTCAGCGCCACCATCCCCCGGTGTACCGGCGACGTCTGACCCGGCGGCTGCAGACTGTTCCGGTACGAACCCAACCCATCGGCCGCCACAGGCTGCCTTCCGCCGGTCCGGCGTGGCTGCGCTGGTACCCCATCCACCCTCGCGTCCTTTCGTACTCACCGGCGCCTCCCGGGCCACGCTGAGGAATCGGATCAGCGACCTGCAGGCGATGGCCGCACAGCACCCACTCGTCGCCGCCCGCGCCCGCGAAGTCCCCGTTACCTTTTTCGTGGCTCCGCAATGGGGCCTCCGGCCTTCGGGTCCGGCATGACTTCCCCCCCTTGTTGCGGTTGATGATCCGGGGGGTGGTGTCACCGGGCCCGGAGGCATCGACGGACCGCTGATGAGGGGCTTGAGCACCGGCTTACCCGAGCCGGTAGAGCTCTCCGTAACGTGGGTGTGGCAGCTCGGTGCCGAGGCAAGGCCGGACGAAAGCGTGAGCGGAGGGGCCTGCACGTGATCGACACCAGCGACGTCGACGTCTTCCTCGGCCTGGACGTCGGCAAGGGCGAACACCACGCCACCGCCGTCACCCCGGCCGGCAAGAAGGCCTTCGACAAGCGCCTGCCCAACACGGAGCCCAAGCTCCGCGAGCTGTTCGCGAAGCTGAAGTCCAAGCACGGAACGGTCTGGTCGTGGTCGACCAGCCGGCCTCGATCGGTGCCCTGCCGCTGGCGGTTGCGAGGGACATGGGCTGCCCGGTCGCCTACCTTCCGGGCCTCACGATGCGGCGGATCGCCGACCTCTACCCGGGCGAGGCCAAGACCGACGCGAAGGACGCGTTCATCATCGCCGACGCCGCCCGCGCGATGCCTCACACGCTGCGTGCGATCGACAGCGAGGACGAGACCATCGCCGAGCTGGAGATGATCGTCGGGTTCGACGACGACCTGGCCGGCGAGGCGACCCGCGTCGCCAACCGGCTCCACGGCCTGCTGACCCAGACCCATCCGTCGCTGGAGCGGGTGCTGGGGCCGCGGCTCCAGCACCCGGCCGTCCTGACCTTGCTGGAGCGGTTCGGTTCACCGGCCCAGATCCGCAAGGCCGGCAGGCGTCGGCTGGTCACGCTGTTACGGCCCAAGGCCCCGAGGATGGCCGAGCGGCTGATCGAGGACGTCTTCACCGCCCTGGACGAGCAGACCGTCACCGTTCCCGGCACCGAGGCGGCCGCTTTGATCGTCCCGAGCCTGGCCGGGTCCCTGACCGCCGTGCTTGATCAGCGGAAGCTCCTGGCCGGGCGGATCGAGGAACTCCTGGAGGCTCACCCTCTTTCGAAGGTCCTGACGTCCATGCCGGGAGTCGGCGTCAGGACCGGAGCCAGGATCCTCATTGAGGTCGGTGACGGCAGCACCTTCCCGACCGCAGGCCACCTCGCCGCTTACGCCGGACTCGCACCGGCGACCCGGTGCGGAGGTCACCTCGGATGGAGCCGTACAAGAAGACGGTCGATGCCTGGTTGCGGGCTGATCTGGAGGCTCTGCACGGCGATCGTGGACCGGCTCACCTTCAACGCCACCCTCATCGAGATCGGAACCGAGTCCTATCGCCTTGCCAAGGCCCGAGGTCGGGCCGACACGCAGGACACCACCGGCCGAGCCGCAAACCCGCAGACTCGGAAAGTAGCCGTGGCGGACGGATAAAGACGATGGTCCCGGTCCATTGTCAGTGGCTGGCCCTACGATTCCGCGCGATCACTGACGAGCGACGGAGAGGCTGCCATGACCACCGAGGACAAGCCCATGAAGCGCATCGAGGAAGCCATGACGCTGCAGCACACAGGCGACCTCGACGGTGCTCGGCACAGGTTCACCGAGATCTGGGAAGAGATCGCCTCAGACGGCGATCCCTTCCACCGCTGCGTCCTCGCCCACTACATGGCCGACCTCCAGGAGTACCCGCAGGACGAACTGGCCTGGGACCTGCACGCCCTGGACGCCGCAGCGTCAGTGACCGACGACCGGGCCAAGCAGCACGACTCGTCCTTGGCCATCCGCGGTTTCTACCCGTCCCTACACCTCAACCTCGCAGCGGACTTCCACAAACTCGGAGACACTACCCAGGCCCGCACACACCTGGCCCAGGCCCAAGAGCACCTCGACGCACTCAACGACGACGGCTACGGCCAGGGCATCCGTTCTGCAATCCAACGGCTCGCCGGCCAGCTTGCCGAGGAAGTTCCCACCACGCGCAGGAGCGACGAAACGAGGTATCTCATCTCGGCACATGCTTCAAGTGGTCCCAGCGGAAGCCAATCTCCCGGGGCCGCTTGAAGACGTCCAAGGGGCCCAGAACCCTGACCAACTGGGGCCTTTGGAAGCCAACATGCCAGGGCCGCTGAACAACGTCAGGGCCATGCCATAGGTCACGGTCGGACACCCTGCGTAGGAAGGATCCTGCGCAGGGTGTCATGCGCACACCTTCCCTCTCTAACTCCGGCTGAATAGGGTCTGATTCGAGATGATGGTCTTCCACCGCGGTGTTGTTGCGCCAGCACCAGGCCGCGACGCCCAGGGCAGCCGCGTCGGGAACGATGTCAGGCGCGACGTCCCAGCCCGTCATCACGACAACCCACTCCAGGTAGGCGTTGAGCCATTCATTCTCGGTGACTTCCTGGAGCACATCCGGCAGCGGCAGTTGCGGAAGACAGCAGCCGGCTGGAAGATCCGGCGGATTCGGCGCAGGGTGAACTCCTGCTTGGCCTCGGGCGGTGCGGAGTCGGCCCCCGCACACGGGTGGCATCGAGCAGCCCGGCTTCTCCGACAGCGGCGGCGACGGTGGTGACCGCCTGCTGCCCGGAGGGAGCGACGGCGACTTCAATGCTGTCGTCCAGCAGGGAGTAGGACTCTGGCCACTCCCCCGTCACATCGTCGAAGGGCTGCAGGAACAGGATCTGCTGGTGAGGGTTGTACTGGACGTCCAGGCCGCCGTCGCCGCGCCAGAGAATGGCGAACAGCGTTGCGCCTTCCTGCGGGTCGAAGTCGCCTTCGGCGCGATGCGGCCATCGGCACGCTTGGCCAGCGTGACATCGACCGGCTTCCACGACCTGTCCGACGTCCGCACCCGCTGTGGGGCGGTCGACTGCGTCAGCTTGAAGCTGCCGTCCGGCTGAGCGAACACCTCGGAGTACTCGGTGCGCTCAAACAGCACCTCCACGGGCTCGCCCGTCTGGGCAGCAAGAGTGGACGCGGCCTCAGCCTGTGCGGGAATGGCATCCGACGCCTGGGCAGCGGGCGATGTCGCTGCGCCGCCGGCCGCCACCGCGTGAGCCGAAACGCTGGACGGCAACACACCCCCCACGACGGCCACAGCGACCGCGGCCATGAACGTCTTCCCGACCCCGTGACGCCACATCGACGTGCTCATCCCATGCCTCCCCCGACTCCACAGAATCCCCACCCGGGAGTCACAAGATGATCAAAGTGGAGGCACTGTACCCGCGCGAGATCTGCACATGTCAAGATCCTGGCCGCAGTTTCCGCAGGTAATCGGGAGGAAGCCGCCCGCACAGAGCCCATCGTCAGCAGGACGGGAGGCGTGTCGTGACACGGGAGGCCACCGCGCCGCCAGGATCCGCGCTTGCACCTTCTGCGGCCCTTCTGCATCCCGCCAGGACTGCGACGCCGACGCTTGGCTTATGCTCTCGACCCAATTGTTCGGGAGGGGCTGGGATGTTTCGCAGTTCGCGTAGGGGCAGCGGGCCCATCGGGCCTGTTCGGCGAAGACTCTGGGCAGCGACGTCGGTGATGATCCTTGCCGTGTCGGCAGCGAGCGGATGCGCGTCGCAGGCATCCAGCCCCAAGCCTGCCCCCGCCCAAGCTCGCACACTCAGTCAAAAGGACCTGGAAGCCGCGAGACTGGCCGAGGGCGAAGCGAGCGGCTACGGAGTAGCGCTGGGCAACGAAACACCGGCGGACATGAAGACGGCGGTGACCACAACCACGCCAGAGATCTGTCTGCCCGCGATGAAGCTGCTCCTCCACGGCTGGGCAGACGGCGCAGTGGGCTACACACGGTTCCACCTGAGTGACCCCGCAAACAGCGTAGGAACCAAATCGGTGGCACTGACCAGCTACCGCCCCGGTCAGGCCAAGCAGGTATTCGCTTCGGTTGAAAAGTCACTCAATGCGTGCCCGTCGGTGGTCTACAAGTCCGTCCACTCGGTGCGCGCGAAGCTCTCGCTCGGAGAACCACTGGAATCAGGCGACGAGTCGCTCAGGGTGAACATGGAGTTCTCCATGAACGGGATTGAGAACCACACGGTGTACGGGCTCGTGCGCAGCGGTGACGTCCTCGCCTGGTTCAACATCAACGAGACCTTCGGCAGCACACTGCCGAAGCAGAAGAAGGCGGAACTCATGCCGGTACTCCCGACAGATGTGGTCATCCGGCAGGTGACGAAGATAGAAGCCGCCCTGAAAGCGACAGCCACTCCCTGACCACCGGGACTTGCACCCATCGCTGCTGCTTGACGTAGGTGTTCAAGCTGTCCCCCACCAGAACGATGGGACCGTCGCCGCGCTGCTGGTGTGCGGCCTCCAGCAGGGGGAACGTAGTCAGCCGCCACCTGTACGCAACTCTGTGCATCGCTCTCGTCGGCTGGGTGCTGATGAGCGCTCAGTTGCCAGGCCGTGTGCGGAATCCGCTTGGCCGCGGTTCCCCTGCCGGGCCGCGACGCGACATCGCCCTGTCCTGCGTTGGCAAAGCCGCTCAACCGCTTAACCCATGGACAGCAGCCTGGGTCTGGTGAGTGACCGGCCGGCTAGCACGCCTTCATGCGCCACATGCGCTCAACCTGCCGTTACGCAGTGTCCATGGCCGACAAGAATCAGTGGGCCCGGCCCGGAAGGGAATTCCGGTCGGCGTCGTTATCTGCGCGATCGCCTCCTGGAGGCTGACGAACTGACGGTCGCAGAGGCTGCTACGGACATGCTTGCGACCGGTGCGCAGAATCACACCCCGGCCGCACCCCTTGTACCGGCACGTGCCACGACCAGAACCGCCGCACACCGGGCCGATAGTCTGACCGGCATGAGTGACGGCATCGCGTGGATTGGCGTACACCACCACACCCCTTCATCGGCTGTGCCCGGCATGCTCGGCGGCATCTCGCTGACCCTGGCCCGAGGCGTGGAGACGGACGAGTTCCTTATCAACCTGGGCGCCGACCTCGACGAGCTGGCCGCGCGCACCCCATGCAGGGAACTGCGCGCACCGGCCGGGCAGCCGGGACAGCCGGCCCCTCACCTCAACCGCGCCATGTACGGCACGTGCGGTGAGTGGACGTATGTGCTGGAGAACTGGGGCATGGCAACCTGGGCGACTGGCTATCAAGGCAAGGTCGAGTCGATGGTTCCCTGCGAGGGCGAAGAGATCCTCTGCCTGACCGCCAACCGTTTCAGTCCTCCGGCCCTGATCATCCATGCGCCCGGTGCCTGCGCGTACCGGGCTGACTTCGGCACTGACACCGGGCAGGGCTCGGACCTTGATGCCGCCCTCAGCGCCGCGGGCGCGGTGTTTCCGTCAATGCCGGAGGCCAGTGAGGCCGAGGTCGTCGCGTACTTCGAGGAGCATGGTGAGCGCCTGCCCGAGCTGGTGTTCGCCGCCGTGGGCGTCTACACGGGCGTGGCCATCGACCAGGACGCCGTGAAGGCCGGCGACCTTCCCAGCGTCCTCATCGCCCCGGCCTGACCGCTTGCCGTGCACGTGAGAGCGGCCCCCACCCTGATCGAAGGGTGGGGGCCGCTGCCGTTGAGGCCAGGGGTGTTATTTCGCGGCCAGCTTGCAGATCACCGGCTGACCGCCGCCGGTGCCGTACGTGCAGGTGCCGCCGTCATCCATCCGCGTGTCCAGCCAGTACGCATCCTTGTCCATGATCCGCATGTCCCGCATGAACGTCGCGAAGTGGTTGCCCATGGATTCCTGGTTGTGCATGCCGGAGATAGCCGACCGGCCGCACACCTCGCTGAACGTGGGGTCGGTGCCGTTCAGGGAGAACAGGTGGACCATGCTGCCGTGCTTCTTGGCGTAGGTGCCAATACAGGCCGCACCCGTCGGCGTGGTCCCGCCCGGGAGCAGGGCGGGGTTCAGGCCGCCCTCAGCGGACGACATTCCGCCGCTGTTGTAGGAGGAGGCGAACGCGAACTCGTCACAGTTCAGCGTGTCGGCCGCGTCCACCAGGGCGGAGGCGTCCCCGTTCGCCGCGGCCCACCCGGTGGGGCAGATCCGGTTACGGTTACGGGAGTTCTGCGCACTGTCGCCCATGTAGTACAGGGGCTTTTGATCAGCCATCGAACCCGGGTGCTTGGGAGTGGCCTTCTGGATCAGCCACGCGTGCGCTGCGGCCTGGGGGAAGGCCTTGGCGTTGAAGATGTAGGTGGGCGCGTGATTGACGAACACACAGCCCGTGCCCGTCCCGGCGTTGGTGGTGTCGCAACGGATCTGGTCGAGATCCTCCGTGCCGCCGTCGTAGTCCAAAGACCACTGGTAGCCGGTCATGAACGGGCGGATCCTCCCGTCCGCAGGCAGAATGTTCGCGTCGATCTTCACATCCGGCTGGTATAGGTACGTCTTCCCGGCAACCGAGGCGTCCCACGTGTACGAGGTGGTCAGCGACGCGGAATGCATCTCACCCGGCACCCACCACGTCTTGCCCTTCCACGCGCTGCTATCGGGCTCATGCGGCGTACACGACCCCTGGCACAGGTGCTCCACACCTACGAAGTTGATCTCACGGAACGCGGGAGGAATCTGCTGCGCGGGCTCGATCGTCAGGTGCTCGGTGAAGCTGTTCTGCCCATCGACCTGAAGCATCCGCAGGAACATGAAGTGAGCAGTGGCCTGGATCGCGCCGTCCATACGGATGTAGATCGGCACCGACCTGACATCGCACTCGATGAACCGGGTAGCGAGGATGCTTTCGAAGTCGGTGTTACACCACTCCACCCCGGCCGTCGCCACACCCGCGGTCTTCGCCCCGCTCTTGGGCGCCTTGCCCTTGGCCACCGGCGTCGACTTGCCGAAGCACACCTGACGGCCGTCCGCATCCGCCTCGCTGCACTGCTCCACCGCCGACTTCGACGAGCGCGCAGACAGCGGCGTACCGGCCGTGCCCAGCGGCTTCGTCTGGTAGTAGTTCGGCGGCGTGTTCAGCGACGTCGGATCGGGCGCACTGTAGTTGGGCGTCGGCAGCGTCAGGTCCACCGGCAGCTCGACACGGAACTTCGCCCACGGCGACCACGACGTTTCGTACAGGGAGCCGTCGAACGCCGACGTGTGAAAGACATAGTTCGTGTTCAGCGCCAGCTTGCCGACCGGCACATCCACCGTGACCGTCGTCCCCGACGCCACGTAGGGCGAGACGATGACACCCCACTCGTTGTCGGCGATGCTCACCTTCTTCAGCGGACTGCCTGCCGCATCCGCGGTCCAGACCTCAAACGTCAGCGTCGACTTGTCCCCGTCCGCGTCGGTCACCTTGTTCTTGAGCTGGACCTTCTGAGACGTCACCCGCTGGAACCCGCCAGGCGCAGCATTCCGCGACAGAGGCGCAGCCGTCGGGCTCTTCCCCGACACCGGCCGCGCCCCCGCGGCAGCCGCACGCGTGGCCTTCTCCGGCCCGGCAGCGGGCCGGGTCGAAGGGGCGGCGTTGGGGTCGGGATTGGCGGCCGGAGCCGTCTCGACCGCGTTGGCCACACCGCCGGCACTGAACAGCAGCATGGCCGCCGTACCGACGGCTATCCGCGAGAGAGCGTGCTTTCTTCTGGTTCTTAACCCTTCAAACAAGACATGTCCCTTCGGGCCCTGCCCTCCCCTCGAACCGGGGGCAGGACGTTGCTGGATGTGTCGCGCCGCCCCCTTTCCTATGCGGCGTGATCATCACCAAGCAACGAGCCCAACTTGGGGCAGTTCGTGTTTAACCGGAGCTAACGGAAGTGATCTGTCGCACGGTTGTACGAGGCAGCGTGAAGACCCTGCAAAGGTGTCCACGCACCAGCACTGCCATCGCCCGCGCCTACGGCCACCGCGCAAACCCTCTAACCTGCCGCTGGTGGCGGCCCGTAGGGGAACAGCCGGTGAACTGCGCAGCGTGCGCGAGGAGATGGGGCCCTGTTGATCGTCCGCTGGGTCACGGTGAGGTCCTGGTGAGCAAGCCGTCTGATCGGTGTGGTCAGCCAGGGGTCAGCTCCGACATAGGCGCGGTCGGCGAGTACGGCCGCCAGGTCGGCGAACAGACGCCGACGGCGTGGACCTGGCCCGCGTCGACCTGCGAAGCGCGCGGAGGTGTTGTGCCGTCAGCCGGTCTCGGCGGCCAGGGAAGTCGAAGGCGTCCAGTGTGACGAGGTCCGTGGCGCCGGGGCTGGTCGGCCAGGGTGTCGCACAAGGTGGGCGAGCAGCCACACCACGAGGCTGCTCGCCACAGCCTGCTCCGGAGCAATGGTCCCGAATTGGCCGCTGTGCCGTTCCAGTCGTTGAAGAATTCGGAACCAAGTGGTGGGGCCTGGACAGACTGTGTACTGTCCAGGCCCCCGTGGTCGGAAGACGGCGGCGCTCACCGAGCTCTTGTCCTGGAGCGCCACGCCCGAGACCGCCAGGACCGCGACCCTTATCCGGTGATGGCGACCGGGGCATCCCAGGCGTTGCGGTCGACGGTGATGGTGTGGCCGCCGCGGGTTTCCTTGCTGTTGACCATGTACTGGTGGGCGCGGCTGTGGTTCGTGTACAGCTTGGGGTCCCAGGGCCAGTCGGCGGTGGTGGTGTTCTTGTTGTTCCACAGCGCGTACCAGAGGTTGCCCGGCAGGTCGGTCCGGTCCTTGGCGATGGCGACGGCCTTGGCGCTGGAGCTGCTGAAGCCGTAGTAGCCGGCGCGGTACGTCTTGGCCCGCAGGGTCTTGGTGAAGGAGCGCACGTACGTCAGGGTGGCGTCGTTGCACTCCTTGTTCGTGATGTCGTACGACTCCATGTTGAGGTAGATGGCGCTGCCGGGCTTCATGCCGAGTGCGGTCGCCTTGGCAACGGCGTCCTTGGCGTTGCTCGCCCCGACGGAAGCAGCCGTGGACGCGGTGAACCTCTCCGGGTTCCTACTCGTCTGGCAGGGCGGCTGGGCTCCGACGTAGAGCGGGATCAGCTTCCAGCCGGCGGCGCTGACCGACTTCACCCAGGACGCAGTGAGGTTGGGCTGGGCGCAGCCGCGGTTCTTCCCGCCAATGTAGACAGCGACGGCACCGTAAAAACCGGTCTTCCACGCCTTCATCGCGGCAAGGGAAGGGGCCGTGCACGTGTCGAACGCCCTGCCCGTGTACGTCTTCTGCGCCGGCCAGCTCGCGGCGGCCATGGACGTCTGCGCCGCGCTCCCGGCACCGGCGACTACGACAACACCCGTCGTGGCCCACGCTATGTATCGGCCTCTCTTGGACAGCCGGTGTCTGGACATAACCCCACCCCATTCGGATCGCGGCCGAGACCACACGATGCGCCCGGCGGAGGCCTGCGACGGCGACGGCGTCCCACAGGTTGCTGCAGCCCTCGACGCTTCCGCAGCGGCGCAGTTGAGCTCCGGTAGACGGAGCGCACCGCACCCTATCCAAGATCTACAGGTCAGAGAGCTCGATACGCAGCCAGACGCTGATCACGTAAGGGGGCAACGCGCTTGGGCGACAGGAAGGTTCCTGCCCGCAGCCCAGGCGACAGTCCGCTGCAACGCGATGGTCACCCGCGAGACCCTCGGCTTCGAGGTCGTCGCGCACCGTCTGGACGAAGTCGCCCTGGCGGGCATGGAGCCGAAACCCTGCCAGGGCGCCTCGCGCACCCGCAGCCTTCGCCGCCCGGAGGTGCGCCCCAAGGCGCCGTACGGAAGCGGGTAACGCGGGCACGGCGCATCTCGCGGCATGGGCGCCGCTGTCATCCGGCGTCTCGGGAAGGCGGGGTTGGGGCCACATGGGACGGCACCGGCTCTGGCCTGATGGGAGCGTCTGCGGGGATGCGCCATGCCTGGATCAGCTGGCCCAGTCGGCGGGCCGGCGTCTCACTGGGGATGAACAGGACCACCGCGACCAGGACAAGGGCGCCCACAGTGAGAGCTCCGGTCATCCAGGCGGACATGCCTCCCCGTGCCATAGCGGTCGCGAAAGCGGCCAACGCACCCAGCACACCGCCGATCCGGGCCTCGATGCTCACCATCGCCGTTCCCGGAAGGCCGGTCGGCGCAGCGTCCACGACAGCCTGGGTGTGCTGAGCAGGACTCGCAGAGTGAAGCGCGTGCGGGTCCCGCGAGCAGGGAGGGTGGCGATTTCGGCATGCCATTCCTCGCGCCAGCGTGCACGCGTCGGGGTGGGCAGCAGCAGGGTGACCACGGTGAGCGTGCGTGTGGCGATCGCGGCGGTGGATGTGGGCTGCAGGACGGCCGAGGAGAGTTTGTGCAGTTCTCGGCTCACGTCGGTCAGCCCTGCCGCACGGGCCAACGGTGCGATGACGTCGAGGGTTTCACGGGCGACGCGATAGCGCCTGGTCGGGGCGACGAACGCGATGGTGCGCATGTTGTGCAGCCGGTCGGCAAGGCGGATGGCCAGCACGGCCTCCTCGCGTGTCGGCTGGAGCGCCATCGGCTTTGCTGTATCGAAGTGGAGGGCACTGAGTGGGATCGCGTCGAGTTTGGCGGTGCGGACAGCCGAGATCAGATCGGCTATCTCCTGCCCGAAGTGCTCCGTCACACGGCCCGGCGGGCAGGGACTGTCATCGATGTCATGAAGCAGTGCCGCGCAGATCACGGCTGCTGGCATGCCGACGTCAGCGACGATACCGGCGACGGCGAGGCAGTGAGCGAGGAACGGGTCGCCGCTGCGGCGGGTTTGGCCTGCGTGCCAGACGGCAGCCTCATCGTGAGCGTGCTGGATGAGCGAGGTATCGGCGTCCGGGTGGTGCATACGCACGACGGCCAGAACGCCGTCCAGGGACGGGGGGGCGGAGCGGCGATTGCTCGGTCGGGGCGCTAACCGGCGCCGCGCGGCCGTCACGACACTCCCCCATCACTGACCGGGCGGGCGGCCCACCCTGGGAGGGGTTGTTTGCGGGCGCGGTAGGCGTGTGCGAGGGCGTCGCGGGCGTGCTCGGCGCCGTCTTTGGTGATCTGGTAGAAGCGGCGGCGTGGGCGGCCGGCTTCCTCGTGGACGGCGGGGTCTTCCCAGGTGCTGTCCACCCAGCCGACTTGTTCCAGGCGGGCGAGGATCGGATAGATCGTGCCCGACGGCAGTCCCGCCAGTTCGCACAGCTCGAGGCCGTAGCGTTCTTTGGCGGGGTCTTCCAGCAAGGCCCGCAGGACCAGTTGGGTCTGCAGGGTCATACGCGGACTACCCATACTCGTACTCTATATAGCCTATATACGGGGTGTCTAGAGTTCGTCGCTGGCAGTGAGCCGACTTCTCCCCTGCGGTCACAGCAGCTCCACGTCCGCACTGAGCAGCCGAGCCGGCGTCAGGGGGCGGCCCTCACCAGGGCGCATGATGGAGGGCCGCCCAGACCCTGCCATCCTGTCGGAGCAGGGCGCTACGACGTTAGGGCGTTTCACCCCGCAGTTGCGCCCGACGCGACGATCTTGCACGGGAATGCAGCCACGCGGCTGACGTCCCGCAGAGTTGCACGTTCGCTCGGGATCCTGGAGTGAGTCCCCCGGGCTGGGTGATCACTGTAGGCGACGGTGCTGCGAGTGCACCGGACTGTTCGTTCCCGCGGGCCCGACGGCGTTGCCGCACGGTGGATGCCACAAGCGCTCACCGTTGAGCTCTTGGAGCTGGGACGCGGCGTGCCAGCACTGCCTCTCGCGGGTTCATATACAGCCCCTGGCGAGGATCCGCGTTCACGCGGTGGTGCGAGCCCGGGGCAGTTGCCGGGCCCGCACCACCCCGGTGTCAGCTCGGGCGCGGGACCGCAATCTTGGCTGCGAGAGCGAACCCGGAACCAGCAATCGTCACGGCAGTCCCGAGAGCCTCGAGTTCGCCCGGCATCACTAGGGTCCGTCCGGCCAGGTATGCGCCCAATCGGAGGCGACCGGGGCCGCCTCCTAGCGGCCGATCGTGCTCAAGTCGGCGGGGGCGGGCGGCACCGAGCGGCCTGCGGCGTGATCGTGGAGGCGCCGGGTCAGTTCCGGCAGGTCGGAGGCCGGGAAGCTCACCTGCAGCAGTTGCAGGCGGAACTGCGACGGGATCTCTTCTTTGAATATCGCTGCGTCCATCGGCTTGACTTTCACGTCCCACGCGCCGGGGGCAGCCCAGTGCGTCATCCGCACGTAGAACGCGTCGCGCGGGCCGGCGTTCGCCACGGCGGAGAGGAAAGCGAGTCCGCTGTCGATGGGAAAGTCGATGAGCATCCAGCCACGTCGAGAGTCAACCCAATCCGCCATGTGCGGCAGCTTCTGTGGCCAGTCCGCGTTGCTCTCGGCGAGCTCCTGGCAGCAGGTAAAGGTGTCGAACCCGCACTCCCAGATCGCCTGGATCGTGGGTGCGAGCTGTTCGTCGATCTGAGCGTGGCGGCGGCCCCACCGGACGAGGACGGTGGGGTGCGTACCTTCGTAAGACGTCATCGCAGGAGCATAGAAGTGGCATGACATCAATGCATCGGCGCCTCCCGGGTGGCTTTGTTCACTTCAAACGACGACGTTTGTGCACGGGTTTGGGAGGCAGCCGATGGCTGGCTGGGCCGTGTATGTTCACGAAAAATGACGTCGCTGACGGGAGGGGCGTCTCCTGCGAGCGCGGCGGATCCTCGTGTGCAGGACTGCCAGGAACACTTGGATCTACCGGCTGACCGCAGCCATTCGTAGGCTGAGGTACCCGGGAGAGCAGTTGTAGTGCCCGCTCACCTCGGCAGGTGGCGGGTGAAGAACGACCGTACGAGGTCGCGAACGGCGGGCACTGTGATGCGCGGATCGGCCCGGCCGATCATGGCGGCGCGCCCCGCAGCGGTCGTCAAGCCGGCCTGCTGGAGCTGGGCGGCGATGGCCGCGTAGTCGGTGAAGACCCAGTGGTTGGTGTTGTTGAGCTGCCGCCGGACGACCGGGCCCCCGTGGGCGAGAAGCGCCGTCCAGGAGTAGTCCAGGCGGGCGTTGCGGAAGCCGTCGGTACCGGCCAGGAGCAGCGGCCGGCCCGTGCCCTGCCGGGCCACCGGGAGGAGTTCGCCGTCCATCTGGTCGAGATACCCCTCCAGGTTGACGGCGGCGGTGAACCGCCGATCCTCGTGGAGCGCCTGCGCTACCGCCGTGCCGCCTGCGGAATGGCCGTAGGCGCCGACCCGGTCGAGGCCGAGTGCGTCGAGGACGAAGCGGAGGTCGGCGACCCGGGTTTCGATCATGGTGCGGAAGGTTGCCGCGTCGGGTGGGCCGATCAGTACGGTTTCCCGGACCCGTCTGCGACCGGGCCGCTCGTCGGGGAACTCCACCTCGCTCGCGTCTCCGGGGTGGTCGACGGTGATCACCGTCCAGCCGTGCGAGGCAAGGTCGACCGCGAGGGAGCTGCCCATCACGCGGGCGTCGCCGCCGCCTGGACTGTAGAGCAGCACGGGGCGCCGGCCGGGCAGGGGCTGGGCGCCGGCCCGGGCGTGGGTGAGGGTGGCCGCCCAGTCGACCCCCGTCTGCGGCAGCGGCTCGTGGATCCAGTGGGCGAGGTCGGCGAAGGAGTTGGCGGCGCCCAGGGTCATCTGCGCGAGGTACGGGAAGCCGTGGCCGGGGACAGCCGGGCGCAGGACGGTGACCATGAGTTCGCGTGCGCCGATCCCGGGATCCCAGGGGTCGGCGCGGGACGGGTCGACGAGGTAGAGGGTGCTGGCTCCGACGGGGTAGGGCCCGCCGGGGGCCGGCAGGCGCAGTCGCACAAGTGGGGCCACGCCGCGGACGGCGGCGGAGACCGGAGCGGTGCCGAGCAGCAGGGCGGCGGCGCCGGCGAGGGCGCCCTTGGCGATAAGACGGCGGCCGGGAGTGAAGGAGGAGGTCATGGACGGCATCCTGGGGGCGGGCGCTGGGTCGGGGCGAAGCTTGCGGCTGGGGCCGAAAAGCTGGCACGGGGCAGGGAGATGTGCATGATCCGGATCCACTTCACGGCGGACGACTTCGCCCGGGTGCGGTTCGCGCCGTGGCCCTCGCCCGTGCCTGAGCTGCACGCGGCCCTGATGATGCTGGGCGCCGCGGACGAGTCGCTGCTGTTCGGGCGCTGGCGGAGCAGGCTGCTGCGGAGCTTGCCCAGGGCGGTCGAGCCGCTCGCGGACCTGGTGCCGGGCGGGGTGGCCCCCGCTTTCCTCGACGTTCTGGGCGACACGATGGACGAGGGGGTCGCGCTGATCAGGGCGGCTCGTGCCGACTTCGTGCGGGCCGGAATCGAGCAGGCGTACGCGCGACGTCTGGCTCCGCCGTGGATTCGCGCCCTGCATAGTGGGGACGCTGGTGCCTGGCGGACGCTTGGACGGGCACAGCGGGCGGCGTACGAGACGGTTCTCGCGCCGGTGTGGCCGCAGGTCCAGCACCTACACCGGGCGGAGTTCACCCGACATGCCCTAACCGTCGCCGAACAGGGCCTCGGCGCCGCCCTGGCCGGCCTTGCCCCGGGGTCACGGCTGCGTGACGCGGTCTGGGAGTGGCCCCTGCAGGGCGGCGCCCAGGGCGTGCGGGAGGTCCCACTCGGCGGACGCGGGCTGATCCTGAGGCCGACCTTTCACTGGCGGAGCGGCCCGCTCATCCAGGACCTGCCAGACCATCCCGTGGCGTTCGCCTACCCGGCAAGACGGACACTGCCGCCCCTCCCAGACGGGAGCCACGCACCGGACGAGCGCCTCGCCGCAGTCCTCGGGCGCACGCGGCTCGCCCTGTTGCACTCCCTGGACGAAGCCCGCACGACCACAGGGCTGGCGCGCCATATCGGCGTCAGCACCGCTACCGCCTCCGCCCATGCCTCGGCCTTGCGCGCCGCCGGTCTGCTGACCACCACCCGCACGGGCCGCTCGGTACACCATGAGCGGACGGCCTTGGCGGAGCTGCTGCTGGCCAGCGGCGCGGTCGACGGCTGAAACACCTCGAGCCGTCCGGCAAGCCCCTCAGTGCCTTCAAAACTCGGTTCTGGCACAGACCTTGGGGAGCGGACGCAGAGCGTCACCTTGCGTTCGGTTGTGATGGAGCAGGTTCCGTGAGACCGCGTACGCCTACCCGCCTGGCAGCCGAGAATGACGCTCCATCAAATCCTTGGTTGTCCCTGCCGCGGTCGTTCCTTGACGGTGATCGTGCTGGTCATGCAGACCGACGCACCGTTCTGGGACTCGCTGGTGTTCGACGGGATCGACGATGTGGATGTCGAGGGGGTTACGGCCGCGTTCGGCAGGGTCGAGGCGGCGGCGAGAGGCCGCACTGCCGGCTCTGCATGCCCAGACTGCGGCCGCTTCTCGGACCGAGTTCACGACCGATACCAGCGCAGGCTGAAGGACCTTCCGCTCGCTGAACAGGGCTTCGTTATCCGGCTGACGGTCCGGCGCTTCATCTGCGGAGCGGCGGACTGCCAGCGCCCGACGTTCGCCGAGCCGTTCGCACGGCTGGCCACCCCGAACGCATGGTTTACCACACGGCTCAACCACGCCCTGGAGCGCGTGGGGCTCGCGCTGGCCGGGCGGGCCGGCGCCCGGCTGGCGGCCCAGCTGGGCTTCGGCGCGGGACGGATGACTTTGTTACGGAGGGTCATGGCATTGCCCGATCCACGGTTCAGCACGCCGCGTGTGCTGGGCGTGGACGACTTCGCGATCCGTCGCGGCCAGACCTACTCCACCGTCTTGAACAGCGTCGAAGACCATCGTGTGGTCGATGTGCTCCCGACGCGTGAAGCCGGGCCGCTGGCCGCGTGGCTGGCCCGCCACCCCGGCGTGGAGATCATCTGTCGGCACCGGGCAGGCGCATACGCCGAGGGCGCCCGGATCGGTGCCCCGGACGCTCTGCAGGTCGCTGACCGGTTCCATCTGTGGCAGGGCCTCGGCCGAGCAGTGGAGACCTGCGTCGCCGCCCATCGCGACTGCCTGCGCAACCCGTCGCCCAGCGGCATGCTCCCGGAGGCCACCCGACTGGCTTCCGGTCGACCGCAGGACGACTCGGTGCCCGTCGGCCGGCGGGCCGAGCGGAAGAAGGCAGCACACGCACTGGTCCACGAGCTCCTCGCGCAAGGCCACTCACCACGGGCGATCGCCCGGCACCTGGGCTGGGGTCTCAACACCGTGCTCCGCTACGCGAACGCCGCACGCTGGCAGGACACCATCCGCGACAACCGGCCCCGTCCCAGCAGGCTGGACCCCTACAAGCCTTACTTGGAGCGGCGATTCGCCGAGGGATGCACCAGCGTCACCCGACCGCACAGCGAGCTGATTGCCAAGCACGCGACTGTCACCTACGGAATGGTGCGCGCACACATCGCAACGTTACGCGGGGCTCCGTCCGACGCCCCGCCGCGTCCGCCGACGGTGCGGCAGTTGACCGGCGGGCTCACCCGCCACCCCACCGCGCTGAGCGAGGACGACCGCGCCAGCCTGAAGGAGGTCCTGGCCCGTTGCCCCGAACTGGACAAGGCCGCCGGACACATCCGCGACTTTGGCGAGATACTCACAGGCCGTCTCGGCTCCACACTCCCACCTGGATCGATGCTGTCGACGCCAGCCAGCTACCCGGCCTCACCGGCTTCGCGCTCCACCTGCTCCGAGATCTCGACGCCGTGACAGCAGGGCTCACGCTCGACTGGAGCTCCGGCAGCATCGAGGGCGCCGTCAACCGCATCAAGAAGATCAAGAGACAGCTTTACGGCCGAGCGGGATTCGAACTACTCCGCAAAATGATCTTGCTCCAGTAGCCCCTGCCGACAGTGTTGCTCCGTCGCTGGCCGGCACGTTCGAGGTCAGAGCTCGGTCGTCCAGATCCCGACAGGGTGCTCACCCGGTGCCAGCCACAACTGAGGCTGCGACTCCCGATGCCTCTCCTCGGCCTGCTCTTCCCAGTGAAAGCGGTCATCTACATCGGGCCACGCGACTTGCAGCACAGGGAAAGGAGGCCGCCGGTAGAACCCGATGGCCTGCCCGAAGAAGGTCCGGTACCAGCGGAGATCGACCTGCCTGAGCGCGACCTGGTGGCCGTCGACAACGTCAGGATGCTTCTGGCCGTCAGCCAGTACAGCACCCGCGGCGGACTTCGCTCCGAGCCCGTTGAGAATGCGGTGCATGACGTGGATATCGAGCCCGGACATGGCGAGCTCGGGTGCGCCGTAAGTGTGTGACAGGCCGATCGTGTAGGCGAATCCAGGACCGATCTCGTCCTCGGGAACCATCACGACGTGCCATCCATGCTGCTGCACATTCTCGATGATCGTCAGATCCACGCGGTCCGCTTCATCCCGGTCACCGTAGTCATGGCAGAGGACGCAGCGGCACTGGAACGGATCATCAATCATGCGCGGAGGCTACGAGGTGACGGTTTACGTCAGGCAGCCGGGGTTCGTGACCACCCTTCCATCGAACGACATCGTCACCCTCCGCGACGGCTCCCCAAGATCTGTACCAGAACCCACAACCCATGAGCAGAGTCAACGGCACAGCCCTCGCGCTGTCTCAGGCTCCGGTTCTCTTGGCGCGGGCGGCCAGAGCGTCGCGCAGGATGCTGTCGGGCGTTCATCCCGACTGCGTCGGGGATACAACGAAGCGCCTCATGGCGCACGCTTGACCAAGACCTTCACCGACCCCCTTGCCTCTTCGCTGCCAACGTCGACCGCCTCACCTTCAACGGCACCATCATCGAGACCGGCACCGACTCCTACCGCCTCGCCAGCACCCGAGCCCGAGCCGAGGAACCAGTCAAGACCAGCTGGCCTCCGCCGATCCCACCCCGCCCGCCCACGACTCAAGCGAAGTCAGCAGTCGAGGGCACGCAGGTCGTCGTCGCACAGGCCGGTTCGGCAGCACACGGGCAGCCAATCGGCCGCGATATCCCGAACACGCTGCAGGCGAGCCCTGTCGGGCTCCAGCACCGTGAGGATCTCGAATGCGGCACTAACGGTACCGGGGGACCGATTCGACATCACCTCTTCATAGAGCAGCCCGAGACCTTGCAGGGCAAGGCCCCGGCACAGTTCCGGGAGGTCGAGTCCCCGCCGAGCGGACGCCCCGTCCGTGCCCTCGCCTGCCACCAAGCACTGCATGATGTCGAGGAACCACTCTCGGGCCGCCGGTGCAACATCGTCCGCGAGGACTGCCAGAGCGACGGATGTCACTGCAGGAGCCGGCCCCCACAGAACCGCTGGAGACCAGACGTGCTCTTCGAGGCTGACGTGGCTCGGTTCCTGCACAGATCCCCTACCCGCGAGCTGCAGCAGATCCCGGGCCAGGTGTTCTGCCGAACCGCCGCACCCACACAGCATGCTCTGCCAGTCATGCCGGGCGATCTCCATCTCGACAAGTCGCATAGCCCCCACACCCTAGACGGTGCTCGCGATGATGAGGCTCGTTGAATTCCCCACCCGGTGCTCACGGGATCCCAAGACCTGCTCCCGTTGTCTCCCCATCCGCGGCTCGCTGACCCGCGGACGTGCTTGGTGCTTCATTGGCTCGGGTGTGCGCTGTTGTCAGCCCGGACGTGATTGTCGGCGCTGGTTCAGGTACCGCTCGGCCGGGCGGACCGGGGCCGGGCACGCAAGGCAGGCAGTCGGGCGCAGTCTTCCGCTCCGGCCAGGCCATCGCCCAGGGCCAGGAGGGAGAGGATCCGCACTGGCCGGCCGACCGTAGCAGCTGCCTCCAGTTTGTGGTGGCCGTCGAGCAGGAAATGGGTCAGACCCCAGTGCTGGTAATGGTCGATCGGCATCCCGACGGTGGGTTCGCACAGATCGAGCGTGGAGATCGCCACCGCCGTGGGGACTGTCCCCTGCCCCATGAGCGTCACGTACTCCTCGACCCGCTCCCTGTCGTTCCACGTCGGGGGAACCATGGGCACGACGAACTCGTAGAGGTGAGCGTCCGCGTCCACGACGGTCTCGAAGGTTCGGTAGTAAGGGGTGTGAGGGTACTCCGGGAGGCCCCAGAACTGATCGATCCCCCACGTCGTGACCTGCTCGCCGCTGAAGTAGTCGCCTTCCTTGCCGGGAACGACCAGCTGGGGTTCCACACTCAGGAGCAGTGGAAGGTACTCGCCCCGCGGCAGCAACGTGCCGAACGCATCGATCACTCCACCGTCGTCCGGATCATCCAGCGCACCGGTGAGCTGTTCCTGCATGCCCTCCAGGGACAACTTCTCCCTGGCGGACTCCAGCCGGCGGAACAGGAACGGACACGTTCCGCAGTAGAAGCTGAGCTCGAAGGCAGGCTCGTCGTCGACCATGAGCAAGCGGCGCCGCGGCCCGCCGCCGATCTCCTGCAATTCCGTGTCGAAGCGCAACCGCGCCTCGGGGGCAGGGAGACCGAGGCTACGTGGGTCGCTCGATTTGATCATCACAGACCGACCGTACGGGACGCTGTGGATCGGCTCCACCGACGACCGAGCGCATATCTGGGCGCATACACAGCACGTATCAGCGAGCCCTGAATGAAAGGCCGTTGGGGCAGCGCCGGGTCATAGTGCGGCTGCGGGTCCGCCGGTACTTCTGTGACCGGAAGAACTGTTCCCGCAAAACGTTCGTCGAGCACGTGCTGGGCCTGTCCGAGCGGCACCGCCGCTCCAGCACCGGGCTGACAGGCTGGCTGCGGTCGACCGCGGTGGAGCTGGGCGGCCGTCCGGCCGCGCGACTGTGCCGCCGACTGCGGCTGGTTGCGGGCCGGACCCGGCTGCTCAGGCTGTTGACCGCGCCGACGGTGCCGGACCGTGCGCCGCAGGTGCTGAGGGTCGACGAGTTCGCCTTCCGCAAGGGCTGCACCTACGGCACCGTGCTGGTCGACGTCGCGGCCGGCCGGGTCGTGGACGTGCTGCCCGACCGCACCTCGGGGACGTTCGCGGCCCGGCTCACGGAGCATCCCGGTGCGGAGATCATCTGCCGGGACCGGGCCACTGCCTACACCAAGGCGGTCAGGGAAGCCGCCCCTCCGGCCCTGGAAGTTGCCGATCGCTGGCACCTGTTGCAGAACCTGTCCGCCGCAGTGGAGAAGACCAGGACGCACCTACGGGCCGCCAACAGGCACAGGTAGCTGCCTGCGTGGCATCAGCATCTGACATCAACAGCCACATACACGCCGCGCAGCCGAGCGGCAACGCGGACTGCAGGGCCGCCCGCCTGCGCCGGACTGGCTGATCGAGCAGAGCCTCAGCCGACACGTGGCGCCCGCATACGGGCACGTCGGTGGCTACCACATCGAGGGAGAGCGGTCGAAAAGGCGTGACGCGGGAGCAGACACTGCGGGCGCTGGCGGATCGGGTGGATCCGTGTCCGCACTGCCGTCCGGACACGGTGCTCGGTTTCGTGGACTAGCCATCCTGCAGACCCTGCGCGCCGATCGTCGTGGTGCTTGAAGGAGTCGCTCGTCCTGGCTTTCACGGCGAGCGGTGCGGTGAAGCGGAAAGCCACGCAGAAGCGCACCTGTGGCAAGCAGGACGCTGACGGCCGCCAACTGTGCATCGAGCTGCCCCCTCCCACCAAGGAGTCCAAGGCCCGCGCGAACAAGCGCGCCGAGGCGGTACGCAAGGCCGAGGAGGCCAAAGCCCGAAAGGCCGGGAAGTCTCCAGCAGAAGCAGCCGCGGCAGCAAGGGTGGCACCTGCGGTCGAGCTGGTCGACTGGTGCTGGGACAAGCCGGTGGGCAAGGACTACATGAACCGCACCGACGCATGCCTGAAGAACATCGGATCTGCGACGCTGATCTTCGTCGACCCTAGGCGGGACGTGACGATCGGCACCGCCGAGCTCGACTTCGAACAGCGGATCAAGGCGTACCCGAACAAGGGCTCGTCCGGGTCGAATTTCGCGGAGTTCGACCAGGCGATCGCGATCATGCCGGTCTCGATCGACCAGGCGCTGGAAGGCGTCACGATGAAGTGGAACGCCGGGACGACGTGCCAGTCGTGTGTGACGTCGAACGTGAAGTGGACGGACGGGCAGAACAACAACGCCGGCTCGAGCGCGTACTGGGACGTGGACGGCACCAGTGCGCCGTACGGCGACCGGTGGGGCCGGGTGACGACGCAGTGGAACGGCTCAGCCAAGGAGACCATCGATCTGGGCTGGTCGGTGACCGCCAACGTTGACGCCAGCGACACCGCGGCCGACACGGCCAACTTCGGAACGTCTGGGATCGACGAGGTGCGGGAGCTTTCGCCTCGCTGCGACGACTTCGTCGCGGGTTCGGCTCCGGGCTGTGTGCTGCCGTACTTCAAGACGACTTGGACTCTGGACACCAACCTGTACCCGGCCGCCGGGGCGTACTACTGGTACATGCAGCAGGTGATGCCCGATCACGCTGGCTCCAAGCGCTGGGACTCCCTGATGCACTACCTGGGTCCGGACACCACGGTCAAGAACAGCAACGGCGAACCGTGGACGCCGGACAACAGCCGTAACACGGTGTGCGACACCACCTGGAGCGTGCACAAGACCGACGCGTCCGTAGGGACAGTCGACTGCGACGAGTACGCGATGGCCTCGACCCACGAATCCGGCGGCTACCCGAAGAGCGTCAACAAGGTGACGTCGGGTAGCAAGTGCGCCCAGTTGTTCACCGACAAGATGGGCGACGGCTCGGCAAACTTCGGCCTCCTCGCGGATACCCGCACGGCGACGAACGGTCCGAGCGGTACGGAGCGGTGCGGGCGAGCCGGCATCCCCTTCGAACAGAACCGGAGGGCGTTCAGCGGGTTCCCGGCCCCGACCTGGCGGATGCTGGACGGCGACGGATTCTTCCTCACCATGCCCGGATACGAGCACTGCACGTCGACCACGACGACCTGCACATGGCGCAAGATCGGCTGACCCTGGCCTGAGCGACACTACGTGAAGCAGGAAGGGGGCCGGCCCGCAGGCCGGCTCCCTTCTCGTCTCCGTGGTCAGTCGGCCAAGGGCCGCCACCGGTCCTTCTGCGCGGCATCCAGCCTGCTGCGCCACACCAGGGCGTTACCGACCAGGCCGGGCTTGTCCCGCGTGGCCAGCGCCGGGGCCTCGAGCATGTCGGCAGCTTCCTCGAGGTAAGTGACCAGGGTGTCGAGTTGTTCGCCGAGCCCCGCCTTGTATCGGGTCCAGCGGCCCAGGTAGCCGGTTGCGGCATCCAGGAACAGCCCCGAGGTGCTGTCAGCCGCGCCATGCGCGATGACCGGAATCCAGGTCGGCTTCCACAGTGTGATCCGCTCGTCCTCGACGCGGTCCGCGTTGAGGACGTCCTCCTGGGCCTGGGAGCCCATCTGCAGCTGGTAGACCGAAGCCACCTCGTCCAAGGTCATCAGAGCCTCACTGCGCGGGAGGCACCCCCAGCCCCAGCCGTTAACCCCGTCGTCGCCCGCGGTCAGCGACCACAGAACACGCAGCTCGACGGGTATCCGGATACCGAGGTCCTCCTCCAGGGCGGCGATGGCCGCAGGGCTCGTACCTGCGCGCAACGCAGCGTAGGAATCAGGGGCGTTGTGCTGCAGCCAGCCGGCGATCCGCCCCCAGGCATCAGCCACCTCCCGTACGGTGACCGCGTCGGTGGCAGGACCGGCAACCTCCTCCTGCTCCCAGTCCGCCTGCTCCTCGTCCCCTCCGTCCGCGGCAGGCTCAGCTGCCGAAACCCGGTTCACGGACCGGATCTCGATCCGGTCCCCCTCACGGATGTAGCCGACGGCGAGGTCGCGACAGTCCTCGAACAGATCGCCGTCGACCCTCACGGTGAGGATGCCAGGAGTCCCCGAGGGTCGGCCCATGTCCAGGTCATCCGCCAGCTGGCCGGCCAGGACCCTCAGGGCGTAGGGCACTCCGGCCCCGAGCTGAGTGGCGACCTCTCGTACGTCCGCAGGTATCTCGACGTTCACAGCCTGCCGCTCCTCGTTGGTCGGATGGAGGACGGGCCCTCACACAGTAGGACTCCGACGCTCAGCCACGGGCGCTCTGGGCCAACTGCCGTGCCCGCTGCAGGTACTGGCGACGGCGGCTCCGGAGCCCCCACGCCCGGCTGGCCGGCCATCGGCGACTCACTGACCTGGCCGATCCGCTGGGACCTGATCGAGTAGCAGTACGACCAGATGGTCAAGTACGCCACCGCGCTCCGGCTCGGGACGGCGGAGGCCGAGCAGGTCCTGCGGCGCTTCACCCGCGGCGGCACCGAGCACCCCACCTACCGGGCCCTCGAAGATCTCGGCCGCGCGGTTCGTACCGTCTTCGCCTGCGACTACCTTGCCAGCCGCGGTCTGCGCTGGGAGATCCATGGCGGGATTTAGCTTGCGTTCTAACTTCTGCCTCGATCAGTTCTTCGCTGGTCGAGGCAGACAAGAGAGCTCGCACGGAGCTGAGCGCCAGCTCTCAATCTTCATGCGACACACCGAGGTCGTGGCGCATAGCAGTTCTCATAGTCCGGAGCATCTCCCAGACCTCGTACTGGGCCTGGGCCGCGGTCTCCATCGTTTCGCCTGGTTCGGGGGCACCGCGTTCGAGGAGCGCTTGACGTGGCCGTAGACCTTGTCAGGGCTTGGTGACGACACTCACTCGCCTGAGTATGTCTCCGGGGCGATCATCTGTGCTTCGGAGTATCGATCGCGGTGCGCATTCTTCGCCTCCTCGAGTGCGTCGCTGTCGGCCTCCTCCACGCCGCGTTCCCTCAGCAAGGCCGGGTTCTCCACGCCGAACGCCTCAGCACGGCGCTGACCACCCGCATCACCGACCCGGAGATCCGCTCCCTGCCCACGATCGGCACTGTCGACCAGTTCATCGACAGTACCGACGTCCTCAGCCATCCGGATCTGACACGCGCCGCCACCCAGGCAACTGTGTGCTCTCCACCTGAGAACTCCGTGTCAAAGCAATAGGTGGAGGGAGCGAAGTGGCCCGGCAACCGACGACATCAATCTCTCCGCGGCGCGAGAGCCGAGACCCCACGTCGGCAGAAAGCGACAGATCACCCGGACGAAGTCCAGACAAGAAGCGTGGACTGCACTTCGAAGCCCCAGGTCACGTCGCCACCGAACGACAAATGAGTCCGGAACCTACACCACGCTCACCCCGGCTGCTGCTCATCAGCACTGCCGTCCTCGCCATCGTGCACGCCCTCCTCGGCGTGCCACGCAGTAACGGGCCAACGGCCCCGCCGGCGACGACCGCGCACGCGGCCACTCACCCGGCATCTGCACGAGCGCCACCGCCTCACAGGGCCGCCCTGGAGTCCGTCCCCTCGACGACGGCCGCGGCATCGACACCGTCAGCCCTCACGTCCGCTCTGCCGTTGCACGGCGAGGGCACGGCCGGCGACCCGGCGATCCAGCAGAACCTGGAGGACGCGTGGCCCGCCGACCTTCCCACCGGCGACGAGCCGGAGTTGCTTAGCACCGGTCGTGCGCTGCTGCGTGCGGACGCCACCGGAGTTGGCCGCGCGAAGTGGCCAGCGGTTTTCCCTGGCCCGGACCACGCGGTAGCCCCGGCGTTCGCCACCGCTCACTTCCGTATCCAGGCCGCGATCGCCCGCCGTGACGGCAGTGCGAACAAGGCGGTGGTCCATCTGGTGTGAGCTGGCATGGACCGCGGCGGCACCTTCACCGACCTGCGCATCACCGACTTGCACTTCACCCGCACCACCCCGAAAAAGGGAGCGTCCACGTGGACTCCGCAGCCCCGTACCTGACCGCTCGGGCCGATGACACGGCCGCTGGACAAGTACGCGGCCTCGTCCCGGGCATCGTTCACACCGCCGACTGGGTGCTCACCTACTGGTGGGTGGTAGCCCTTGCCGCCATCGCCGTCTGGGCGGCGGGCGAGACGGTGATGCGTTTTCTGGCACGGAAGGCTGCAGCCGAGTGGATGGCGCTGGAGTTGGCGCCTACGGGGCACTTCGATCCCGGTCCGGAGGAGATCTTCCGCCGAGGTGTGCAGCTCGCCCGGGCCTCGACCTCCATGCCGTGGTGGGCCCCGCGCCAGCGCCCAACGCCTGCTGTCCATCACACCGTTCGGTCCCGACGTCATCGTCAGCAAGGCCCGGCCGATCCTCGACAAGCCCCGCAACCAGGTGGTGCGGGCCGAGTTCATCCTGCGCGGCAAACCAACAGCACCCCTGCGTGACGTCCCGCTCAACCCCGACCCGCTCCAGCCGCTCATCGACGCCATCTCGGACTTGCGCGCCGAACTCGGCGATCTCGCCGAGATACACCTCGACATCCAACGCGCACCCAAATGGGCGCTGCGGGCACGCCGTATCCAGCTGATGACGGAGGCGCGCCGTGCGGAGCGGCGCGAAGCCCAGCGGGCCGCACGCTGGATGCGGCAAGACGCCGCCGGCAACGAGGACTCATGGACCTGGCAGCTGCAACAGCTGGTCGCAGGCAAGCAAGGCGGCGGCGCTGGGCGGCGGCTGGTCATGCCACCCGTCCCCGGCCGCGTGGATCCGACCGAGGCGCTGGGCAAGTTGGCGGAGGATGACCACCTGGTGCGGGTGCAGCTGCTGGTGATGTGCGCCTCCCAACACCTCAGGCCGCGCCGAGGCCCGCCTCGCCCAACTCCAGGCCGCGCTCGATGTGTTCGGCGGCCGCTCCCGCTGGGCGATGCGCGGCTGGAACCTCGGCCCCTGGCGCATCGGGGCGGACCGCTGGCCCAGCCGGCGCGGCTTCGAACGCCGCTGGAAACTGGGACACTGCCAGCCACCCCGGGCGAACTGGGTCCGACTGGAGGAACTGACCGGACTGCTCAACCGCCCACCGTGCACTGCCGCCTACCGCTACTCGCCTCAGACCTGCCGACCTTCCAACGCGCAGACCCCTCGCTGTTGCTGCAAGGGATCTACCGCACCCCGGACGGCCGCCGCCTGGTCGCCACCTACGCCACCGAGACCCTGTTCGAAGTCGGCGTCGGCAAGGCGGGCGGCGGCAAAACCGAACGGGCTCTCGCCCAAGCCATCGGATGGGCCCACGCCGGCGGCGGGCACATGTTCGTCGACCCGCACCGCGACTCCTGGCCACGCGCCCTGCCCTTCCTAGCCCACGACCGCCTGATGCAGCGCATCGCCCTCATCGACCTCAACCCAAGCGGGCCCGCCCCACAGCTCAGCTGCTGGAACCCGATCGGCATGCACCAAGGCCAGACGGCCCACGAGGTCGTCAAAGCGACCGCCGACGCCTACGCGTCCGTACTCGGCTGGGACGACACCACCGCACCCCGCGCACTGACCATCCTCACCGCATGCCTGGCGGTGCTCGTGGCCGTCAACGACGCCGCCTGCCAGGCCGGACGGCCCGACGACCAGGCCACCATCTTCCACATACGCCCGCTCCTCACCGACCCCGCCTTCCGTTCGGCGGCGCTCACCGCCATCGAGGGGCGCCTGGACGCAGAGACCCGCGCATGGTGGCAGACCGTGTTCCCGACGCTGCCCACCGACGCGTTCTCCGTCATTCTCAACCCGATCGCCCGCCTCGCCGCCAACCCCGTCACCCGCGCCTCCTCGGCCAAGGGCCCGGCGTCTACAACATCCGCGCCGCGATGGACTCACGGATGATCGTTTGGGTGTGCCCGGGCGGCAACGGACCCACCGACCGGCTCATTACCGCACTCCTCGCCCGCGACTTGCTGCGCGCCGTGCGCTCAAGGCGGGACACCCCGCAAGATCAACGCGTGCCGTTCCGCCCCTACTTCGACGAACTGATCACCCTCACAGAGCCCCCCGAAACCATCGCCGCCATGTTCGAGGACTTCCGCAAATACAAGGTCCACATCCACGGTATGACCCAGCTACTGGCCCGCCTCCCCGCCCCGGTTCGGCTGTCGCTGGTGCAGAATGCCTCCACTCTTGCCTCGACTGCAGGCTCGCAGTCCGCGGTCTCCCCGATCACCGCAGAGTGGGGCGAGAGTCCGAGCGCGGATGTCGTCGCCGCCCTGGACCGGTTCGAGCACTACATGTCGATGACCGTCGAAGGCCGCCGCGTCGGCCCCGTCCGAATCACTGGCCCCCATCTGGACGACGTTTTCGCCGACTACGCCCGCCCGGGCCAGGCCAGGGCGCTGGAACACGCCGCGCGGGCCACGGCCGGCAGCGCCCCGCTGAACCAGCTCACCGAGCGCGCCGCCCAACAGCTCGCTCGCGTGCATGACTTCCTCGCCCAGAACATCACCACCGCCATGCCGACCGTCCGCGGGAACAAGGGATACCAGTGACCAACACCTTCAAGACCGTGCCATCCAGGCATACGCCGAGCCCGGCGGAGCCGATGCCGCATCGCTCCTTACCGCAAACGCCCAGCACCGCATGGCGACCACCCAACAACTCCACCAACTGCTACGGCCCGACGCCGCGCGGCAGACCGTCTCCGCACCGCTCAACAAGCTGCGCCGCAACGGCCTGGCCGACCACGTCGTACTGCCCAAGCCCAACCGCACCCGCGCCTGGTACCTGACCAGCGATATGCGCGCCTGAACCGCGACTTCCCCGCCCTGCCCGGCCGACCCCCGTACCCGACCACCTCGGCCACCCCTGCCTCGTTGAAAACGCCGCATACCCTGACCGTAATCCGCACCCACCTCGCCTTCGTCACCGACGCCCGCCGCCGCGGTCACGAGCACGCTCCCCTGGACTGGACACCGGAGATCTCCGCCCCCTTCAGTGACGGCGAGAGGATGCGCGCCGCACCACTTGAGGAGCGTCGCGTGCGCTGATCCCCCTCACCGCGTCCGGACGACGAAGCGCGTCGGCGCGCACGCGCGGGGTGGCCCGCAGCCCCATTCAAACCGGCGAACCTACGCGGGCACGACGCTAGCTCGTCAGCCCGCCATCTGCCGGAGGCCGTCGAGGATGAGGTCCAGTCCGAATTCGAACTCGTCGCTGTAGGCGTATCCGGGACGCATGACGTGAGCAGTCGCGATCTCGGCCAGGTGCGGGTACTCGCCGTCGCCGAAACCGCTCATGATGGACTCCGCCAGTTCGGCGGTCTCCTGCGGGGTGTCGAAGGGCAGGGCCTTCTCCTGCAGGGCGAACCCGTAGATGTAGCTGTCGAGAACCGAGACGGCATGGGCAGTCAGGGTGAGGGAGAACCCGCCCTGACGCAGGCAGCCGAGAACGGCATCGTGGTGACGCAGGGTGGCCGGGCCCGGCGTGGAACGTGACTCCATCAGCCCGATTGCCCAGCGGTGGCGGGACAGCACGAGGCGCATGGAGATGGCCCGCTGCCGCATCGCCTGTCGCCAGTTGTCACTCGGCGTGGGCAGTTCGACCTCGCCGAATACCAGGTCAACCATGCCGTCGAGCAGGTCCTCCTTGTTGGCCACGTGGTTGTACAGAGACATCGCCTCGACTCCGACGGCCTCGCCGAGCTTGCGCATGGTCAGCGTCTCCAGGCCGCCGGTGTCGGCGAGTTCGACGGCGGCATGCAGCACCCGCTGCCGGGTGAGCGTCTCGCGGGTCGGCTGCGGGGGGGTTCGTCGGGTCACGGGGGATGGTCACTTCCTCTCGTGGTCTTCCAGCATTGACGAGCTTACGCCGTAAGTGCTGTACTTACACCGTAAGCACTTACGTCGTAAGTGCAGCGGTATCGGAACCCGGAGCAGGGACGATGCGGACATGAGCGAGCCGATCGCGACCACCGGTGGAACCCAGACGATGGCGGCCGTGATGCAGGAGCACTACGGCGCCGAGCCGGAGGCCGTGCTGCGCACGGCGCGGCTCGCCCGGCCCAGCATCGGGCCGGGCCAGGTGTTGGTGCGGGTGCGCGCCTCCAGCGTGGACCGGGGCACCTGGCACATGATGGCCGGTCTGCCGTACGCGGTGCGGCCCGTGAGCGGGCTGCGCAGGCCGAAGCTCCCCAACCCCGGCCGCAACATCGCCGGTCTCGTCGAGGCGGTCGGCTCCGACGTGACCGGCTTCGCGCCCGGCGACGAGGTCTACGGCACGGCAGTCGCCGCATTCGCCGAATACGCCGCCGCCCGTCCCGACAGGATCGCTCCCAAGCCGACCGCACTCACCTTCGAGGAGGCGGCGACGGTACCGGTCAGCGCACTCACCGCACTCCAGGCGGTCCGCGACAAGGGCATGGTCCAGGAAGACCAGCACGTCCTGATCACAGGAGCCGCCGGCGGCGTGGGCACCTTCGCCGTCCAACTCGCCCACGCCTTCGATGCCCGGGTCACGGCCGTCGCGAGCACTCCCAAGCTCGACGCCGTACGGGCACTGGGCGCCGACCACGTGATCGACTACGCCAGCGAGGACTTCCTCGCCGGCCCGCGACGCTACGACGCCATCATCGACATCGCAGGCAACCGCAGTCTGCGGGATCTGCGCCGCGCCCTCACGCCCCACGGCAGGCTGGTCATCACCGGCGGCGAGACGAACGGCCCCTGGCTCGGCGGCACAGACCGGCAACTGCGCGCACAGATACTGTCCCCCTTCACCGGACAGCACCTGGGTACCTTCATTTCCTCCGAGCACTCCGATGGGCTACGCGACCTGACCGCCCTCATCGACGCGGGCACACTCAGCCCTGTAGTGGACAGCGTCTACCCGCTCGCTGAGACCGCCGCAGCCGTCCGACACCTTCTCGACGGCCGCGTCACGGGCAAGCTGGCGCTCACCCTGCCCGGCGAGTGACGCCGAAGACCGACGCCGACAACACGCCACCCACCAGCAGCTCCTGGGCATCGCCACGCCTGGCGACCGACCGCCCCGCAAACCCGACAGCGACAAAGCACCCCAAAACGGCCACCGAGCGCAGAGCAGCCAACTGAAGTGCACACTGGCTTCCCCATACGACGTCAAGCTGCGTCGGGGTCGGAGTTCGGTGATCACTCGAACCAGACCACAAGTCGCACGTGTTCTGGTCCAGCAACTCGGCATCGCCGATTGCCGAAAGCTGCTCGACTACGATCTTTGCGGATCTTAGTAGCTACGCCTTTCGCTTGGACTTCGCGTACAGGGCCCATTTGGAGATACGGCATCGCGCGGCTTCCGTCTGCGACGCCGAGGCGCACTCGTTGCTCGGCGATGAGGTCGGCCGAAGCCGACGAGGTCGCGGCTCCGGTTGTCCCTGCGAAGCCGGACCGGATGAACGTGACCTCGCTGACCGAACGGCGGCTGGCCCAGCTGCCGCCCGACACCCGGCCGCTGCCCCCCCCCTGTCGCGGCCTACGACCAGCTGCTGCGAGCCCGGCAGCCGGCCGACCGCCCCGCCATCCAGGGAGAGATGCCGTGACACTCAAACGCCACCGCGGGCTGACCGAATAGGCCGCGACCGCAGCCGTCGACCAGGTATGCCGCATGCTCCGGCTGCCCACCCCGCGCCCTGTTCCCCAAACTGGCCGAAGCCGCCGCCCGCGACCAGATGTCCTATCGCGGTTTCCTCGCCGAACTGCTGATGGCCGAGTGCGACGACCGGGCCCGCCGTCGCTCAGAACGCAGGATCAAGGCGGCGCAGTTCCCTCGGGAGAAGTCGCTGCGGACCTTTAACTTCGAGGCCGACGGGAACATCGACGCTGCGGTCGTCCACATCCTGGCGACCTGCGCATGGGTGAAGAGGGGTCTGCCGCTCTGCCTGATCGGCGATTCGGGCGCCGGCGAGTCCCGCCTCCTGATCGCGCTGGGCACCGAGGCCAGCGTCTGCCTGCGAAGGCCGCCATCTGGGCCGCCTTCACCGCGGTTCAGCTGTCGTCATCTGGGCACTCCTACTTGTCGGCGCACTCCTGTCGCCGTACGTGCATGGTGCGTCACGCCGCGCTCCAAGTGGCCGATCGTGGCGCGGCGACGCAAGGTGAGAGGACGGTCCGCTTCTGATCTCCGTGATCCCCAGTGTGGTGAGCACCGCATGACGACACAGCCCAGGGCGGAGAGCGCAGCACAACTGCCCCGCCGACGCCGTCTGCTGGCGCCTCGAGGCGTGTACACGCCCGACGACGACACCGCACTCCTGGTGCAGGCCCTCGACCACGAGGCCCTCGACCCACGCGCCTCCGTGCTGGACCTGGGCACCGGCTCGGGTGCGCTGGCCCTCGCCGCAGCCCGGTACGGGGCGCGGGTGACCGCGGTCGACATCTCGTGGCGGGCGGTGTGGACGACGCGCCTGAACGCTCTGCTCAACGGTGCCGCCGTCACTGTTCGGCACCGCGACCTCGGCGCGGTACCTGACCTCGGCACGTTCGACCTGGCCCTGAGCAATCCGCCCTATGTGCCTTCGCCGGGGTCTGTGCCTCCACGCGGCGCCGCGGTGGCCTGGGAGGGCGGGCGCTCCGGTCGTACGGTCGTCGACCGGGTCTGCGCCGCCGCGGCACGGGCCCTGCGCCCCGGCGGCACGCTGTTGATGGTCCACTCCGCGCTGTGCGGCGAGGACGAGACCCTGGAGCACCTTGAGGGACTCGGCATGAAGGCGGCGGTGATCGACCGGCTCTTCGTGCCGTTCGGCCCGGTGATGCGCGCACGCCGGAACTGGCTCTGCGCCCAGGGGCTGCTCGACGAGGAAGCGACGAGGGAAGAGCTGGTGGTCATCCGTGCCGAACTCCTCTGAACGCCCGCGTCGCATCAGGGTCGACCGTGAGGGCCCTCTGCTGGTGGAGGGCCCGGTCGAGGTGACCGACGGCGATGGCGTGGTGCACGAGTCTCGCCGCTTTCAGGTCGCGATCTGCACGTGCCGACGAAGCCGTACCTTTCCCTGGTGCGACACCAGCCACCGCCGCAAAGCGGCACGGGAATCCACCGCGCCCCGACGGTCGGACCGCGCCGAAGGTGAGGAGACATGACGACTGTGCACCCGAGGGCTCCGTCACGGCCGTCGGAATCCCGCGCTCGACAGCCCGACCTCCCTTTTCCACGCGGCGAGTTGTCCAGTCAGGTGATCGCCGCACTGCGCGGCGGCCACCTTCCCGGCACCGCGACGCAGCAGCGCGGAACCACCGCCGCCGATCCGTACGGCGAAGACCTCCAACTCACCCTGTACGTGCTCTACGAGCTCCACTACCAGGGGTTTCAGGGCGTCGATCCCGAACTGGAGTGGGATCCGGGCCTGCTGGCGCTGCGACGCCGACTTGAGAAACGCTTCCTCACCTCGCTGCGCACCGACGCGGCGCCGCTGACGGACGCCGCCCAAGCGCTGGCCGACCTGCAGATCGAGCCCGTCGGTCACCAGGCCACCAGCGTGAGCCACTTCCTCGAACGCGACGGCAACACAGAGCAGTTCAGGGAGTACGCCGCCCTGCGCTCCCTCTACCACCTCAAGGAAGCCGACCCCCACGCCTGGGTCGTCCCGCGCCTGCACGGCCGGGCCAAGGCCGCGATGGTGGCCATCGAGTACGACGAGTTTGGGGCCGGCCGCGCCGAGGACATTCACGCCGACCTGTTCGCGGACCTGATGAATGACCTCGACCTGGAGACCGTCTACGGCCACTACCTCGACGCCGCCCCGGCGGCCGCCCTCGCCACGGTCAATCTCATGTCCCTGTTCGGTCTGCACCGAAACCTGCGCGGCGCCCTGGTGGGCCATTTCGCGGCGGTCGAGATCACGTCGTCGCCCGGCTCGCGCCGGCTGGCCAACGCCCTGCGGCGACTGGGCGCAGGCCCGGCGGCCCAGCGGTTCTACGACGAGCATGTCGAAGCCGACGCGGTGCACGAACAGGTGGTGCGCCACGAGGTCGTCGACGGCCTGCTGCACGCCGAGCCCTACCTCGACGGCGACGTCGCCTTCGGCGTGAGCTCCACCGGTCTCCTCGAAGGCGGCCTCGGCGAACACCTGTTGACCCGATGGCGCCAGGGCCGGAGCGCGCTGCTGCGTCCCCTGCAGGACACGGACACACCGCCGCAAGGAGAAACACCGTGAGTACGCACGCTGCCGTCTTCGACGTGGACGGCACACTCGTGGACACCAACCACCTGCACACGGTGTGCTGGTGGGAGGCGTTGCGCCAGGCAGGCCACCGCGTCTCCATGACATCGGTGCACGGCGCCATCGGTCTCGGCTCGAGCGACCTGCTGGAGCACCTGCTGGGCCAGGGCCGGAACCGGGACGAGGACTCCGCCATCAGTGCCGGCCACAAGGCCCTGTACGGCACCTGGCACGCGCGCCTCACCCCCTTCGACGGTGCCCGCGATCTCCTGCGGCGACTGCACGCGGACGGTCTCCCCGTCGTGCTCGCCACCTCGGCGAGCGGGCCCGAACTCAAGGCCCTCAGAGCGGCGATCGACGCGGACGAGGCGATCACCGAGACCGCGAGCGCCGACGACGTGGACGCGGGCAAACCGGCACCCGATCCGGTCCGGCACGCCCTGGATCTGGTGGGAGCCCAGGCCCGCGGCAGCGTCTTCGTCGGCGACTCGGTCTGGGACATGCGGGCAGGGCGACGCGCGGGCGTCCACACCATCGCCGTACTTAGCGGCGGAGTGTGCCGCGCCGAACTGGAGGCCGCAGGGGCCGCGGAGGTGTACACGGACACGGCCGACCTGCTGAGAAACCTCGACGGCAGCGCGCTCGGAGGGGCTGAGGCGTCGGCCTGAACAGAGCCGCCAGGGTCAGCCTGTTCAGGCCGACGATTCGTCCGGCACAGGCTGGTCCGGGCTGCGGCCACCCGAGAGGAGGGCGCCGCCCGGACCGGACTCATCAGTGCTCCCGCCTGCCGGCCGTGAGACGCGCGACCGCGGGCTCCTCCCCCTGGGCCGCTCACGGCCGCGCCCCGGGCCCCGTCAGACGTGGCCGTTCAAATTCGGCGCCTTCTCCTCGACGCCCGCTCACAGGAGGTCGCGTGGTACGGACTCGTTCCACGTCCGGGAGAAGACCCGCCGTCGCCCCTCGTACGCATCCAGGGTCGCCGACACGTGAAAATCCTGCTCGTCGCAGGAGAGTTCGGTGTGGGTGACGATCTCCGTGTCCCAGTCATCCCGGTGGAAACGCATGGTCCACGTGGACTCTCCGGTCGCGGAGGTGAAGTCGTCGGCCACGACGCCGTACCGCTCGACCGCTCGACGCCCCACCTTGAGGTCGATGTCGTCGAAGCGGACCGTCCCGGCGTCCTTGACGATCTCCAAGGCGGACCCGTACGTGACCAGTTCGCGGCGTACCTCCCACCGCTGCTCCGGCGGGGTCACCTGGGTGGTGGGCAGCGCAGGGGTCCCCTCGGGCGGGCCGAACGGGTCCGCCTCGGACGGCGTGGCGTCGTGGTCCTGCATCGGGCGAACCGGCAGGGCCAGCGTGCTGGTGCCTTCATGGACGCCCAGCAGGACGGGCCGCGGCGGCGGCCAGGCCAGCGGCCAGTAGGAGGTCGACAAGGACAGGCGGATCCGATGGCCCGCGGGAAACGCCTGGGCGACGCTGTTGAGGTGCACACTGGCGCGATACCGACGACCCGGTTCCAGCACCGTCGGTTCGTCGCCGCCATCGCGGCGGTTCAGGTTCAGCAGGCCGTACGTGACGCGGGTCGCGCGTCCGTCGGGGGCCACGTCGGAGAGGCGGGCCGCCACCATCGCGACCGGTTCGCCGGCCGACACCTCCAGATCCACCCGGGGCGAGCCGAGGATCTCCAGCGTCTCCGGCAGTGGCTCCGTCTCGAAGACCAAGGAGCCACCGTCCTCCTCGCGCTGGTCGTAGGGCAGGTCCGGCGGGGCGTTGTAGGAGGCCCACTTTCCGGCGAACTGGCCCACGGACAGCGGCGATTGCACCGTCAGCACGCCACGCGGGGCGCCGTTGTCGCTCCCCGGCGACCCGATGCGGTGCCGGGTGAGCGGGTGGACGCGTTCCTGTACGTGGGGCGAGGGCCACGACGGCTCGGCGACCCAGCGACCCGGCCGCTCGGCGTAGGACGTGGAGGGAGGCACGCTCTCCTGCATCCAGGTGCGCAGCATGGGGCCGTCCATCACCCCGTTGTCGGCGCCCTTGAGCCAGTGGTCCCACCAGCGTACGAGCTCCTGCAAATACCCGATGGCGGGGCCCGGCTCGCCCAGGTGGGGGAACTTGTGCGACCACGGCCCGATCAGCCCCTTGCGGGGAACGTCGAGGTGCGCGAGCAAGCGGGTGACCGCGTTGGAGTAGCCGTCGGCCCATCCGCTGGAGGCCAGCACCGGGCACCGGACGGCCGCGTAGTCCTCGCAGACCGAGGCGTGCCGCCAGTAGTCGTCACGGCGCTGATGACGCAGCCATTCCAGTACCCAGGGGCGGGTGTGCTCCAGGCGTTCGTGCCACATGTCGCGCCACCGGCCGCCGACCACCTCCGGGTCGGGCGGGCAGGTGCCGTAGGCGAACATGGTGCCCGCTTCGGCCAGGCTGTCGGAGAGGAGCGCGCCGCCCATGTAGTGCATGTCGTCGGCGTAGCGGTCGTCGGTGAAGGAGGCGATGGCGATCGCCTTGAGCGACGGCGGGCGGCGCGCGGCGACCTGAAGCGCGGCGAACGCGCCCCAGGAAATGCCCATCATGCCCGTGCCACCGTCGCACCAGGGGCGCTCCGCGAGCCAGGCCAGGACCTCTTCGGCGTCCTGCTGCTCCCGCTCCAGGTACTCATCGGTCAGGACGCCCTCGGAGTCGCCGGTGCCGCGCAGATCGACGCGGACGCACGCGTACCCGTGTCCGGCGAGATAGGGGTGGTGGACGGAGTCACGCACCGAGGACAGGTCGCGTTTACGGTAGGGGATGTACTCCAATACCGCCGGTACAGGCTGCCCGTCGCTGGAGACGGGGCGCCAGATGTGGGCGGACAGGTGCACGCCGTCGGACATCGGGATGCGGACGTGGGCTTCCTCGCGGACCTTGTGCGGAAGGTCGGTCACCGTGCGCATAGAGGGGGTCTGGCTCCTTCTTCGCGTCGAGGGCAGGGGGTGCGGGCGCTCAGGCCGGGTCGGGCTGTCGGTCGGCGGCAGGCGCGGTGTCCTCGAACGAGAGGCCGAGGGCGGCCACGCAGCGGTCGTACTTCTCGCGCAGCTCCTCCTCGCTGTCGCCGCCGGTGAAGATGTGCGCCAACTCGTAGCTGTAGCTGTCCTGCTGCGACAGATCGGACAGGCGCTGCCGTTCCCTGGGCGCCACGTCGACGCGGACACCAGGGATGTCGCGTTCGATCTGATCCAGCCGGTCGCGGCCGGGCACGTCGCGCACCACACCGTCGGCGAACCAGCGGTGGTACCACTTGGCGGCCATTGCGTAGCGGCCTGCCCTGTGCGGCATACAGGGGTACTCGCCGCGGGCCAGCGAAAGCATGCAGTGATGGTTGGGCACGCCGTCGACGAAGTCGAACAGCTCGGCGTGCGACTGGGAGTGGCGTGGATTGATCTCCAGAATGTGCACGGCCTCCGTCCCCGGGTCGTAGAAGAACTCGATCGAGAAGGTCGCGCCGTCCATACCGATCCGGCGCATCACCCGCTCGGACACGTCGTGCAGACGGTCGATCACCTGCTGCGGCAGCATGGAGGGGTACTGGTGGCGCAGGAAGGAGGAACTGCCCGGGTAGTTGATGGAGTCGAGCACTCCGTAGACGGTCACCTCGCCTTGGTGCACGTATCCCTCCACCGCGACCTGAATGCCGGTAAGGCCCTCCTCGGCGAGACAGACCAGGCTTCCGACGTCTGCCATCTCGGGCGGCAGTTCCAGCTGTTCCATGACGGACTCGAAGGGGCGGCCGATGCGGCCGATACCTGCACGGATCTCCTGCACGGCGGCGCGGAAGCCGTCCTCGTCCTTCACGCCGAAGGCCAGCTCGGAGGAGTAGGAGAGGGCGGGCTTGAGCCACAGGGGGTAGGAGACGCCATCCGGCAGTTGCGGCTCGTCCGCGTCAAGGTCCACCCGGCCGAACGCGGGCACCGCCTCCGGCGCGGCCGCGCGCTGCTCCAGGCGACTCCAGTACTTGTGCTCGCACTTGACGATCGAGGCCAGATCGGTGGCGCGGGTGCCGTACTCGCGGGCGAGGATCGGTACCATGGTGGAGACCGGGAAGTCCCAGTAGCCCGTGATCGCGTCGATCGTGCCGTCGAACGCATCGAGCACGCGGCGGGCCCGGTCGAGCAGATCCGGTACGGAGACCTCTCCGCCCTGCAGTTCCTCGATGGTCAAAAGACCGTGGAACCGGCAGTCGCGCCCGGCACCAGCCGCACGCAGGGTTGGCAGATTCGCCTCGTCCATACCGATGACGAAGATGTCCTCGCTCACATGTGCTCCTTCAGGGGGCGGTGGGAATCACGATCAGGTCCGGACTTGGGCCAGGCGTAAGGACGCGGCTGCGGACCTACCGGCCAGCGGGTGCCCACGAGGAGTTGTACGTATGCATGGCAGTCACAGAGCCGCCCGGAGGAGCCGACAGCATCTGCGTACGTGAACGGGGGCTGTGTCGTGGAGAGCTCAGTGCAGCACGCTCACTGCTCGGGCGATGACGAGGAGCGAGGTCAGGAGGCGGCGACGCTCTGCACGTTCATCAGGAGTTTGGCGCGCGCTGACAGCGGCATGGTGTCCGTCGGACTGAACGCCGTAGAGTTGGTCACGGAGACGTACAGGTAGTCCACCAGTGTGGGCACCCATTCGGACGTGCCACTGGCGCCGTCTGCGACCTCCTGGACCGCGTCGTCGTTCCCGTCCTGCGAGAAGCGGAAGTCGGCCAACGGCAGTTCCCCACGGTCAACTTGCGTCCTGCTCACGGGACCACCGCGGTCGAGTTCCCAGTACGCGAGCCCGAAGACGATGATAGTGCGGACTGGCGCAACTACGCCGCCAAGTACGGTCAGACGATCGCCGACCGGCTCCTCGAGCGTGTCCGGTGGCTCGATGCGCAGGGGTGCCACTGATCGCGGGCACCGACGCCGGCATCCCCGATGCGCCGTTCGACGATTTCGCCGGAAGTCCGGAGCTGTTTGAACATCTGGGATTCCCGCGAGAGCGGATGCTGACACTGGCCACGACCGAGGCGACAGGCGCGGTCGGCCTGCGGGAACGCACCGGCAGCCTGGCTCCCGGGTTCGACGCGGACCTCCTGGTGGTTGACGCCGATCCCCTGCAGAGCATCGCCGCCCTTCGCGCTGTCAAACTGGTCGTCACACGCGGTCGGCTGCACAATGTCGAGCGCGAAGGATAGGGCGGCACATGTCCCACATCCGGGGCGTAACAGCCGATGTCCCCGGCGTGCCCAACGCAGTCGAGCCTCGACCGGCGGGCCGAGGGCCGGGTATGCGACAGTGCCATCATGCTGATCGTTATGGCCGGACTTCCCGGAGCGGGAAAGAGCTCGATCGCTGAGGAGTTGGCACGGAAACTGCCCGCTGCGGTGGTGTCGGTCGACCCTGTGGAGGCGGCGATGTGGCGTGCCGGCGTGGACCGCGGCCAGCCCACAGGGCTGGCCGCCTACTTTGTCGCCGAGACGGTGGCCGACGGTGTGTTGGCCCTGGGTCAGAGCGTGATCATCGACGCCGTAAACGCCGTGGAGGCGGCCCGCCAGCAGTGGCGAGCGCTGGCCGGTCGCCACCAAGTGCCCGCGGCAGTCATCGAGGTGGTGTGCTCCGACATACAGGTCCATCGCCGGCGGCTCGAGCGCCGGTCCCGGAGCATCGTGGGCTTCGATGAGCCGACCTGGGAAGCAGTGCAGCAGCGAAGGAACGAGTACGAACCCTGGACGGATCACCGGCTGGTGCTCGATTCAGTCGCCGACCTCTCATCGAACGTGACGAAGGCCGGGGAGTACGTGGCACGCCGCGCCACGCACTCCACATGCGACGTCATCGAGAACATGTGAATCAAAGACATGCCGAAGGAAACTCCAGGTCAGAAGCCTTTCATCCGCAAATCGGACACGATGCCGTTGTGCATTAAATGCCAGAGTGGGCGGTCGGGACGTCTGCCGGCAGAAGCGCTGGTACTGCTGGCGTCAAGCACGGTGTCGGGAGCGATGCCAGGGTGCGCTCCTTGTCCTCCAACAGCCGTCAACCCGGTGTACGCGGTGCGTTGGGCTCGGGGCACCACTGGGCGAGCGTGAGCTCGTGTCCGGTGTCGCCGTCGTGGCGATGCACGGTGAAGTCGAGGACCTCGATGGTGCCAACGACGGCCTGCGGGGTCGTCAGGCACGGCGTAGTCGGCGATGGACTTCGGTAGAGGGTCCTGAGCGATAGGTACGTCCGCGCCAACGGACCAAAATGGCCGGCCCGTTGTGTTAGGGACGTGAGACACGATACTGATCACACGTCACTGAGTACGGGAGGGGCTGGATGTCCGATATACGGTTGTCGTTGTCGGTTGAGGGCGATGACTCGGATCAAGGGCTCGCGGCGTTGTACCAGTGGCTGGGGTCGGAACCTGAGCTGCGGGGCCTGGTCAAGGGGAGCGGCACGCCAAGGCCGGGTGAGCTGGGGTCGCTCACGGATGCGCTCATTGTCGCCGTTGGTGGTGGCGGGGCGCTGAGTGTGCTGGCCGCGTCACTCAAGGCCTTCCTGGCGCTGCCGCGCCGCTCCGATGTGCGGATCGTGGTCCGCGGCACCGCGGATGGGCGCACGGTGGAGATCGACGCCAAGCGCGTTGACGATGTCGAGGAGTTGGTGCGTCAGGCACTCAATGCGCCTCGAGAAGAGCTGCATACCGACAATGACGCAGGATAGAACCCGGCTTGGCACCTTCGACCCCAAGCACTCACGGATCGTGCTCATCGGTACGCCGCGCTATCGTGACGACCGGCTCCCTGACGTGCCGGTCGTCGCCTACAACGTGGCTGACTTGGCAGCGGTCTTCACCGACCCGGAGCTTGGCGCGTTCCATGTCGCGCACTGCGTCACCGTGCCCCCGGAAGCCGATCTGGCAGAGACCGGCGATGTGTTGGCGGACGCGGCCGAACAGGCGAGCGACTTGCTGCTCGTCTACTACAGCGGGCACGGGCTGCTCGACCGGCTCGGAAGGCTGTACCTGAGCCTGGCCGGAACGCGACCGGACCGGTTGGCGTATTCAGCCTTGGCGTTCGAGGCCATTCGGGAGACTTTCCTGGACAGCTCCGCACGCAACAGAGTCTTGATCCTGGACAGTTGTTTCAGCGGTCGCGCAATTGGTCAACCCTTGGCCGGCGATGAGCAGGCGGTTCTGGCTCAGTTGGAGGTTTCAGGTACCTTCACGCTGACTTCCGCACCGGCCAATCGCGTGGCGCTGGTACTTCCCGGCGAGCAACACACCGCGTTCACCGAACGATTCCTCGAACTGTTGCGCCACGGCAGCCCTCAGGCCGGACCCATGCTGACGCTGAGGGACGTCTACGCGCACCTTCATGCCCGGCTCGGCGGGGAAGGCCTGCCTGCGCCACAGCAGCGAGGCACGGGTACGACAGACCAGTTGGGCCTGGTGCGTAACCGGCAAACCGGAGCTGCTGGCGGGCTTCCTGCACCGGCGCTGTCGGCAAACCAACTTGCCGTGCTTACGAACGCGGGCCTCGCAGGTCACCCCGCACCTGCAGGTCTGACCCTGCAGAAGCTGCCGGGCGCGACAGTGCTGGTCGAAAGTCATGGTGCCGTGGCGATCGAACAAGCTCTGCGCATCACATCCGATGTGGGGAGCAAGCAGGCGCGGCGCATCTGCCTGTCCGCGATCGCACCGGTGGTCGCGGCCATCGACCTGCACCAGGCACTCGCCATCGCCGCCAACCTGCCGCTGGATCGACGAGACACGGCACTGGCGGACATAGCCGTGGTGGTCGCCGGCGCCGATGTCTTTCGCGCCCTCGAGCTCGTACTGAATAGCCCCGAACATGATCGAGCCAGGGCATTGGGCGCCATCGCAAAGGCCGGGTGGAGGCGCCACCCCGACAATGGCATGTACATCGTCGATACGTACATATTCGGTGGCACTCCGAAGCGTCGCTGGAGCCCGGAATCCTTGAGTGAAATAGCGCAGGCTGTCGCCGAGTTCAACCCCGACAGGGCCGAACAGATCGCCGCCGACATTCCCGAGGAACACTCGCGTACGGAGGCCATGTCAGGGATTGCCGCAACGGTAGCTGCTACCGATCCCGACCGAGCGTCGCGCATCACCGATCACCTCATCGCAAGCCGGCCCAGCGGGTGGAAACTGGCGGCTGTCGCGCGAGCCGTCGCCACCATCGACCCTGACCGAGCCTTGCGCCTCATCTTCCCGATCACCGACACGCCTGCGTATCCGCGTGCGCTGGTCGCCATCGCACGAGTAATCGCGGCTGCCGACCCCGATCGAGCGTTGCGCATCGCCGACGGAACGGGCGATCGCGATCGCCGAGCCGAGGCGCTCGCACGCATCGCGCAAACCGTCGCCGCCACGGATCTCGACCAAGCCCTGAGAGTCGTCTCCACGATCGGCGACATCGATCACCAGGAAGCGGCGTTGTCCGACATCGCACCCGTGGTCGCCGCCACCGATCCCGAACAAGCCATGCGCATGGCCAACGGCATCGCATACACGCCCTGGAAGGTGTTGACGCTCGCGGGAATCGCGTCCGTACTTCTCGATATCCCCCAGCCCCGGAGCAGCGCGATCTCTTTGTCGGTCAGAGGCACGCCCTGATGAGCCGACACAGAAGGCGCGCCCTCCCTGGAGACGACGTAGTATCACCCCTGGCAGTTTCGTGTAGGCCACCACGTTTCTGCGCGCTCTGAGCTAGCCGGGCTTGAGTTCGTGTTGAATGCTCGATACTCCGTCGAGGTCGAGGTCGAGGTCGGCGGTAGCGCCATGTGCCCCGACGCGGACGAGCAGCACCGCGCCGAGGACGGTGCTCCAGAACGTTCTAGCCTCCACGTCGAGCGGTCGACGGGTCTTCCAGCCGTCGCACTCTCGGACCGGCCGGCCGGCGCGCCCGGCGTCCTGGTCACTCTCCGGGCCGACTTCATCGACGCCTCCCTCAGACACCCGAGCCTCGGTCCCGCGCTGCATCGCGGAGACACTCTTCGCTGACGCCGATGTCCCGCGAGCAGCTCACGGACGTGATGATCAAGCCGCTGGAAAGTCTCCCGGGCGTGGCAGTGACCTACGAACCGGGGCTCGTGGCATCCGCCCGGAGGCGTACGAGACGAAGCGCGACGTCGACTTCACCCCGCTGCGAGCATGACCAGGCCACCGTTGGTTTCGGCCGAGTCGCCTGATTCGCGGAGCCTCCACCCCAGCTCCTGGAGCAGTGGCCGGGGAGAGGCGTCAGGCCGGGGCTAGATGGGTGCCACCACGGCTCCACGTCGTGGCCCGTGGGCGTTACAGCGCGGAGAACCCTAACGACGGCCGACCATTGAAGTCACGGGGCGAAGGAAGCTGCGCTGGTATCCCGTGTTTCCCCGGGTGTTGATCGTGCTGACCGGGCCTCACGGTAAGTCCTGGGAAGACGGATCAGCGACATGCAGGCCCCAGTGGCGGGGCGCCCACGCGCCGGCGCCCAGGCCCTGCACTTTAGGTGACATCTGGGTCCCATTGGCTGCGCCTCGCGGTCGGGGACCGCACTGTGAAGTCGCGTCTCAACGCTCGGGTTTGGGAGTGCGGGACATCAGGTGGCTGGCCGCGTCCTCGACGGTGAGTCGGCCGTCGAGCACTGCGGCAACGACTTCGGTGATGGACATCTCGACGCCGTTGCGGCGGGCCAGTTCGAGGATGGCTTTGTAGGGTTTGACGCCCTCTGCGGTCTGCTTGGTGGCAGCGGGTGGCCTCCTCGACGGTCATTCCCTGGCCAAGGTGTTCACCGAAGGTGGTGTTGCGGGAAAGCGGCGAGGCACAGGTGGCGTGGAGGTCACCGACGCCGGAGTGGCGCCGCTGAGGGCCTGCGTGGGGTCGGTGGTGGCGCGTGGGGAGGTTGGACGGCTGGTCTATAGCGTGAAGGTCCAGGAGCCGCGCTTCAGGGTGGTCCCGCCGTCGGGGGTGATGGTGACGCGGGCGCCGTACGCGGGGAGGGATCCCTCCCGGTTGAGGCGGTTGCGAATGCGTTCCAGCGTGGTCCACAGCCGTCGCGTGCCGCTCTGATGGACGGTCGGTGAGTCGAGGAACCCGGTGGCTGTAGCGCGGGCCCATGAGCCGTCGGGGTGCAGCAACCGCACGGTGCGCTCGTCGCCGTGTGGTTGGCGCCGGTAGGTGACGCCGTGCTCGTACAGGGCAAGCATCGACATGACGTCCCACGAGTCCGGCGGATACAGCAGGGGTACCGACTGGGGGTGACCTCTTCCCCGTCCGTCTCCTTGGCCTGCTTCCAGACCTCGTCTGCGTGGTGGTCGTAGTTGTCGCCGTGGCGGCTGGTCATGAATCCGGCCGGTCCCACTCGATTCGCCCGGTGGCGCCGCCGTCTTTGGTTTTGTCGGCGGTCAGGATGAGCCCGGTTCCGGCGATTGTCGTGACAAGCCGCCCGCCGGGTTCCAGAGCGGACAGCCAGGAGGCGGGCACCGGCCGAACCGAGACGGTGGCGACGATGCGGTCGAACGTGCCAGGCAGTTCCCCGGTGATGTCGCATACGGCCATCGGCGGCCGGTACCCGTGCAGCGCAAGCCGGTGCTTCGCCATGTTCACCAGACCGGTGTCCACGTCGATGCTGGTGACCTGATCATCGCCAAGCCGGGCGCAGGCCAGGGCGGTGCCGTAACCCGTCCCGGTGGTGACCAGCGTCGTGGAGTCGTCGGCGATCATCGCGTGCCGGTACATCTGTACGACCATGCCTGGCAGCGTCGACGACGACGTGGGCGTCCCGTCAATGGCGATGCCGGCGTCCTCGGGCAGCGCACGGTCGGCCTGGCACGTCGAGGCGGGTCGCCAGAGTCTGGTTGAAGTACGCGGCCTCGAGCCAGGCATCGGGGTCGCTATGGCCGTCGCGCAGGATCCAGATGCCGTCACCGGTGCTCTGCCACCAGCGCGGCACGAACTTGTGCCGCGGCACTGCGGCCACGGTCGAGTGCCATCGGGACTCCGGCCGTGCGACCTCGTCCGCCAAACGCTTGGCGTGCTGCACCCAGTTCATCGCGTATCCGTTTCTGTTCGTCAGTACGCAGGGTCGCAGGCTTCGGTGAGGCCGGCGTGACGTGGCGGACCATCAATTTCCAGCACTGGCACCAGCAGTTCAGGAAGAAGGACGGGCCGGATGCAAGAAACTAGCTCAGGCGGCCGGGTGAGCGCCGGAGAAGCCTCGCCGGTCGCTGCCCGCCCGACTCGCCACCGAATTATCCGCCACCCGGCCGGCGCCCGCGCCGTCACCGTGCTTCCGCGCAAGCGGACATCAGGATGCGCAGGGCGACAGCGGCTGCGACCTCATGGGTGAAGGAGGCAGTCCACTCGGGCTAGACGGCAGGGTGGCAGCCATGATCACGGCGCACCCTTCGCTCCTGCGAGAGCTGATCGAACGATGCGAAACACTCAGGCTCCATCTGGCCGCCCACCACAGTGCCGACACGGCTCGCAAGCTCGCCGACGCAACCTACACACTGTGCCGCCAGCTGGACACGGCGCTCTTCGTCGCCCGACAGCACATGGCCGCGTTCATGCGACGACAGCAGCCCCTCCGCCATTGAGTTGCGAAACCACCTGGCAGCCGTCCCCGGGTACATGCGGCTCCCGATCTCATGGATCGATCCCGACACCCAGGCCCCAGATGGCGCCGCAACCACTCGACGCAGCTCGCCAACCCGGTCACGACATTCCTGACGCCTGATCGATGGAGCGCCAGGGAAGGCACCAGAAGCCGCGGTCGGTAGCACCCTGGCGTCTAAACGGCTGGAGGATGGGAACGAGGTCCGGCTTGGGGTGTTCCTGAACAACAGCAATAGCAGGCGGAGGAAGGTCACTCGACGCTGACTGGCGACCGACGAGGGCTACTCGACCGGATGTCGAAATGGACATGCAGGGGACGGTTTCGGGAACTACTCACCCATGGGTCTGAATCACGATGAGGCACCGGTCCTCGACGCACTCGCCCGCTATCACGACGCCGGCGAGTTGGGCTTCACCCCTCCCGGGCATAAACAGGCACGTGGTACGGACCCTCGAGCCAGGGCTGTGCTGGGGGACGCCGTGTTCTTCGGCGACGTCCTTGCCAGCGGTGGTCTCGACGACAGGATGGGCCGAGGCCGCGTTCTGGAACGGGCCGAGGAGCTCATGGCGGACGCGGTGCACGCCGAGCACACGTTCTTCTCGACGTGCGGCAGCTCTCTGTCGGTCAAGGCCGCCATGCTGGTGGTCACCTGTCCCGGCCACCGCCTCCTTGTCGGCCGCGACGCCCACAAGTCGGTCATTGCCGGGCTCATCCTCTCCGGTGTCGAGCCGGTGTGGGTGGAACCGCAGTGGGATGCCGACCGGCACATCGCCCACCCCCCGTCGCCGGACGCCTACGACCAGGCGTTCGCCCGGTACCCCGACGCCGACGGAGCTCTGGTCACCAGCCCCACCCCCTACGGAGCCGCTGCCGACCTCACAGCCCTCGCGGACATCTGTCACCGGCGCGGGAAGCCGCTCATCGTGGACGAAGCGTGGGGAGCGCATCTGCCCTTCCACGACAGCTTGCCGACGTGGGCCATGGACGCAGGTGCCGACATCTGCGTGACCAGCATCCACAAGATGGGCAGCGGGCTGGAACAGGGCTCCGTCTTTCACCTCCAGGGCAACCTCATCGACCCCGCCGAGCTGGCCTCTCGGGCGGACCTGCTCGGCACGACCAGCCCGAACGTGCTCCTGTACGCAGGGATCGACGCCTGGCGCCGGCAGATGGTTCAGCACGGCACCGAACTCATCGGCCGGGCCCTGGACCTGGCCACACGCACCCGCAGCGCCATCGAGTCGATCGACGGTTTCCACGTCAACGGTGCAGCCGACTTCTGCGGTCCCTACCTCGCCGCCGAATTCGACCCCCTGCCCCTCGTCATGGACATCAGCAACCTGGGCACCACCGGCTATCGGGCAGCCGACTGGCTGCGCACGCACCACCACCTCGACATGCACCTCTTCGACCACCGTCGCATCAGCGCCCAGCTCACCCACGCCGACGACGAACGGACCACCGCGCGCCTCCTGGACTCCCTCAACGACCTCGCCCACCACGCCGTCGGTCTGCGGGACGCACCCCGGGTCACCGTCCCCTCACCGGCCGACCTGCGCATGGAACAGGCCCGGCTGCCCCGCGACGCCTACTTCGCCCGGCATGCGAAGGTCCACGTCGAAGAGGCCGCTGGCAGGATCGCCGCCGAGATGATCACCCCGTATCCGCCCGGCATCCCAGCCGTCCTACCCGGCGAACTTCTTACCGAGCCCGTGCTCGAGTACCTGACTACCGGAGTCGCGGCGGGCATGTTCCTGCCGGACGCAGCCGACCGGGAACTGCAGACGGTACGAGTCGTCGCGGACTGACCCCGGGCCAGTGATGCCAACGGTCGGCGACCGCCCGCTCTTGGGGGGCAAGTGCCGACTGATCCAAAGGGGATGAATCGCGCCGAGTGCGGTAGCCGCGCGGGGTGTGCGGGCAGACGCTCACCATGAATTCCAGCAACCACACTGCGCTCCGGGCTGTCGCACTGGTCTGCACCCTGACACCGTCGCCGGCGCTGTCGAGTTCGCAGCTGCTGGCTGAGCAGGCCATGGCAGCCCTCGCCGAGCATGGAGTTACGGGCAAGATCATCCGGATTGCCGATCACGACGTGAAGCCCGGGGTGAAGGCCGACATGGGCGCGGGGGACGCATGGCCGCAGATCAGGGCCACGATTCTGGGCTGCGACATTCTGGTTCTGTCCACGCCCATCTGGCTTGGGCACCCCTCCAGCGTCGCCCAGCGGATTCTGGAGCGACTGAACGCGGAACTCGGCGAGAGCGACGACGAGGGCCGCATGCTCACCTATGGCAAGGCTGCCGCGGTGTGTGTGGTCGGGAACGAGGACGGTGCCCACAAGGTCAGTGCCGATCTGTTCCAGGGCCTCAACGACGTTGGGTTCTCTCTCGCCCCCAATGCCGTCACCTACTGGGTTGGCGAAGCCATGCAGGGCACGGACTACCACGACCTCGACGCGACCCCCGAAAAGACCGCGGCCGCTACCAGGACGCTTGCCGCCAACACCGCGCACCTGGCGCGCCAGCTCAAGACGGTGCCGTACCCAGCGAGCTGACCTTCCCTCCCTTACCGTCCAGCGCATCCCGCAGAGGAGAACCACCGTGCCGGCCCACGACGAGCCCCACATTCCCGACCCGGTCACCCGCCACCCTCAGCCCCCGCTCCCGGAACAGAAGCAGCAGGTTCCCGGCTCGACTGAGGAGATGGATCCGCGTCCCGATCACGGGGAGGATTCCTACCGGGGCCACGATGTGCTGCTGGACCGGGCCGCTGTGGTCACCGGTGGGGACTCCGGGATCGGCAGAGCCGTATGTCTGGCCTTCGCCCGGGAGGGCGCGGACGTCGTCTTCACCCACCTGCCCGAGGAGGCGGACGAGGCGGACGGGACCACGCGCCTGGTCCGGGAGGCGGGCCGCAAGGCGGTGGCCGTGCCCTGCGACATCCGGGACGAGGACCAGTGCGCCGACCTCATCGACCGGGCGGTGGACGAGCTAGGCCGCGTCGACATCCTGGTGAACAACGCCGCCTACCAGATGTCCCAGCCGGACGGGATCGAGGCGATCACCACCGAGCAGTTCGACCGGGTGATGAAGACCAACCTGTACGGGATGTTCTGGCTCACCCGCAAAGCTCTGTCTCACATGCCGCGCGGTGGCTGCGTGATCAACACCGCCTCCGTCCAGGGCTACCAGCCCAGCCCTCATCTGCTGGACTACGCGATGACGAAATCGGCGATCATCTCCTTCACCCACGGGCTGGCGCAGATGGTCGCTGAGCGCGGCATCCGCGTCAACGCCGTCGCCCCCGGCCCGGTGTGGACACCGCTGATCCCCGCAACGATGCCCGACACCACGAAGTTCGGTGAGAAGGCCCCGCTGGGCCGGGCGGCACAGCCAGCCGAGATGGCACCCGCCTACGTCTTCCTCGCCTCACCCCAGGCGAGCTACATCACCGGAGAGATCGTCAACGCCACCGGCGGCACCCCCCTGCCCTGATCGCACTGACGCCAAGCGTGGCATCCCGCGGCTGGGGCAGGTTCTTTACACCGGGCCGGCCGACTCGCGGTTCAGGCATCCGATTGCAGGGACGTCGAATGTCTATGCCGTTGCAGCGCTGAGGCATAGCGCTGCACGCCTCCCGGCGCCCGGCACGCGACAGCCAGCAGGAAGCGTCGGAATCCCACAGGGCCCCCACCCCTGCGGGAAACGAGCAGAGGGTGCCTGTGTCAGCTGCCGCTCAGCCGCGCGCGCAGCAGATCCTTGCCGAGCTCCGCGCCCTTGCGGCTGTCGGCCTGCGCTTTGCGGAACAGGTCGGCCACCTCGGTGTCCTTCTCCCGCTCCGCGTCGTGGATGTAGCTCTCCAGGCGCAGAGCGTTACTCAGACACGCCTCCACGTACCAGATGAGGTTGTAGTCCTTGTCCTGCGTACCGGTCACGCCGCCGGTCTCGCTGGTGCTGGCCATGTGAACCTCCTTGATCGAACGAGTTGCTCTGGAAGCCCGAGTACCCGGCCCACGCTGAACATTCAGTCCCGAGGTGCCGATCCCAGAGCATGCATGACCTCCGCGTCGCCATCGGCGACGCGGAGGAGGATGAGCAGTGAGGATGGTCAGCCGTCGGCCGCTACGCGCGGCCTCGGGGCTTTCGAGGCCATGACTTCCCGGGGCCGCGCGTTTCACCGGTCGGTGCACTGGCAAGGAGGATGCGCTGCTGACCTGACCGACCGGGGAGATGTCGATGGACGGGCGCGCATCGTGGCCATGGCGTTCAACGACGTTGCTGGCTGAGGGTACGAGCTGATCTGCTGTATACGCTGGGTGGAGTGCCTGTGTAATTTCGGTGACGCCGTTTCGGCATGGGTTCGAAAGTCACTCTCGCGCCGGTCCCAGCGAGGAGACGGCTGAAGCGCCGAGCCGTACCTGGAGCCCGTACGGCGGTGGGCTCCAGCACTCGGACGGCCGTCAGGCTGGCGGGGTCGCGATCTGCAACGGCACCCCGCCCCGCGACATCGCATCGTCGCTTCTCTGCACCGCCAGCCGGACCAGGCTCAACCGTATGCCAGACAAGTACCAGCACCAGAGACGGCCAGTTGGCCGCCGTGCTCGATCGCAGTATGCGTGCCCCTCGTACCGCAGGGCCCGGCAGTCTCGCTCGGGAGCCGCACCGACTCACCGCCCCTAAGGGCTGGGGCACCTCGTCAGCGACCTAGCGCGTTCTCCAACTGCTTCTTGGTCATCGAGGAGCGGCCCTGGATATTGCGCTTCTTGGCCTCGTTGTACAGCTGGTCCTTGGTCGGGCCTTCCGCGCCGCTGTGCGAGCGCTGCCCACCACGCTGGGACGCCGACTTCGGGTCACGAGTGGAAGTCTTGCTGGCGGTCTTCGACTCACCCGACCTGGCCCGCTCCTTGTTGACCGTCCGGGAGGCGATCTCCTTGGCCCGCTTCGACGACTCGCCGCGGTCCTCGGCACTCTTCTTCACATGCTCGTACTGGCGCTCCCGCTTGGAGCTCGATCCGGCCGGCATGGTACTTCTCCCTCCTCATGTGAACTGTGGTTGAGGCCGGGCTGTATTCACCGGCCTCGACCTGCAGCAACGACAGGTCGTCGTCCAGTCAAGGTGTTCGGTCTGCTGGTCCGGAGGCGTGCCGCCGCCTTGCCCAGCGCACTGTCTCCCTTGTCCCTGCCGTGGGGCACGGACACCCTCGCCTCGGTCTCACGCGCTTTGATTTCGCCGCTCTCCTGCGGGCGCCGCCACCCTTTCACTGTGCCGCTACTGCGGCTGCTGCGGATTCGACATCTGCGGGCATCCCTCTTCGCGTCGTAGATTCCGATCGTCGAGTTCCCCCGACCCCCCACCCGAAGCATGCGGCCCCCGCTTTCCTCACGCCTGGGGTTGCTCACTCCGTACTGGAACGTGGCGTACGGCGCGCAGACGTGCTGGGTCCCACCGAAGCCCTCACGTGCCAGGGCGGCGGAGAACTGGTTGATGAGTCTCGACATCCGGCGCCGCGGCACGCTCCAGTCGTACTTCGACTGAGCGGCTCCTTCTCTCCGGAGCCGCAGGTCAAGATCAGCCCTCTTCGTTTCAAATACACATAAGAGGCAATTCGGTATATGTAGAGAAATTTCCAAGGTTCAGTTTAGGGAGCCTGCCCCATGTCAACAGGGACACTTCTGGCGATCATCATTCCCATTGCGGTCGTGATCGTCGTGGCAATCGTGGCGGCCTCGATTCTCATGCGCCGCAGAAAGCTCCGCGAGCGGTTCGGCCCGGAGTACGAACGAACGATGGAGAACGCCGACAGTCGCACGGCTGGCGAACGCGAGCTCAGGGCCCGCGAGAAGCGGCACGACTCACTGGACATCAAGCCGCTCACCAGCAGCTCCCGGGATCGGTACACCAGGGAGTGGACCAGCGTGCAGGATGAGTTCGTGGACCGTCCTGAAGATGCCGTGCACGACGCGGACCGTCTGGTGACCTCCCTGATGCAGGAGCGCGGCTACCCCACCGAGGACTTTGAGCAACGGCTCAAGGACCTCTCGGTCCAGCACAGCCGCACGCTCGAGCACTACCGGGCCGCCCACGATGTCGACGCACTCAGCACCCGCCACGAGGCGACCACAGAAGAACTGCGGGGGGCCATGGTCCACTACAGGGCCCTGTTCGACGAGTTGCTCTCCGACGGCGGCGAACCCCGCCGCCGCGCCCACGCGTGAACGCTCAGGGACAGCCCACCGCCCGGCCGGGAGGCCCCAGGCCTCCGGGAACGGAGGAGAAATGCAACGCAAGGACATACCGGACATCGCTGCCTCGAGTGGCCTGTCTACCGACGACCTCGCCCGACCCCGCGACACGTCCAGGCAGGAGAGCGCCTCGAGCGCACCGGCCACCGTGCCGACCTTCCCCGGCGAGAGCACGGCCACGCCGAGCCGGCCCGCCGAAGACGAGGCCGCGGTCCCCGACGGGGGCAAGGCGGACGAGGCGGCGCAAGCCGACTCCAGCACACAGCAGGAAGCCACGAAGGGAGACGGCAACACTGACGACGAAGCCCCCCAGCTCCTTACCCCCAAGGACGAGGAAGGCTTCCGCACACGCTGGCAGGACGTGCAGAACAAGTTCGTCGACGACCCCCGTGAGGCCGTGCACACCGCCGACGCACTCGTCGCCGACGTGATGCAACAGCTGGCCACCACCTTCGCCGACCATAAGCAAGAACTGGAAGGACAGTGGAACCGCGGCGAACAGGCGAACACAGAGGACCTGCGCCAAGCCCTGCGCCACTACCGCGCCTTCTTCAACCGCCTGCTGACCACCTGACGTCACACGAGGCGCGCCGCGGAGACGGACGGGCAGATGCCCGGCGAGCCCCTGCCGACCCCGAGCAAGCGGCTTTCTGGTCGCCGAGAGCAGGTGGCGGCCGCCGTACCGTGCGGTGACGATACGGACGCGCACCTGACGGCGCCCGAACGGGAGAGACCGTGAACGGCTCCGCGGACACGACAGGGCTCGCCCTCATCGTGATCGACATGATCAACACCTACGACCACGAGGACGCCGAACTGCTCATGCCGGCCGCCCGACGCGTCGTGCCCGTTCTGGTAGACCTGATCCGCCGGGCACGGGAGGCGGACGTACCGGTGATCTACGCGAACGACAACTTCGGCCTCTGGCGCTCCCACCACGGAGAACTCGTCGACACCGCCCTGGCGGGGCGCCACGCGGACCTGATCGAACCGATCAAGCCCGACGACGACTCGCTCTTCGTAGTGAAGGCCCGTCACTCGATCTTCTACGAGACACCCCTGGCCTACCTCCTGTGGAAGCTGCAGGTGGGGCACGTGGTGCTGTGCGGGCAGGTGACCGAGCAGTGCGTCCTGTACTCAGCCCTGGACGCGCACATCCGCCACCTGACCGTGACCGTGCCCCAGGACGCCGTGGCCTCCATCCACCCGCATCTGGAGGCTGCGGCCCTGGAGATGATGGACCGCAACATGGGTGGCCGCATCATGATGGCGAAGGAAATCGACTTCGCCCCGCCCTCCCGCTAGCGCAGCCCCCCGCCTACACGCGCGGGCGCATCGGAGACCGTCCCGGGACACGTGCCCGTCGAGCACGGAAGCCCGGCCATGAGCACCCCTGCTGGAACGGTTCGGATCGCCGCCTCAGATCCGCAAGACCGGACTGGGGCGGCTGGTTGGTCACCCTGTACGGCCGAGGCCCCGCGGATGGCCGAGCGGCTGGTCGAGGACATCTTCGCCGCGCTGCACGGGCCCGCCAACGTTGGGTGTGGTGGCGGACACGAAGGCGTCGAGCGCCGCCGTTTTCTGGGTAGGTCTCCCATCGACCAAGTCACGTGAAGACGTCCGCTCGACGCCCACGCGCCCGCCACCACAAGCAGGAGAACCGCCCGCACGCTCTAACCAGAGGCTTACAAGCTCAGCTCGAAGTAGGCGTGACGACCCTCACCACTCGAACACCCCGGTGACTCGACCTGACCCACCGGGGTCGTTGGAAAGGAATTAGGTCCTGACGTCCATGCCGGGAGTCGGCGTCAGGACCGGAGCCCGCATCTTGATCGAGGTCGGCGACGGCAGCACCTTCCCGACCGCCGGCCATCTGGCCGCCTGTGCCGGCCTCGCCCCGGCCACCCGGAACTCGGGCTCCTCGATCCGCGGCGAACAGTCCTCCAGACCGGGAGACAAGCAGCTCAAACGGGCCTTCTTCCTCTCTGCGTTCGCCGCCCTGCGCGATCCGACATCGCGTGCCTACTACGACAGGAAGATCGCCCAGGGCAAGCACCACACCCAGGCTCTGCTCTGCCTCGCTAGACGCCGGGCCGACGTCCTCTTCGCGATGCTCCGCGACGGAACCTTCTACGAACCGCAGCCCGTTCGAGCTGTCGCTCCCCAGACCTAGACCATGGTCAGGAGGTGATCCGTCGGTTCATAGTCGATCTTCCAGTCGGCTAGATCCCGCAGAACCCATCCTTGATGCACGCAGGCCCACGGTCACCCAGCGGACGGATCCGTCGGTGCCGAGCGAGAAGCGACCGCGGCCTCGAACTCCTCGCTCCCGCACGGGCAGTCGGCCGCACCGGGCTCGTCGTCCTCCCAGGACTCCTCGTTCCAGTACTCCTCGCTGTCCGCGATGAACGCACGGCTGTCGCAGCCCGAACACTCTCGTTCCGCGCCGGAGGCGTTGACCAGCACGAAGAACACATGACTGCCGCACCCCTCGCAGACGGAAGGAGCGATCTTCACCGGGCGGTCGTCGCCGCCTCCCGCAGGAACACCGCGAGCTCCGCGGGGACCCCCTCGCCAAGCTGATCATCAGCATGCACGGACACATCGTTCCAGACGCCCCAAACCCACACCCGACCAGCTTGACCAAAGACATAGGGGCACCCCCCCGCGGAACCCAGTCCAGCCGTCCCCTCGCCCCGCCTTCAGCGGCCGCTTTTGGGGCTGACTGGCTGACTGATCCATCCGTTGGAGTGGGATACCGCCGTGGGTCGGCTGGCAAAGCCTCCCTTAGGGCGAAGTGAGCCGTGAAGACTAGCTGAATTGTGGTGGCGCGTCTCGCTTGCAGCCCGAAAGGCTGCGCCGCATGTGATCACGAGGGACGAAAAGGATCATGAGGATTCATCACGACGGGCCGGACCGGGCCCACCGGCGCCCCGAAGGCGTCAGTGACGAGACCGTGGAAGCGCTCGGGGCGCTGTCCAAGGCTCTGGAGACCACCGAACGCGCTAGAGGCCACCTCTACAGCTTTCATCAGCTGACCGGCACCGCTGACTTTCAACTGGACCGAGCAGTTGAGCTGCTGCGCCGAGCCAGCCACCCCGAGTGGGCCGACAGAGTGCAGTCGGAGATTCTGGGCCGGAACGTCATCCCGGGGCACTGGACCTTCCAGATCGTGGAGGCATACGACGTCACCTACCACCGGCCGTTCACGCTCCTGGAGCGTGAGGCCGTCGAGCAGCTGGCCCAGGGCCGCGGCCACCTGTACGAGGCCGAGATGAAGGAGGCGCGACGCACCGTCGGCCATCCCCACCACGCCGCACGGCCTCCCGGCAGCCACGAATCTCCCGAATGAGCCCCGCATCCAACGACATCAGAGCCTAGTGTCGCTGTACGCGGCCCATCGAGTGAGCCCTGCGCAGCGGTGGGAACGTTGGATGCCATCTCGTTTCCCACGCAGGGCCGCACAACGCAGCCTGACCTGATCTGATGCGTGACCTGGACGGCCCGGGATTCGTTGAGATGGTCATCGCGCCCTGACCATCCGCCCCCCACGGAAGCGCGAATCCTCGTGAGGGCCCGGCTCCGCCAGCGCCCGGCCCCGGGCCCTCACCGCCCCTTCTTTCCAGCATCACAGCGCATGAGCTGGTTGCGGGCTGGCTACTCTTGCGGGGCGGGGCGGGGTTCGGGAGAAGGCCCCCGTGTACGTCCTTCCGGGCTGCGGGCCGGGAGGACGCACACGTTCTGCCCGGCTGCGGCCGGGCGGATGCTGAAGAGGAAACCGGGCAGGGGAAGCGTATGACCTCGACCCGTGCACCTTTGGACGAGCGCCTGGCTCCCTCTACGGATCCCAGGCCGACTCCCGCCACCGCGGCAGCCGAAAGCCTCCAGGCCGAGGTCGCACGGCTGCGCACGGAAATCCAGCAACTGCGCCAGGCCATCCCCGCTCACGCCGTCGTCGACCAAGCCATCGGCGTGCTGACCACGCTGGGCCAGATAACGCCACATGACGGCTTCGCCGTGCTGACAGAGGTCTCCCAGCACACCAACATCAAACTCAGCCAGGTCGCCGGAGAAATCCTCAAGCACGCCCAAGGCGCCCGGTTGCCCGAGCTGCTGCTCAGCGAGCTGCACGCCGCCCTCGCCCGCCACGCCATCGGGGAGCGGTCGGCCCCCTGACCAGATGCGCCGCCCTACCCGGACCGGTGTCCGGCAAGCCCTCAGCCGGGCTGAGCTGTCCGTGATCGAGATGCAGCAGAGCATGCATGACCTCCGCGTCGCCATCGGCGACGCGGAGGAGGATGAGGAGTGAGGATGGTCAGCCGTCGGCCGCTACGCGTGGCCTCACGGCTTTCGAGGTCGTGACGCGTCCCCGGACCACACGCTTCACCGCTCGGTGCACCGGAGAGGAGGATGCGCCCCTGGCCAGGCCGGGGTGCGCATCGTGTCCACAGTGTGCAACGTCGTAGCTGAGTGAAGGGTGCGGGCATGTCAGGCCAGCTCGAAGCCGCTCCGGAAGACGCCGCCGTACTCCCCAGGCGTCTCCCAGCACGTGTAATGGCGGCCAGGAAGATCGGGCAGGTCAACCCCCAGCGCCTTCGCCAGGTCGGCGGCATGCGTCTTGCGGGTCCGAGAGGACTCATCGGCAGCTTGAAAGAGGGCATGCGCGCCGCGCAGTCCGATCACTACGTACTCCACACGCCTCCCCGCACCGACCACCGATTCCTCGTGGTGCTGTTCATGGCGGGCATTCATAACCTGCCCGCAGAGCCCACATCGCAGGTCGTCCCGTGAGGTATCCACGGCAGACATCGTACGGCTGCCTCGAACACATGTGGCCACCAGCCGTCCTCACCCCAGAACACCCGGGCATCGGCTCGCCCGGCGGCCTCACTCTCATCACTGATCCGAAAGACACGCCCTAGTAGTGCTTCGTTACCTGGCGCAACGCTCAGCGCAACACTTGTCGCATCACCCAGCGCAACCTCACGAGTTCGCCCGGCCGTGTTCAGTCGATCGGCGCCGCTGCCGGGCGTCGGCGGCCGCTCGCGGCCGAGCAAATGGGCACGGCCTCGGTGACAGGTATCGGTCTGCGACGTCTGCGCGACTCACGTGGAGCGCAGGGTATAAGCCTGGTCCAAGCGGGACGAGTAGCGGAGGGCAAAGGTGGACTGGGATCAGTTCGCGCAGCAGATGGCGTCGATGGCACGGGACCTTCTGGCGCAGGATTCGGTGAATGCCACGCTGGAGCGGATCACCGCTTCAGCCACCGAGCTGGTGGAAGGCTGCGACGCGGCCGGCATCCTCGTCCTGCACGACAGCACGGTGGAGACGCTCGCTCCCACTCACCAGCTGGTCATCAACAGCGACCAACTGCAACACCGTCTCAGCGAAGGGCCGTGCTTCGATGCCGCCCGTACCTCGCTGGGAGAGCGGGTCTTCCGCATCGCCGACCTCACCGGCTTGCAGCAGCGTTGGCCCGCCTATGCCCCGCAGGCCCACGCCCTCGGCGTGGGCAGCATGATGGGCTTCCTTCTCTTCACCGACGAGGAAGACCTCGGCGCCCTCAACCTCTACTCCCACAAACCCGGCGCCTTCACCGAGAACAGCGAACTGGCCGGCTGGCTGCTGGCCTCCCACGCGGCCGTCGCCTTCTCAGCCGCCCGCGCCCACGCCCAGATGGAACAAGCCGTCACCACCCGCCACCTCATCGGCGAGGCCATGGGCATCCTCATGGGCGCCCACCACCTCACCGAAGAGCAAGCCTTCGACGTCCTGCGCCGCTACTCCCAGGAGAACAACATCAAACTGCGCGAGGTCGCCCGCCAGGTGTGCGAACAAGGCAGCCTGCAATGACCCCGGGTGCGCGGCTCCCCCGGCACGTGGGCTGAACCAGAGAAGCCTGAGCCGAGCCAGCCCCCAGGGGAACGCTGCTGAACCCGGCCTGCCCACCAAGTCCCCTCCCCCACCACTCCCACACCTGCACTGTCCCCCTACTCGAGGGCTCTCACGTGGAAGCCGGTGCGGCAACCCGGGCTTCCTGGCCATCCGAGCAGGTCAAGCAGCACGGGCGTCACTTCTCGCGGGTGGGAGCGGGTGCGGTCATGAGGCGCGCCTGTAGACGGCTGCGGGGCCGACGACACGGGAGCCGAACTGCGCTCCACGTGCTCCGGCCCCGTATCCCACCACGGCCGTCCGCTCACCGAGCATGCCCAGAAACGGCCTCAGGTCATCCAGCGGTGCCGAGGGGTCCACGGTAATCAGGGGGTACGCCATGCTCCCTGACCCAGTTCTGAACCGCCGTGTGCTGTTCCGGTGAGATCGCCTGGCATGGTCGAACAGTAGTGACGTCGCTTGGCCAAAGGGTTAATCACGAAAGAGTGGTGTCGATGAGTTCGAGAGGCACTGCAGCCTCTTGCCAGGGCGGCATCGGCCATGCTCTCGGCAAGAGTTGCTGCCCATGCCCAAGATGAGGAGACCAAGGGTGAACTGGACACTTGGCGAGGAGTTTGAGACGCCTGAGGGGACGGTGCGCTGGAGGGTTCTCGGCAGCGGAGAGCCGGTCGTCCTGGTGCACGGCACCCCGTACTCCTCCTTTCTGTGGCGGGACATCGCTCCAGCACTCGCTCGTACTCGCACCGTCTTCGTCTTCGACCATCTCGGCTTCGGCCAGTCGGACCAGCGTGAAGGCCAGGACCTCAGCCTGGCGGCTCACGGGAGGAACTTCGCCCGGCTCCTCGACCACTGGGAGCTGTCCCGCCCCAGCGTCGTCGCCCACGACATCGGTGGGGCTGTGGCTCTCCGGACGCTACTGCTGGAAAAGAAGAGCTACCGGGACCTGACCCTCTTCGACGCGGTCAGCGGCGGCGAGTGGGAGCGAGGGCTTTTCCAGCTCATCCTGGAGCACGCGGATGTCTTCCAGCAGCTTCCGGACTACGCTCACGAAGCGCTGGTCGCCAGCCATATGCGGCACGCCACGCACGTGGGCTTCCGGCCGGAAATCCTCGACGCGTTTCTTGCGCCGTGGCGGGGAGCCGCAGGGCAGGCCGCGTTCTACCGCCAGTACAGCCAGATCAGACAGGCGGACACCACCGCGTACGAGGACCTGCTGGGCGGGATGTCGCTCCCGGTACGGCTCATCTGGGGACGCGAGGACCGCATCCTCCCCCCGGAACACGCCAGATGGCTGCACGCGCGTATCCCGCACGCCAAGCTGCACTGGATCGAGGGAGCAGGCCACCTCCTCCAGGAAGACGCGCCGGGACAGCTGTCGGACTACCTCACCGCCGGGTTCCCCTCAGACGGCTGAGGAAAGACCCGTGGGAGGGACGGAACATCTCCCCCAAGGCCCTCCTCACCTGCTGACAAGCGAAAGCCCGTTGGTCCCGCCCTCCCTCGTCTTCGCCGCCGGCACTGGGGTGCCCTCCTGTCTGCTCGGCATCGCGAGCTGAGTCGATCACCAACTGACTCCGAAGAACCGTCGATAAACGCTGCTCCAAGAGATCAACGAAGCCATGCCGGTCGGCTGCGTGGCCGCCCAAAGGGCGCACCTCAAGGGTTGGTTGGGTCCTGGCGCAACACGTCAGAGCGGGCATCAGCGAGATCGAAGACGCGTTTGAGGAACTCCACGAGGGCGGGTTCGATCCGGTAGATCCGCCCGCGGTCGTCCAGTTCCAGGATGCCGGTCCGGTTGTCCGGGCCGACCCTGCGTCGCCTGCGCGGATGCTAGTGAGTGTTCCGCCCATCTTGTTGTGCGCGATCGGCGTCGTGGGGTGGTCGGCGAAGTACATCTGGATGTCGCCTTACGAGGCCGTGCCGCCCCGTTCGACCAGGCGGCGGAGCACGACCCGGGCGCCGGGCAGCACGGACGCGATCGTGTCGAAGAGCATCCGATCCGTCCAGCCCTCCCACAGGACGTCGTCGCCCAGGCTCTCCGGGCCCGGCCGGGACGCCGACGGAGCGTCCGGCCAACTGCTCGCCACAGCGGCGGGGTTGAGCCCGTAGGCGGCCTGTACGGCCGCGATCGCCTGCTCGTAGCTGTCGGTCTGCGTGTCGATGGTCAGCTGCACACCCGCCCCCTCAATGATCTCCGCCCCTGTCCGGGTCCGCTCCCCCGCTTCTTGTCGCCCGGCCGGTGACAGGCCGAAGCCGGCACGGCGGTGGTTGCTGGCGGCGGCGCGCACTTCCCGTGCGCCGTCCCACTCCGTGCGGTGCTCCAGATCGGGCACCGTGCGGAAGCGGACCATCTGGTCGGCGACGTCGGCCACGTCCTGAGGGGTCGGGAAGATCGTGCGAAAGGTCGGGAGGACGCCGTAGAGGAGGACGTCGTCCAGGCTCATTCCGATCATGGCGTAGAACCAGCCCTGGCGTTCCTTCCAGTGCAGTCGGATGCCGCCGCGGCCGCAGGTGCGGGAAACATCCCAGGTCAGCCACATGTAGGTGGTCAAGCCGTCGTCGCTGGGAGTGCGGTCCGCACGAACGGAGCTGGGCGGGATGCCTCGTGCCGCGAGTGCCTCGTCGACGGCCCTCGCATACGGCCAGTGCGGCAGCCCCTGGGGCCTTCCTGGCCACCCGGGCGGGTCAAGCAGCACAGGTCTGAGCTGTGCGCCGACAGCGCCGAACCCGGTCCGGGTTCGGCGCTGTCGGCGTTCAGCTGGTGGCAGATCGTTCCGTGTCCGGGGTGGCTTCCTGGGTGGCTGCCCAGGTGGCGAGGAGGCGCAGCCCTTCTTCGGAGTCCGACCCGGGCTCGGCGGAGTAGATGGTGAGGGTGAGGCCGGGTGCGGCGGCCATCTCCAGGCCCTCGAAGGCGAGGGAGAGGTCGCCGACGGCGTGGTGGTGGAAGTGCTTGGTGCCGGTGCCGTGGTGGCGGACGTTGTGCGCACCCCACCGGGTACGGAATTCGTCACTGCGGGTGCACAGCTCCCCGACCAGGTCGTGCAGGTCCTTGTCGTGGGGGTTGCGGCCGGCTTCCGCACGCACGATGGCGACGGTGATGTCGGCGAAGGAGTCCCAGTCGGGGTAGAAGCGGCGGGCGGCGGGGTCGAGGAAGGTGAAGCGAGCCAGGTTCTGCTGGTTGCCGGGCGTGGCGTAGAGGTCGGTGTAGAAGGCGCGGAAGAGCTGGTTGGCGGCGACGATGTCCATCCGGCCGTTGCGGACGAACGCCGGTCCGGCGGTGATCGCGTCCAGGGTCCATTGCAGGCTGCGGTGCGCCTTCCACTGCTCCTTGGTGCGCCGGCGGGGGCGGGTGAGGGCGTCGGAGCCGTCGGCGGCCTGGGCCAGGTGCAGCAGGTGGGCGCGTTCGGCGTCATCGAGCTGGAGGGCGCGGGCGAGGGCTTCGAGGACGCCCGGGGAGACTCCGGCGAGGTCGCCGCGCTCGAGTTTGGAGTAGTACTCGACGCTCATGTCGGCGAGGGCCGCGACCTCGCTGCGGCGCAGGCCCGGCACACGGCGGCGGGATCCGGAGGGCAGTCCGGCCTGGTCGGGGGTGATCTTGGCGCGCCGCGAGGTCAGGAACTCGCGGACCTCCGCACGGTTGTCCATGCCTTCGACGGTACGTCCCGCGCGCAGCCATAGGGATGTACTGCTGGTACACCCTTCGTCAGTGCCTCGCTACGCGCGGGAAGTGGCAGTTACCTGGGATACGTGGTGCTTCTCCTCCGGCCGCCGACGGGCGGAGGAGGGGCCCGCACCCGGCGCGGGCGGTCCGCCGTCCGTGTTTCGGGTCCACACCCTGTACCCGGTAACGCAAAGGAACCTCTCATGCGCGGCGCACTGATGCACGCCCCCGGCGACATCCGCTTCGAGACCCTGGAGGACCCGAAGATCCTCCAGCCGACCGATGCGATCATCCGCACGGCGGTGACCTGCGTGTGTGGGTCGGACCTGTGGCCCTATCGCGGTGCGGAGCCCACCGACGCGGCCCATCCGATGGGCCACGAGTACGTCGGCTTCGTGGAGGAAGTCGGGAGCGAGGTCACCTCGGTCAAGCCCGGCCAGTTCGTCGTCGGCTCGTTCGCGACCTCGGACAACACCTGTGCGAACTGCCGCAACGGGTTCCAGTCGAGCTGTCTGAACGTCGAGTTCATGTCCACCTGCCAGGCCGACTACGTGCGCATCCCGAACGCGCAGGGAACCCTGGTCGCCACCGACGGAGTGCCGGACGAACCGTTCTGGCCGGGGCTGCTGGCCGTGTCGGACGTGATGGGCACCGGCTGGTGGGCCGCCGACGCGGCCGAGGTCAAGCCCGGCTCCACCGCCGTGGTGGTCGGTGACGGCGCGGTCGGCCTGTGCGCGGTCATCGCCGCGAAGGAGCTGGGGGCGGAGCGGATCATCGCCATGTCCCGCCACGAGTCCCGGCAGAAGCTGGCCCGCGAGTTCGGCGCGACCGACATCGTCACCGAGCGCGGCGAAGAGGGTGCGGCACGGGTCAAAGAGCTGACCGGAGGGATCGGCGCGGACAGCGTCCTGGAGTGCGTCGGCACCGCGCAGTCCATGAGCCAGGCCCTGCACTCCACCCGCCCCGGCGGCAATGTCGGCTTCGTCGGCGTCCCGCACGAGGTCGCCGTCGACGGGCAGGAGCTGTTCTTCTCCCACGTCGGCCTGCGCGGCGGCCCCGCCCCCGTACGCCGCTACCTGCCCGACCTCATCGACCGCGTCCTTTCCGGCGCGATCGACCCGGGCAAGGTCTTCGACCTCACCCTCCCCCTGGACCAGGTCGCCGAGGGTTACCAGGCCATGGACGAGCGCCGCGCCATCAAGACCCTCCTCACCCCCTGACCCCGCAGCGCGCCCGTACGAGGAGTCTCCGTGCAGATCACCCGCAGCTCGATCGACACCGCCAAGGGTCCGGCGGACTGGTTCACCGGCGACGTCTACATCGACGCCGTCGCCGCGGCGCCCGCCCCGTCGAGGGTCACCGCCTCCCTGGTGCACTTCATGCCCGGTGCCCGCACCCACTGGCACCGCCACCCGCTGGGCCAGACCGTCTTCGTCACCGAGGGGATCGGTCTGTGTCAGCGCCGGGGCGGACCGGTGGAGGTCATCCGGCCCGGCGACCGCGTCCTGTTCGAGGCCGACGAGGAGCACTGGCACGGTGCCGCGCCGAACCGGCTGATGGTCCACCTGGCCATCAACGAGGGCGACGACACCCACGACGTCGTGCACTGGCTGAAGCCCGTCACCGACGAGGAGTACGCCATCGCCCCGGCCACCGCCTGAACCCGGCCAGGAACGTCCTTCCGCCCGTGTCCCCCGCTTCCTGAGGCGGCCCCGATGCGGCCCGCCCCCCACGTCGTTGAGGAGACCTTCGTGACTACCTTCGCTCTCGTCGGCGCCGGTCCCGCTCTGGGCCTGGCTGCCGCCCGCCGCTTCGGCAAAGCGGGCCACCGCGTGGCCCTCCTCTCGCGCAGCGTCCAGCACCAGGACAACCTGGTGGCCGAGCTGGCGAGAGAGGACATCCACGCCTGCGGCTTCACCGCCGACGTCCTCGACCCCGCCTCCCTCACCGCAGCCCTGCACGAGGCCGCGGACACCCTGGGGCCCGTCGAGATCCTGCAGTTCAGCCCGGTGCCCCGCGGCGACTTCATGAAGCCGGTCCTGGACACCACCGCGACCGACCTGGACGACCCGCTGGCATTCTCCGTCAAGGGGCCGCTCACCTGCGTGAACGCGGTCCTGCCCGGTATGCGGGAGCTGGGGCGGGGCACGCTGCTGTTCGTCAACGGCGGCAGCGCGGTACGCCCGAACCCCAAGGTCGCCGGCACCTCGATCGCGTTCGCCGCCGAGAGCGCGTATGCGGCGATGCTCCACACCGCGCTCGCCGACGAGAACATCCACGCCGCGCAGCTCATCGTGCCCGGGGCGATCAGCCCCGACTCCGAGCACTCCAGCCCCCAGGCGCTGGCCGAGCTGCTGTACGGCCTGCACACCGACCGCAAAAGCTTCCGGCACTACGCCGAGCCCATGCCCAACCCGCAGGACGGCACCCCATGACCACCCTCACCCTCGGCCGCGCCCTGACCGCCACCACCGGCGTCCTACTGCTGGCCGCGACCGCCTGCTCCGCCGACTCACCCGCCGAGCAGGCCACTTCCACCACCTCCGCCTCGTCGTCCGCCCCGGCGTCCGGGGAGCCGTCGTCCTCGGCGTCGGTGAGCCCGTCCGGATCAGAAAGGACCACTCCGATGGACATCCGCGTCACCATCGACGGACAGGAGGTCGAGGCGACCTTGAACGACAGCCCCGCCGCCCGCGACCTGGCCTCCCTGCTCCCGCTCACCCTGGACCTGGAGGACTTCCACGGGACCGAGCGGATCGCCGATCCGCCGAGGAAGCTGACCACCGAGAACGCGCCCGAACCGCAGGCGCCGAAGACCGGGGACCTCACCTACTACGCGCCGTGGGGCAACCTCGCCATCTTCTACAAGGACGGCCCCTCCGCCTCCGAGGACCTGCTGGTCCTCGGCCACATTGACGCCGACACCGACCTGCTGTCCGGGGCCGACCGGATCACCATCGAGGCCGCCTCCTGACCGCGCCCTCCGCCTGAAATCCGCCCACCCCCTCGTACGGGAAGAAGTTTTCGCATGCCCTCCGCCACCGGGTCCGCCCCCGGCAAGCTGCCCTTCGTCGTCTGGGTACTCGCCGCCGGCACGTTCCTGATGGGCACTACCGAGTTCGTCATCGCCGGACTGCTGCCCGGGATGGCCGCCGACCTGAGCGTGAGCGTCCCGCACGCCGGTCTGCTGATCACCGCGTTCGCCGTCGGGATGATCGTCGGCGGGCCCACGATGGCCATGGCCACCCTGCGCCTGCCCCAGCGTCACACCCTCATCGGTGCCCTCGCAGTCTTCGCCCTCGGGCACGCCGTTGCCGCCCTCAGCACCTCCTTCACCGTCGTGCTCACCGCCCGGGTCGTGACCGCCCTGGCCACCGGAGCGTTCTGGGCCGTCGGCTTCGTGATCGCCACCACCGCAGCGGGCCCGGCCCGGTCCACGCGGGCGGTCGGCGTCATGATGGGCGGCCTCACCCTGGCCAACGTCGTCGGTGTGCCGATCGGCTCGTTCGCCGGCCACTACACCGGCTGGCGCGGCCCGTTCTGGGCGCTCGCCGTCCTCGCCGCACTAGCCGCCGCGTTCGTCGGCCGGTTCATTCCCCGCACGGAGCAGCGGGCCGAGGTGTCGGTGCGTGCCGAGGTCCGGGCCCTTCGCCAGGGGCGGATGTGGCTCGCCCTCGGCGCGGCCGTGCTGATCATGGGCGGGGTCCTGGCGACGTACACCTACATCACGCCGCTGCTGACCGACCGGGCAGGCATTTCGGCCGGTGCCGTGCCGCTGGTGCTGATCGCCTTCGGCATCGGTGCGCTGGGCGGCACCGCCATCGGCGGCCGCCTCGGAGACTGCCGCCCGATGGTCACGGCGATCACCGCCGCGGCGGCCACCTCCCTCATCCTGCTGGCCCTGATCCCCGCCTCCGACAGCCCGGTGGCCGCCGTGATCCTGGTCTTCGCCATGGCCCTGGCCGGGTTCACCGTCAACCCGGTCGTCACCTCCCTCGCCGTCCGCTTCGCCGGGGACGCCCCCACCCTCACCTCGGCGCTGACCACCTCCGGCTACAACACCGGCATCGCCGCCGGTTCCCTCGTCGCGGGCCAGGCCCTGGACTCCTCGCTCGGCCTGACCGGTCCGGCCCTGGTCGGCGCTGTCTTCGCCGCGCTCACCCTGCTGCCGCTGATCGCCCTCGCGCTGCGCGGCATCACCGGCCCTGCCCGGATGGTCGCCCACCACACCGGCGAGCCGCAGCAGGCTGGGGACCTCACCGCCACGGCCGCACGCTGAACTCCACGCCCGTACACCTTCGTTGGGAGCCACCGTCATGAACCCACCTACGACTTCACCGGCCAGGTCGCCTTCGTCACCGGCGCCTCCTCCGGCATGGGCCTGGCCACCGCCCGCGCCTTCGCCGAAGCAGGCGCGGCCGTCGGCCTCACCGACATCAACGAGGACGCCGTCAACGTTGCCGCCAAGCAGCTCACCGACGACGGGTCCTGGCCCGCGATGACGCCGAGCGCGAGCGGGCGCTGGAGGCTCTCCTGCCGCTCCAACGGCAGGACTTCACCGACATCCTGGAGGGGATGGACGGTCTGCCAGTCACCATCCGCCTTCTGGGTCCGCCGCTGCACGAGTTCCTGCCCGACCACACCGAACTCGCCGTACGCATCGCTGCCGCCGAGGCGCGCGGTGAGCAACCCGATCCGCACGAGCAGGCGCTGCTGAAAGCCGTTGGGACGTATGCACGAGGAGAACCCGATGCTCGGCCTGCGCGGCGTGCGCCTCGGTCTGGTGGTTCTGGGCCTGGTGGCCATGCAGGTGCGGGCCGTCGCCGAGGCCGTTGTGGCCCGCACGCGGGCCGGGTGCTCACCGCACGCCGAGATCATGGTGCCCCGGTCGGCGCCGTCGAGAAACTGCGCATCGAGCGCGCGGAAGTGGAGCGGGTGCTCGCCGAGTCCGGCGTGCCCGTGCGGCACGATGATCGAGCTACCCCGCGCAGCGCTCACCGCGGGCCGTATCGCCGAGGAGGCCGAGTTCTTCTCCTTCGGCACGAACGAACTCACCCAGACCACCTGGGGTTTGTCCCAGGACGATGTCGAGGCGGAGTTCTTCTCCCGCCCACCTCGACAAGGGCATCTTCCCCACCTCGCCCTTCGGGACGATCGACCACGACGGCGTGGGCCGACTGCTCCGGATCGCGGTCGACGAAGGCCGCGCCGCCCGCCCCGGGCTGATGATCGGCGTCTGCGGCGAACACGGCGGCGACCCCGACTCGGTCCACTACTTCCATGCGGCGGGACTGGACTACGTGTCCTGCTCGTCGTTCCGGGTGCCGGAGGCGGGCCGGGCGGCGCCTTCCGTGACCGGGGGCAGCGACAGCCGGTGAGGGCCATCCGGGCCCTGGCCGGGGCCCATCGGCCCTGGCGCCCGGCGATTGCCCGAGGGATCGTAGATGCAGGAGCGGCGCCGATCCCCCGCGGTGTCGCTCCGCTGAGTAGGCAACTCGAGCAGTGAGCAACGCATCTCAACGGAAGTCAGCCATGGCCCACGACGACGGTCGGCCGGCCCTCGCAGGACCGCGCCGACGCATCGAGCTCGACAGCGCCGAGGCGCTGCGGCTGCTGGGCAGCGTGATCCTGGGGAGGATCGTCTTCACCCGGCACGCGCTGCCGACCGTGCGACCGGTCAACCACGTCCTGGACGACGGAGACATCGTCATACGCACCCACGAGGGCGCGCCCTGATTTCACAGTCCCAGTCGGCCGACGGCCCTGGTGTCGTCGTCGCCTACGAAGCCGACACCATCGACCCGCAGACGCATCTCGGCTGGAGTGTGGTGGTAGCTGGGTACGCGCGGCCGGTGACCGATCCCGACGACCTGGCCCGCTGCCGGGCGTTGCTGCAGCCGTGGGTGGAGCAGGCCATGGATCAGGCGATCCGCATCCGGCCCGACCTGGTCACGGGCATTCTGCTCACCGCAGGCGGCCGCTCGGGCGAGGCCTGAACCAGCCACCTGTGGAGCAGGAGTCGAGGAGTACCCGCAGCGATGCCGAACGGCCCTTTGAGACAGGGCCGTTCGGCTCACGACGCGGCGTGGGCGTAGGGCAGGGAATGTCACACAGTGATCCGACGCCCGGTGACCGCTTGCGGTTCGACCCGCACCCACCTGCCCGCCTCCCGCCCAGGGGTGGCAGTACGCGCTCTCAGCGAGCCTGCGTGCCTCACCGGGATCCGTCACGGCTCGGGCGCCCGCGCACGAGCACGCTCCAGCCCCGACTGAACCCGTCGTCGATGCGGTCGACCTCGAAAGCCACCGGGCGGCCAACGGCCAGCAAAAATGTCATTGGAGGCCGCGCGGAACACGATCGCGCCGTCGACGACGCTGTAGTTGACGGGCACGACGACGGGGCCCGATGCGGTGGACAGTGCGATTCTCCCCACGCCGTGCGGGCCGAGGAGGGACCTGCCGTGAACTCGGGGGGGCGGGCGGCCTGGTCCAGCCCGGGCGGCCATCGTTGTCACGTCCCTTCGTCAGGCCGCGCCCACGGCGACGACCTCGTGCTGCTCCCCGCCGAGCACGACCTTGAGGGCACCGGTGTCGGCGGCGCGACTGAAGACGGCGTATGCCTCCTCCATGCGGTCCAGCGGGAACGTGTGGGTGACTAGCTGCGAGGTGGGCAGGCGGCCGGCGGCCGTCATCCGCACCTCACCGCGACGATCCGTCGGGGGTGAACAGCCAGGCCGTGGCGATGGCCGCCAGTCCGATAGGGCCCGCGCCGATGTGCCCCGCAAGTCCAACCTGACCGCACGCGGGCGGACCGCATGGGCCGGTCGCGCCCCTTGAAGGACCAGGCGGGGACGGGTTCGTACGGCCGCCGCGTGCGATCCCCGCGGGCCCGACAGACCCACCCGGCAGAGGCCGTTCCGCCCTTCCGCACGATCACCGGCGGGTCTTTGATCAGGCTGTGTACAAGACCACACAAGGTTCGCACCGTCCCAGGCGGTACACACCGCCGACAGGACGACGGTCGTCGAGCTGCGCGGCGAGATCGACCTCGTGGCAGGCCGCGGTCCTGGCCTCCCACCTGGAGCAGACGGACCCCGGCGACTGCCCGACGAGGTGAGCGCCGGCTGGGTTGTCCACAACCCAAGGTCACGGCGGCACTCCGGGCTCGCCAAGACAGGGCGGCCGGTAGTACGGGGCGTGGCGGCGTACACGTGTTCTAGGGTGCGTCTTCAAACGGATCTTGCCCAGAGTAAGAATGACGCGAGACTGACCGCTGCTTCGTAGGAGGTGGCGGTCTTGTCGTACCTGGT
>NZ_JBSGVW010000045.1:0-66142 GCF_053608645.1 Streptomyces sp. NPDC055013
GGTTACATTCCGAACCCGGAAGCTAAGCCTTACAGCGCCGATGGTACTGCAGGGGGGACCCTGTGGGAGAGTAGGACGCCGCCGAACTCCTTTTAATAGGGTTGGACCCGGAACTTCGGTTCCGGGTCCAACCCTTTTTTGTTGTGCGTCACCTGAAGTTCACGTTTCGCAACCAACATCCCAGACATGGGTACTGCTGCAATGCTCAGGGCCGCCGGCGTCGGAGTCGGTGACGAGGTTGTCGTACCGGCCTTCGGGAACGTCGAAGTCGCCGAGGCCGTGATCCTGGCCGGGGCGCTGCCGGTGTTCGCCGACATAGATCCGGTGACCTACTGCCTGGACGCCGACGCTGTCGAGGCGGTCGTCACCTCGCGGACAGCGGCTGTCGTCGCCGTACATCGTTTCGGACGGTGGGCCGACATCGCGCGGTTGCACGAGATCGGGCAGCGGCATGAGCTGTTGGTGCTGGAGCAGGGCGAGTCCGAGGCTCCGTACGACGAGATCGCTCAGCGTCGGCAGCGGGCCGCTTACCTGGACGCGAAGTTGAGGGGCGTACAGACGCCCGATGGTGGCGACGGGCACACCTATCAGCAGTACGTCGTGCGCGTGCCGGGGAACGGGCGGCCGGATCGCGACGCATTCGCTCGGGCCGTGCGGGCCAGGGGAGTTGAGTGCCGGGTGCCGGTGAAGACGCCCGTGCACAGGCTGCCCGAGTTCCGGCGGTGTGTGTCCCTGCCGCAGACCGAGCGGGCGGCTGATGAAACGTTGGCCCTGCCCGTCGACGCGGCTCTGACCAAGAAGGACATGCAGCGGATCGTGTCCGCCTGCAATGCGCTGGGGGGACTTCTCCAGCCCGCGTTCTGAGCGGGTTTGGGAGCACGGGTGTGTTCGGGGTATGATCTATTCCGTTGCCGCGAGGGAAACCTCGCAAAAGGTGACAGGCCCCTATAGCTCAGTCGGTAGAGCGTCTCCATGGTAAGGAGAAGGTCAACGGTTCGATTCCGTTTGGGGGCTCCAGACTGAAGGCCCCGCCCAATTGGGCGGGGCCTTTTGCATGTCTTCCCCCGTGTCGTCCTCGGCCCTAGTCCTTGTGAAGGCCAGGGACGCGCATGGCCAGGATGGCCATGTCGTCGGACGGGGCGTCCGAGGCGAAGCGTTCGACCGCGCGCATGATGCGGGCCGCCACTGCGCCCGCCGTCAGTCCCGTGCAGGTGGTGAGGACGTCGGTGAGGCCGTCGTCGCCCAGCATGCGGCTGCCCTCGCGGCGTTCGGTGACGCCGTCCGTGACACAGAGGAGGACGTCACCGGGGTCGAGGGTGACCGTCTGCTCGTAGAGCTCCAGGTCCTCCATGACACCGAGGAGCGGCTGGGGTTCGGCTGCCGGTTCGACCGTGCCGTCCTGGCGCAGGCGGAGGGGCAGGGGGTGGCCGGCGCAGACCACCTTCAGCTCGGCGCTGCCGTCCTCCTGAGGCCTCAACTCGCCGTAGAGGAGTGTCAGGAAGCGGCTGCGGGCGCCCTCGTCGAGGATCGCGGAGTTGAGGCGCTCCAGCACCGCCGGGCCGCTGAGCCCCTCACGCGCGAGGAGCCGGAGTGCGTGCCGGGCGAGGCCCGTGACCGCTGCCGCGTTCGGGCCCGTACCGCAGACGTCGCCGATGGCGAAGCCGTAGGCACCGTCGCTGATCGGGAAGAGGTCGTAGAAGTCACCGCCGACCTCGTTGCCCTCGCCGGCCGCGCGGTAGATGACCTCGACCTCGACGCCGTCGATCAGGGGCAGCTCGGGCGGCAGGAGGCTGCGCTGGAGGGACTGGCTGATGGCGGTGCGCTCGGAGTACAGGCGGGCGTTGTCCAGGGCCAGGGCGGCCCTTCGTGAGAGGTCCTCCGCCAGCTCCAGGATCTCCTGGCGGAAGTGTTCGTCCGTCGGCTTGCCGAGCGTCAGCATGCCGATGACGCGGTTGCGGGCCACCAGTGGCAGTACGACCGTCTCGCCGCCTACCGCGGACGCCGTGGCCAGGGTGGGGCCGATGCCGATGCCCGAGCTGACCCGGTGCGGGGGCTCGCCGAGGCCCAGGCTGCGCATGGATGTGCGCAGGGCCGCCTGATGGGCCGCCTGGGCCGGGGCCGACCAGACGCGGGCGCCGGGAGTGGGGACGGGGTCGGGAGGAGAGATCTTCGACAGCAAGGACTTAATGCCGTCGATGAGTTCCTCGTCCTCGTGCAGTACGTACGACAGGTACGGGTCCGAGGCCTGGTCGGCGATCGTGTAGACGGCGCACCAGGTGGCAAGGGTCGGGACCGTCATCTGGGCCATCAGGGCCAGGGTCTGGTCGCGGTCCAGGGTTCCGGCGAGCAGGTCGGAGGCCTCGACCAGGAAGCTGAGCGAGCCCCGGCGCAGGCGTTCCAGTTCGCCCAGGCGGGCCGACTCCACGGCCAGCGCGATGCGGTCGGCCGCGAACTGGAGGCGCAGCGCCTCCTCGTTGGAGTATCTCGCGGGGGCCTCGGCAGCGACGCCGAGGGAGCCGGTGAGGCGGCCCTCGACCTTCAGGGGGACGGTGACGACCGAGCGCATGCCGGTGCCCCTGAGAAGCGGGACGGCGCCGGGGACCATCGTGAGGTCCTCGTGGACCGCCGGCATCCGGGCCGACCCGTAGCGGCCGGGGCCCGCCTCGACGGGCACGCGCGCGAAGCGCTGGCGGGCGGAGGGCAGGCCGGTGGAGGCGCGGACCTCCAACTCCGTCTCGTCGTCGGTCGCCAGGAGCAGGAACGCCGAGTCGCCGTCGAGCATGTCGCGGGCGCGTTCCACCGTGCGCTGGAGGAGGCCGTCGAGGTCGTCCGGGGCGGGTGAGCCGATGAACACCTCGAACGGGTCCGTGCTCTGGGCCTCGTTGGTGGTGTCGGAGGCCGGGATGCGCAACGGGGTCTGCAGAACAGCCCGTTCGTGGTCCCGGACCAGGAGGCAGACCGTTGACGGTTCGCCGCCCGTGTCACGGACGCGGAGGTGGGAGGCGTACACCGGTGTGACGCGGCCGTTGGCGCCCCTTATGCCGTAGCTGCCTTCCCAGCGCGAGAGTTGGAGTGCCTCGGCGATTCCCGTGCTTGTGCCCGGGGTGTGCGGCCAGGCGGCGAGGTCGGTGAGGGGCTTGCCGGTGACCTGCTCGGCCGCATAGCCGAAGAGGTCCTCCGCGTCCTCGTTCCAGGACGAGATGGCGCCCGAACGGTCGATCTGGACGACCGCGACGCGGACGCGGCCGTCGGCGAGGGGGAGGAGGTCGGAAGGCAGGGACGGGCCCGCCGCGCGGGTGCCCACCGGGCGCTCGGGGAGGTCCAGTTGGAACCAGACCTGCTTGTGCGTGGGTGTGTACTCGACGCCCCAGCGGCCGGCCAGGGCCGCGCACAGCTGGAGGCCGCGGCCGCCCTCGCGGTCGGGGCTGCCCATGTTGACGGGCGAGCCCTGGAGGGGGATCTCGCGCTCCGGATACCGGTCGGCCACCTCGACGCGTACACCGTCGTCACTGCGCAGACACAGAACGTCCGCGGAGGTACCCGCGTGCACGACGGCGTTCGTCACCAATTCACTGGTGAGGACTACGGCGTCGTCGACGATGTCGGCGAAGCCCCAGCCCTGGAGTGTGTCGCGGACGAAGGAGCGGGCGCTCGCGACCGATCGCCCGACGGGGTCGAAGCTGGCTGCCGCGCGCGCGGTGATCACAGAACTCCTCGTCCGGTTGTCGACGTGCAAGGCCCCGTGGCCGGCCAGCTCGCGCCGCTGGTGCGGCATCTGCGCGCCAGTCGGCCGCTCCGGGGATTGTCCCCCCGGGATCAGTCCGGTGGTCATGTCCGGCTGCCCCTCCGATGCCCGCTCGTTGCTCCTCCTGCCACCGCCCAGGCCGGACGGACCGGCGCGGCTGGACAGCCGCATGCAAGGTTACTTACCTTCGCCGTCCATGCGGATGCCGGTCTGCAGTGTTTCCGTCCAGAGGGTGTGCGGACGATGTGCGAAGCTGCCGAACTGTTATGGCCGGGTTCGGCGGGGGTGAAACACTGGGCAAGCTTCTTGTGAAGGTCCGGGCAGGCCGAGTGTCGTTCGCGTATCGCGGGCAGCAGCACGTGGTGTGGCCTGGTATATCCGGCAGGAATACCCATCAGTAACGGGTACGCCGAACAGTAGAACCCGAGCACAGCAGTAACGGTCGACCCCTGCGGGAGGGACACAGTGGAGTCTGGCGCAGCGACGCGGGGCACTAAGACGCGCGCGAAAGGCGGACAGTCCCTGAGGAACGAGCGCAAAACGCGAGGCGGGACCACTGCGGTGGACACGGCTGCCCTGAACAGGCTGCTGACGGCCCTTGTGTCGATGCGCGACGGGAACTTCCGGAAGCGGCTCACGGTGTCCGGGGACGGCGTGATGTCGGAGATCGCGGCCGTCTTCAACGAGGTGGCCGACCGCAATCTTCATCTGACGGGTGAGTTGGCGCGGGTGCGGCGCATGGTCGGCCGCGAGGGCAAACTCACGGAACGGCTGGAGACAGGTGCCTGTGAGGGCTCCTGGGCGGCCGCCGTGGACAACTCCAACGCCCTGGTCGACGACCTCGTACGGCCCGTCTCCGAGGTCGGCCGGGTGCTGTCCGCGGTGGCCGACGGTGATCTGTCGCCGCGCATGGAGCTGCGGACGCAGGCCCAGGACGGGACCGGGCATCCCCTGCGGGGGGAGTTCCTCAAGGTCGGGCGGACTGTAAACAACCTTGTCGATCAGCTGTCGACGTTCACCGACGAGGTCACGCGCGTGGCCAGCGAGGTGGGCACCGAGGGCAAGCTCGGCGGGCAGGCACGCGTGCGTGGCATGTCGGGTTCGTGGAAGGACCTCACGGACTCCGTCAACACCATGGCGTACCGGCTGACGGCGCAGGTGAGGGACATCGCGCTGGTGACCACCGCGGTTGCCAAGGGTGATCTGTCCCGGAAGGTCACGGTTCACGTGGCCGGCGAGATGCTGGAGCTGAAGAACACCGTCAACACGATGGTGGACCAGCTGTCGTCCTTCTCCTCAGAGGTGACGCGAGTCGCGCGCGAGGTGGGCACCGAGGGCGAGCTCGGCGGTCAGGCGCAGGTGCCCGGTGTGGCCGGCGTGTGGAAGGACCTCACCGATTCGGTGAACCTCATGGCCGGCAACCTGACCGCGCAGGTGCGAGGAATCGCACAGGTGACGACCGCGGTCGCCAACGGTGACCTGTCGCAGAAGGTCACCGTGTCGGCACGCGGCGAGGTCGCTCAGCTCGCGGACACGATCAACCAGATGACCGAGACGCTGCGGATCTTCGCGGACGAGGTCACGCGCGTGGCCAACGAGGTCGGTGCCGAGGGCCGGCTGGGCGGCCAGGCGAACGTGCCGGGCGCGGCGGGCACGTGGAAGGACCTCACGGACTCCGTCAACACGGTGTTCCGGAATCTGACCATTCAGGTGAGGGACATCGCGGCGGTCACCACGGCCGTGGCCAACGGTGACCTGTCGCAGAAGGTCACGGTCGACGTGGCCGGCGAGATGCTCGAGCTGAAGAACACCGTCAACGGCATGGTCGACCAGCTGTCGTCGTTCGGTTCCGAGGTCACGCGTGTCGCGCGTGAGGTCGGTGTGGAGGGTGAGCTCGGCGGTCAGGCGCAGGTGCCGGGGGCCGCGGGGACCTGGAAGGACCTGACGGACTCCGTCAACACTGCGTTCCGCAACCTCACCGGCCAGGTGAGGAACATCGCTCAGGTGACCACGGCGGTGGCCAACGGCGACTTGTCGCAAAAGGTCACCGTGGACGTCTCCGGCGAGATGCTCCAGCTGAAGAACACCGTGAACACGATGGTGGACCAGCTGTCGTCGTTCGCCGACCAGGTCACGCGCATGGCCCGGGACGTGGGCACCGAGGGCCGGCTGGGCGGGCAGGCGGTCGTACCGGGTGTGGCCGGTACGTGGAAGGAACTCACCGACTCCGTCAACGGCATGGCGGGAAACCTGACCGCCCAGGTGCGCAACATCGCCCAGGTGACCACGGCCGTGGCCCGGGGTGACCTGTCGCAGAAGATCGACGTCGACGCGCGCGGCGAGATCCTGGAGCTGAAGAACACCATCAACACGATGGTCGACCAGCTGTCGTCCTTCGCCGACCAGGTGACCCTGGTCGCGCGTGAGGTGGGTACCGAGGGCCGCCTGGGCGGACAGGCGCAGGTGCCCGGCGTCGCCGGTGTGTGGCGTGACCTGACCGACTCCGTGAACGGCATGGCCTCCAACCTGACCGGCCAGGTGCGCAACATCGCCCAGGTCGCCACGGCGGTGGCCCGGGGTGACCTGTCCCAGAAGATCACCGTGGACGCGCGCGGGGAGATCCTGGAGCTGAAGAACACCCTGAACACGATGGTGGACCAGCTGTCGTCCTTCGCCGAAGAGGTCACGCGCGTGGCCCGTGAGGTGGGCACGGAGGGCATCCTCGGCGGGCAGGCCGAGGTGCAGGGTGTCTCCGGCACCTGGAAGGACCTCACGCAGTCCGTGAACTTCATGGCGAACAACCTGACGATCCAGGTGCGCAACATCGCCGAGGTCACGACGGCGGTCGCCAAGGGTGACCTGTCGAAGAAGATCACCGTCGACGCGAAGGGCGAGATCCTCGAGCTCGTCACCACCGTGAACACGATGGTGGACCAGCTGTCGTCCTTCGCCGAGCAGGTGACCCGGGTGGCCCGTGAGGTGGGCACGGACGGCATCCTCGGCGGCCAGGCGCACGTGCCGGGCGCCACCGGCATCTGGAAGGACCTCAGCAACAACGTCAACCTGATGGCCAACAACCTGACCGTCCAGGTGCGGAACATCTCCCAGGTCGCGGCGGCGGTCGCCAACGGCGATCTGACGCGGACGGTGACCATCGAGGCGCGCGGCGAGGTCGCCCAGCTCGCGGACACCTTCAACACCATGGTGAAGACGCTGAGTTCGTTCGCGGACCAGGTCACCAAGGTGGCCCGTGAGGTGGGCACGGACGGCATCCTCGGTGGTCAGGCGCATGTGCCGGGTGTGGCCGGTACGTGGAAGGACCTCACCGAGTCCGTGAACCAGATGGCGTCCAACCTGACCGGTCAGGTGCGCAACATCGCCATGGTCACGACCGCCATCGCCAAGGGTGACCTGACCAAGAAGATCGACATTGATGCCCGGGGCGAGATCCTCGAGCTCAAGACGACGATCAACACGATGGTCGATCAGCTGTCGTCCTTCGCGGAGGAGGTCACCCGAGTCGCCCGCGAGGTGGGCACCGAAGGACAGCTCGGCGGCCAGGCACGCGTGCGTGACGTCGACGGCACCTGGCGGGACCTCACCGAGTCCGTGAACGAGATGGCGGGGAACCTCACTCGGCAGGTGCGTGCCATCGCGCGCGTGGCGACCGCGGTGACCCGCGGTGACCTGAACCTGAAGATCGACGTCGACGCGTCCGGCGAGATTCAGGAACTCCAGGACTACATCAACAAGATGATCGCCAACCTGCGCGACACCACGATCGCCAACAAGGAGCAGGACTGGCTCAAGGGCAACCTCGCCCGGATCTCGGCACTCATGCAGGGCCGCCGCGATCTGGCGGACGTCGCGTCGCTGATCATGAGCGAGCTGACGCCGGTGGTGACCGCGCAGCACGGCGCGTTCTTCGTCGCCATGCCGCTGCTCGACGGCAAGGACCTGGCGGCCGAGAACGACGACCAGTACGAGCTGCGGATGCTCGGGTCGTACGGCTACTCGATGGGTTCGATGCCGACGTCCTTCCGGCCGGGGGAGGCGCTCATCGGGACGGCCGCCGAGGAGAAGCGCACGATCCTGGTGGAGAACGCGCCCAGCGGCTATCTGAAGATCTCCTCCGGGCTCGGCGAGGCGCCGCCCGCGCAGGTGATCGTCCTTCCGGTGCTGTTCGAGGGCAAGGTGCTCGGCGTGATCGAGCTGGCTTCCTTCACGCCGTTCACGCAGATCCAGAAGGACTTCCTCAACCAGATCGCCGAGATGATCGCGACCAGCGTCAACACCATCTCCGTCAACACCAAGACCGAGGTGCTGCTGAAGCAGTCGCAGGAGCTGACCGAGCAGCTCCGTGAGCGGTCCGAAGAGCTGGAGAACCGGCAGAAGGCCCTCCAGGCGTCCAACGCCGAACTGGAGGAGAAGGCCGAGCTGCTGGCCCAGCAGAACCGCGACATCGAGGTGAAGAACACCGAGATCGAGGAAGCGCGGCAGGTCCTGGAGGAGCGTGCCGAGCAGCTCGCGGTCTCCATGCGCTACAAGAGCGAGTTCCTCGCCAACATGTCGCACGAGCTGCGTACGCCGCTCAACTCGCTGCTGATCCTGGCCAAGCTGCTCGCCGACAACGCGGAGGGCAACCTCTCGCCCAAGCAGGTCGAGTTCGCCGAGACCATCCACGGCGCCGGCTCCGACCTGCTCCAGCTGATCAACGACATCCTCGACCTGTCGAAGGTCGAGGCGGGCAAGATGGACGTCTCCCCGACGCGTATCGCGCTCGTGCAGCTCGTCGACTACGTGGAGGCCACTTTCCGGCCGCTGACCGCGGAGAAGGGTCTGGACCTGTCCGTACGGGTCTCGCCGGAGCTGCCCGCCACCTTGCACACCGACGAACAGCGACTGCTGCAGGTGCTGCGCAATCTGCTGTCCAACGCGGTGAAGTTCACCGACTCCGGGTCGGTCGAGCTGGTCATCCGTCCCGCAGGGATGGACGTGCCGCAGAAGATCCGCGAGCAGCTGCTGGAAACCGGCTCGCTGACCGAGGCGGACGCACCGCTGATCGCGTTCTCCGTGACCGACACCGGCATCGGGATCGCGGCCAGCAAGATGCGGGTGATCTTCGAGGCGTTCAAGCAGGCGGACGGCACGACCAGCCGTAAGTACGGCGGTACGGGGCTGGGGCTGTCGATCTCGCGGGAGATCGCTCAGTTGCTCGGCGGTGAGATTTACGCGCAGAGCGAGCCGGGACGCGGCTCGACGTTCACGCTGTATTTGCCGCTGCACCCGAGCGAACTGCCTCCGCACGGCTACCAGCAGCAGTTGCCGTCCCTCGACGCGGGCGACCTGGTGGCCTCGGCGGCCGAGCTGGCGGAGCTGGCCGACGTGGAGATCGAGACGCCGGCCGAGGTGCGGTCGTACCGGGAGACGCAGAACGGTGCCGCCGCGCTCTTCAGGCGCCGCCGCAGGGCCGCCCACGAGCTGGAACAGCGACCGGCGCAGCAGGAGCAGTGGTCGGCGCCCGAGCAGACCAGGGCGCCGAAGTCGCTCCGGGGCATCCGCTTCGGTGGCGAGAAGGTGCTGATCGTGGACGACGACATCCGCAACGTCTTCGCGCTGACCAGTGTCCTGGAGCAGCATGGCCTGTCCGTGCTGTACGCGGAGAACGGCCGTGAGGGCATCGAGGTCCTGGAACAGCACGACGACGTGGCGGTCGTCCTGATGGACATCATGATGCCCGAGATGGACGGATACGCGACGACCACGGCGATCCGCAGGATGCCGCAGTTCGCCGGACTCCCGATCATCGCGCTGACCGCCAAGGCGATGAAGGGCGACCGGGAGAAGGCGATCGAGTCGGGCGCCTCCGACTACGTGACCAAGCCGGTCGACCCCGATCATCTGCTGGCGGTGATGGATCAGTGGATGACCGAGCAGTGACGGCAGCTGACAGTGTTCACGCGGAGTTGCTGACTCAGTGTGCTCGAAGCCGTGTAGAAGTGCGGGATTCGGGGAACCTTCTGGTCTCCCGCTACGTTTCTGCTACGTGCACAGTGACATCGCGGTGACAGGGTGTGGCGACAGGCGGGGTGCGGCTACCATGACCGGCACGAGGGCGGGCGGCGTAACGGAGTCGTCCCCTGGGGCGGAGCCCGGTGCACTGCCGGGGCGAGGAGGGCGGGCCATGGTGCAGAAGGCCAAGATCCTCCTGGTCGATGACCGGCCGGAGAATCTGCTGGCGCTGGAGGCGATCCTCTCTGCGCTCGATCAGACCCTGGTGCGGGCATCGTCCGGGGAGGAAGCGCTCAAAGCACTGCTGACGGACGACTTCGCGGTCATTCTGCTGGACGTCCAGATGCCGGGAATGGACGGTTTCGAAACCGCGGCGCACATCAAGCGGCGAGAACGGACCCGCGACATCCCGATCATCTTCCTCACGGCGATCAACCACGGCCCGCATCACACCTTCCGCGGCTACGCGGCGGGTGCGGTGGACTACATCTCCAAGCCGTTCGACCCGTGGGTGCTGCGGGCGAAGGTCTCGGTGTTCGTCGAGCTGTACATGAAGAACTGCCAGCTGCGTGAGCAGGCGGCGCTGCTGCGGCTCCAGTTGGAGGGCGGCGACAAGGCCTCGGGTGCCGACTCGAAGGAGCCGGCGGGGCTGCTGGCCGAGCTGTCTGCGCGGCTGGCCGCCGTCGAGGAGCAGGCCGAGGCGCTGTCCAAGCAGCTTGACGACGACTCGGCCGATGCGGCAGCGGTGGCCACGGCGGCTCATCTCGAACGCAAACTCACCGGATTGCGGCGGGCGCTCGACGCGTTGGAGCCGGGCACCGGAAGCACGTCGTCGGTTCCCTCGCAGAACTGACGTCGTGGTGGCGCGTGTTGACGCGCGCACATATCCGGGCCGTCCGACGCGTGAGCGGCCCGTGAACCGGCGTCAGTTCACCGCCCCCGCAAGGGCGACACGAACGGGTGAAGCAGTGGGCACACGTGTCCGCTGTCTTCTCCACCGGTAACCTCACACCCATGGCCTCACGTCCCTCCGCAGCCAAGAAGCCGCCCGCAAAGAAGGCGGCCGCTTCGGCGAAGGCTCCGGCGAAGAAGGCCGCCGCCAAGAAAGCCCCCGCGAAGAAGGCGCCGGCCAAGAAGGCCGCGGCGAAGAAAGCCGCGCCCGCGCCCAAGCCGGCGCCCAACCCCACCGGGGGCATCTACCGCCTCGTACGCGCCGTCTGGCTCGGGCTCGCACACGCGGTCGGCGCGGTCTTCCGCGGCATAGGGCAGGGCGCGAAGAACCTCGACCCCGCCCATCGCAAGGACGGCATCGCGCTGTTGCTCCTCGGGCTCGCGCTGATCGTCGCCGCCGGCACCTGGTCCAATCTGCGCGGTCCCGTCGGTGACCTCGTCGAGATCATCGTGACCGGCGCCTTCGGCCGGCTCGACCTGCTCGTGCCGATACTGCTCGCCGTCGTCGCCGTACGGTTCATCCGGCACCCCGAGCAGCCCGAGGCCAACGGCCGTATCGTCATCGGCCTGTCCGCGCTCGTCATCGGCGTGCTCGGCCAGGTCCACGTCGCCGTCGGCTCGCCCGCCCGCAGCGACGGCATGCAGGCCATAAGGGACGCCGGCGGGCTGATCGGCTGGGGCGCGGCCACTCCGCTGACGTACGCCATGGGCGAGGTCCTCGCCGTACCGCTGCTCGTGCTGCTCACGATCTTCGGCCTGCTGGTCGTCACGGCCACGCCGGTCAACGCCATCCCGCAGCGGCTGCGGCTGCTCGGTGTGAAGCTCGGGATCCTGCCCGACCCCGAAGAGGACGACGAGTACACCGACGACGAGCGCTACGACGACCAGTGGCGCGAGTCGCTGCCCGCGGCCCGTGGTCGCAAGCGCCGTACGGCCCCCGAGGCGTACGACCCCGACAGCGCCGAGCAGGAGGCCCTCTCGCGGCGTCGCGGCCGTCCGAGGCGCTCGGCGGTGCCGCAGCCCGAGATGGAACGTCCCATGGACGCCGTGGACGTCGCCGCGGCCGCCGCTGCCGCGCTCGACGGCGCCGTCCTGCACGGGATGCCGCCCTCGCCGATCGTCGCCGACCTCACCCAGGGCGTGAGCGTGGGCGACCGCGCGGAGACCACTCCGGTGCCGACGCCGGTCCCGGCCGCGCGGCCCAAGCAGGAGAAGGTCCCCAAGTCCGAGGGGACCAACCTCGGCAAGGCCGAGGTCCCGGACCTCACCAAGGCCGCGCCCGACCAGATGCGCGACCTGCCCGCGCGCGCCGAACAGCTCCAGCTGTCCGGTGACATCACGTACTCGCTCCCGTCGCTCGACCTCCTCGAGCGCGGCGGCCCCGGCAAGTCGCGCAGCGCCGCCAACGACGCCATCGTCGAGTCGCTCACCACCGTCTTCACCGAGTTCAAGGTCGACGCCCGCGTCACCGGCTTCACGCGCGGGCCGACGGTCACGCGCTACGAGGTCGAGCTCGGGCCGGCCGTGAAGGTCGAGCGGATCACCGCGCTGACGAAGAACATCGCGTACGCGGTCGCCAGCCCGGACGTGCGGATCATCAGCCCGATCCCCGGCAAGTCCGCGGTCGGCATCGAGATCCCCAACACCGACCGCGAGATGGTCAACCTCGGTGACGTGCTGCGCCTCGCGGCCGCCGCCGAGGACGACCACCCGATGCTGGTCGCGCTCGGCAAGGACGTCGAGGGCGGCTACGTGATGGCCAACATCGCGAAGATGCCGCATGTGCTGGTTGCCGGCGCCACCGGTTCCGGTAAGTCCTCCTGCATTAACTGCTTGATCACTTCGGTGATGATGCGGGCGACCCCCGAGGACGTCCGCATGGTCCTGGTCGACCCCAAGCGAGTCGAGCTGACCGCGTACGAGGGCATCCCGCACCTGATCACGCCGATCATCACCAACCCGAAGCGCGCCGCCGAGGCGCTCCAGTGGGTCGTACGGGAGATGGACCTTCGGTACGACGACCTGGCTGCGTACGGCTACCGGCACATCGACGACTTCAACGAAGCCGTTCGCAACGGCAAGGTGAAGTCGCCGGAGGGGAGTGAGCGCGAGCTCCAGCCGTACCCGTACCTGCTGGTCATCGTGGACGAGCTCGCCGACCTGATGATGGTCGCGCCGCGTGACGTCGAGGACGCGATCGTGCGCATCACGCAGCTCGCGCGCGCGGCCGGCATCCACCTGGTGCTCGCCACGCAGCGGCCGTCGGTCGACGTCGTCACCGGTCTCATCAAGGCGAACGTCCCCTCACGGCTCGCGTTCGCCACGTCCTCGCTCGCGGACTCGCGCGTCATCCTCGACCAGCCCGGCGCCGAGAAGCTGATCGGCAAGGGCGACGGGCTGTTCCTGCCGATGGGTGCCAACAAGCCCACGCGTATGCAGGGTGCGTTCGTGACCGAGGAGGAGGTCGCGGTCGTCGTCCAGCACTGCAAGGACCAGATGGCGCCGGTCTTCCGGGACGACGTCGTCGTGGGGACGAAGCAGAAGAAGGAGATCGACGAGGACATCGGCGACGACCTCGATCTGCTGTGCCAGGCGGCCGAGCTGGTGGTCTCCACGCAGTTCGGTTCGACGTCGATGCTCCAGCGCAAGCTGCGGGTCGGGTTCGCCAAGGCGGGGCGGCTGATGGACCTCATGGAGTCCCGCAACATCGTCGGACCGAGCGAGGGCTCGAAGGCTCGTGACGTTCTTGTGAAACCTGATGAGCTGGACGGAGTGCTCGCCCTGATCCGCGGGGAGGCTTAAAAGAGTCCGGGGCGGAAAAGCGACACAGTGATGGCCCCCGACGGGTGGGTGATGAGTCGATGTCCGATCGTGACTCACCCGTAAGGGATCATTGAGCAACCGTTCCCCTTCGGCGTACGTCAAGTTGAAGGAAGCGCGACAATCCCGTACTCCCACCATCGGCATGTCCGGCCATACCGATGGCGTACAAAGTCCCACCGCCCGGTTGCCCCACCCTTTCGTACCCCCCCTAGACTGAACCTGCAGCACAGGTGGCTTAAACGCTCGAAAGGCGCCCCCGTGTCCATCGGCAACTCCCCTGAAGACGAGCGTCCGTTCGAAGACGTGTCCGAGGAAGCCCGCCCCTCGATCGGCCGTGCCCTCCAGCAGGCCCGTATCGATGCCGGGCTGACTGTCGACGACGTCACCAACGCCACCCGGGTCCGGATCGCCATCGTGCATGCCATCGAGGCGGACGACTTCGCCCCCTGTGGCGGCGACGTGTACGCCCGTGGTCACATCCGGACCCTGGCCAGAGCCGTCCACCTCGATCCTGCCCCGCTCCTCGCCCAGTACGACGACTCGCACGGCGGACGACCGGCGCCGACCCCGGCCGCCCCTCTGTTCGAGGCGGAGCGCATCCGCCCCGAGCGGCGCGGGCCCAACTGGACCGCGGCGATGGTCGCCGCCATCGTCGCCGTGATCGGGTTCGTCGGGTTCACCGCGTTCAAGGGCGAGGACGAGGGCGGCAAGTCGGCGGTCGCCGAGGGCGGCTCCACGCCGACGGCCGACAAGACCACGCCCACGCCGAAGACCGACAAGCCCAAGGACCCCAAGCCGTCGGACAGCGCCATCGCCGCCGTCCCCCAGGACAAGGTGACCGTCCAGGTCAGCGCCGCCGACGGAAGGAGCTGGGTCGCCATCAAGGACCACAACGGCCGGCTCCTCTTCGACGGCCTCCTCAAGCAGGGCGACTCCAAGACCTTCCAGGACAGCGAGAAGATCAATCTCGTCCTGGGTGACGCCGGCGCGATCGACCTCTACGTCAACGGCAAGAAGATCGAGGACGACTGGCAGCCGGGCGCCGTGGAGCGCCTCACGTACACGAAGGGCGACCCGCAGGCCGGATAAGTCTGGCTCAAGGGATTGGTTGTGGACGGGGTTGGCCAAGATCGGCCAACCCCGTCGACGTGGGCTGTCAGTGAGACAAAGTAGTCTTGAGCCCATGCCTGAACGCCGTACCGTCGCACTCGTCACTCTTGGCTGCGCCCGTAACGAGGTGGACTCGGAGGAGCTCGCAGGCCGCTTGGAGGCGGACGGCTGGGACCTCGTGGAGGACGCCGGGGACGCGGACGTCGCCGTCGTCAACACGTGTGGCTTCGTCGACGCCGCCAAGAAGGACTCCGTCGACGCCCTCCTGGAGGCCAACGACCTCAAGGGGCATGGGAGAACCCAGGCCGTCGTGGCGGTGGGCTGTATGGCCGAGCGGTACGGCAAGGAGCTCGCCGAGGCCCTCCCCGAGGCCGACGGCGTGCTCGGCTTCGACGACTACTCCAACATCTCGGACCGCCTGCAGACCATCCTGAACGGCGGCATCCACGCCGCACACACCCCGCGCGACCGGCGCAAGCTGCTGCCGATCAGCCCGGCCGAGCGGCAGGAGTCCGCGGCCGAGGTCGCGCTGCCCGGGCACGCGCCCGTCGATCTTCCGGAAGGGCTCGCTCCGGCCTCCGGTCCGCGCTCGCCGCTGCGCCGCCGTCTCGACGGCGCCCCGGTCGCCTCGGTGAAGCTCGCCTCCGGCTGCGACCGGCGCTGCTCCTTCTGCGCCATCCCGTCCTTCCGTGGCTCCTTCATCTCGCGCCGGCCCAGCGACGTGCTGAACGAGACGCGGTGGCTTGCCGAACAGGGCGTGAAGGAGATCATGCTGGTCTCCGAGAACAACACCTCGTACGGCAAGGACCTGGGCGACATCCGGCTGCTGGAGTCCCTCCTGCCGGAGCTCGCCGAGGTCGACGGCATTGACCGTGTCCGCGTCAGCTACCTCCAGCCGGCCGAGATGCGGCCCGGCCTCATCGACGTGCTGACCTCGACGCCGAAGATCGCCCCGTACTTCGACCTGTCCTTCCAGCACTCCGCGCCCGACGTGCTGCGCTCGATGCGCCGCTTCGGGGACACCGACCGCTTCCTCGAGCTGCTCGACACCATCCGCGGCAAGGCACCGCAGGCCGGTGTGCGCTCCAACTTCATCGTCGGCTTCCCCGGCGAGACCGAGGCCGACCTCGCCGAGCTGGAGCGATTCCTGAACGGCGCGCGGCTGGACGCCATCGGCGTCTTCGGCTACTCCGACGAGGACGGCACGGAGGCCGCGACCTACGAGAACAAGCTCGACGAGGACGTCGTCGCCGAGCGGTTGGCACGTGTCTCCCGGCTTGCGGAGGAGCTCGTCTCGCAGCGGGCCGAGGAGCGCCTCGGGGAGACGCTGCACGTGCTCGTCGAGTCGGTGGACTCCGAAGACGGGGACGGCACGTACGGCCGTGCGGCCCACCAGGCACCGGAGACGGACGGCCAGGTGCTGCTCACGAGCGGCGAGGGACTGAGCATCGGTCGTATGGTCGAGGCGAAGGTGGTCGGCACGGAAGGTGTCGACCTGGTGGCCGAGCCGCTCCAGGGCACGCTCGCGTGTAGTGAGGAGGCTGGCAGATGACCGGAGTTCCGGCGTCCGCCGCGGGTGGCGCCTCCCAAGCGGGTGCGGCAGGCAAAGCGAGTGCCGTGAGTTCGTCCAAGGCCGGTGGCTCGAAGGCGGGCGGCTCGAAGACGGGCGGCGCCGAAGCGGGCGTCCCGGGCGGTGCGAAGCCCGCGCGCGGCAAGAAGATCGCGGCCGCGGCCGTCAACCAGGCCAGCGTCTGGAACATCGCCAACCTGCTGACCATGCTCCGGCTGGTCCTCGTGCCCGCGTTCGTGGCGCTGATGCTGGCCGACGGCGGATACGACCCGGCGTGGCGCTCGCTGGCCTGGGCCGCCTTCGCCGTCGCCATGATCACCGACCTCTTCGACGGTCATCTGGCGCGGGCGTACGACCTGGTCACCGACTTCGGGAAGATCGCCGACCCCATCGCCGACAAGGCGATCATGGGGGCGGCGCTGATCTGTCTGTCCGCGCTGGGCGATCTGCCGTGGTGGGTGACCGGCGTCATCCTCGGCCGGGAACTCGGGATCACGCTGCTTCGTTTCATCGTCATCCGGTACGGCGTGATCCCGGCGAGCCGCGGCGGCAAGCTGAAGACCCTCACGCAGGGCGTTGCCGTCGGGATGTACATCCTGGCGTTGACCGGCTGGCTGGCCACCCTGCGCTGGTGGGTGATGGCCGCGGCGGTCGTGCTGACCGTGGTGACCGGGCTCGACTATGTGAGACAAGCCATTGTGCTGCGCCGGCAAGGAATCGCAGAGCGCAAGGCCGCGTTGGAGGAGACGGAAGCGTGAGTTCTCCGGCCGCCGACGTGGTGCGACTACTCGTAGTGAACGGTGAGACGCTCGCTGTCGCCGAGTCGCTGACCGGCGGACTGGTGGCGGCGGAAATCACAGCCGCCCCTGGGGCATCCAAGGCCTTCCGGGGATCGGTGACCGCCTACGCCACCGAGCTGAAGCATGAGCTGCTCGGCGTCGACGCCGCCCTGCTGGCACAGCATGGAGCAGTGAATCCGCAGGTCGCGGCCCAAATGGCGGCCGGGGTGCGCAAGGCCCTGGGAGCCGACTGGGGCGTTGCCACGACCGGCGTAGCGGGGCCGGATAAGCAGGACGGACAGCCCGTGGGGACTGTGTTCGTGGCCGTGGACGGACCCGTCGGCCGCGGTTCCGGTTCCGCCGGTGGCGGAAAAGTGGAGGCCCTGCGGTTGAACGGCGACCGCGCGGAAATTCGTATGGAGAGTGTACGGAGCGTACTCGCGCTCCTCCTGAAGGAGCTTGCGAGCGAACACAGTGGGAATGAGCGGGCACAGGATACGGAACAGAACGGGGGGTTTTGATGTTTGCAGCCCTGAGTGAACACGACATCGCTCCCCGCACGGCCGCGGCGCAAGGCGGTACGGTGGGGCGTGAAGGATGCGGCTACGCGGTCCGAGGAGGGAGCCACCGATGATTCTGCTCCGTCGCCTGCTGGGTGACGTGCTGCGTCGGCAGCGCCAGCGCCAGGGCCGTACTCTGCGCGAAGTCTCCTCGTCCGCCCGAGTCTCGCTCGGCTATCTCTCCGAGGTGGAGCGGGGGCAGAAGGAGGCTTCCTCCGAGCTGCTTTCCGCGATCTGCGACGCGCTTGACGTACGGATGTCCGAGCTCATGCGGGAAGTGAGCGACGAGCTCGCCCTCGCCGAGCTGGCCCAGTCTGCTGCGGCCACTCCGAGCGAACCTGTACCCACGTCGGTCCGCCCGATGCTGGGTTCCGTGTCGGTGACCGGTGTGCCACCGGAACGGGTGACCATCAAGGCGCCTTCCGAGGCCGTCGACGTGGTCGCCGCCTGACGGTGACCATCGGGCGCGTGGACTGACCATGCGCTGAGATGTGTGTGGGGCCCCGGCCGGGCCTTCTCCAGGGAGCCCTGGGGGAGTGCGGTCGGGGTTTCGTGCTGTTCGGGGACTTCTGTGCTGTGTGCGGGCCCTGGCCCGGCCACGTGGCGCCTTGCGTCCGTTTGCCGGTGTGGGGCCCGGCGGTCATGGTGGAGGGTGTGATCGGCGCCTGACGCGCTGTGATGGCGTTGGCCCGCGCTGCATCCGTGTGCCGCCGGTGCGCCCTCCCGGCGGGTGAACGGGCGGCCTAGCCTCGGGCTGGAGGTGAGCGGATGGCACGGCCGATAGCGCGCTGGGGGGTGATCCTCGGGTTCGGGGCGCTGTGGTGGTGGGCCGTGCTGCGGCTCGCGCTGACGCCCGACGCGGGGGTGCTGGAGGGCGCCGTCGCCGCGGGAGGGTGGGGGCTGAGCCTGTTGCCGGTGCACTGCGTGCCGAAGGGGCGGGCCGCGGGAGCCGTCGACTCGCGGCGGTGGGCTCGGGCCTGGCAGGTGGGGCGGGCTACCACGGCATCGCCACACCGCCGTTCGGACGCAGGATCTGCCCCGTCGTGAAGGACGAGGCGTCGGACGCCAGATGCAGCACCGCGTGCGCGATGTCCGCCGCTTCGCCGACCCGGCCCAGCGGCGACATACGGGCCATGAGTGCCTCGGTGTGTGTCTGGGCCGCGCTGTCGTGGCGGTCGGTCATGGGCGTGCGGATCCAGCCCGGGGCGACCGCGTTGACGCGGATGCCGTGCGGGCCCATCTCCGTCGCCAGCGTCTTGGTGAGCTGCACGACGGCCGCCTTGGCCGCGCCGTAGCAGAGCAGGCCCGGGCCGCCGGTGTCCACGGCGCCGGAGGCCATGGTGACGATGCTGCCTCTGACGTGCTGGGCGAGCATCGCGCGGGCCGCCTCCTGGCAGGCGTACAGCACTCCCTTGAAGTTGACGTTCAGTACCCGGTCGAGGTCCTCGTCGCGGGTCTCCAGGACCGGGCTGCTGTGCATGATCCCGGCGACCGCGGCCATCACGTCGAGTCGTTCGCAGGATGCGACGGCTTGCTGGAGCTGCTCGCGGTCGGTCACGTCGAGGTGATGGGTGCGGGCGGTGCCGTCGCTCGATTTGATCAGGGTCGCCGTGTCGTGCAGGCCCTGCGCATCACGGTCGGCGCAGTGCACGGTTGCGCCGGCCTCGGCGAGGAGGACGGCCGAGGCACGGCCGATGCCGCTGGCGGCGCCGGTGACGAATGCAGTGCGTCCGGTGAGGTCGTACGCCTTGACGGCCATGAAGGGACGGTACGAGCAATTCTGACGGATCGTCAATTAGTGGTACGGGGTGGAGTGCTGGGATTGTCCGGCGAGGAGGTCCCGTGGGCGGTGCGGGGAGTCCTGCGCGCGGCGGCGGTGCTCGGGGCCGGGCCCGCCTGGCAGTTCGGGCACCAGTAGGTGGGACGCTCGCGGGAGCCGTCGCCCTGGTCGGCCGCGCGGATGGGGGTGCCACAGCGCAGACAGGGGCGCTTGGCACGGCCGTACACGAAGAGGTCCTGCCCCCGGCGGCCCGTCGTACTGCGGATCGGGCGGTCGCGGTTGGCTTCCAGGAGCTTCTTGGCGAGTACGGGCAGTTGGGCTGCGTGCTCGGTCGGGAGTGCGCTGACGGGGAGCCAGGGGGTCACCCGGAGCAGGAAGCACAGCTCGCTCTTGTAGACATTGCCGATACCGGCGAGGTTGCGCTGGTCCAGCAGGGCCTCGCCGAGGGCGCGCGCGGGGTCGGCCAGGAGGTTGGCGAGGGCGCGGTCAGGCGCCCAGTCCGGGCCCAGGAGGTCGGGGCCGAGGTGGCCCACTGCTCGGTCTTCCTCGGTGGTACGCAGGAGGTCCAGGACGGGGAGGCGGTAGCCGACGGCCGTGCGGCCGGGACGGGCGTCTTCGGCGGCGAGGATCACACGGATCTGGTAGGAGGGGCCGCCCGTCCAGCGCTCCTGGTCGGCGAACACCTTCCAGGAACCTTCCATCCCGAGGTGCGTGTGGACCGTCAGGCCGCCCTCGACGCGGGCGAGGAGGTGTTTGCCGCGCGGGGTGACGTCCAGGACGGTACGGCCCGTGAGGTCGACCGTGGCGTACTTCGGGACCCGGAAGTCGCTGACGGTCAGCATCTCGCCCGCGAGGGCTGTGTGCAGCCGCTTCGCTGTCTGCCAGACCGTGTCTCCTTCGGGCATGGGTCAAGGGTGGCATGGGGCGGGGGGTATGGGGTGAGGGTGTGCGGTGGGGCGGATCGCGCGCGGCCGAGGGAGCCGGGGCTGGTGGGGGATAGGGCTGGTGCTGGTGCTTCGGGCCAGGGCTCGGGCCAGTGGCTCGGCCTCGGGTTGGGCGGTGCCGGTGGTCGGCCACGGGTCATTCGGCGGCTCGGATCAGGCGCGTAGGCGTAGGCCTCGGGGTGTTGCGATGAAGCCCGCTCCTTCCAGGAGGGTGCCTAGGGGGGAGGTCAGGGCCGCGGTGCCGTTCACGCGCTCCACTGTGACGGTGCCGAGGGAGCCCGCGCGGGCGGCTGCGGCGAGGGCCTCTGCTGCCGTGTGCAGGCGAGGGTCGTCGGTGGGCTCGATGTCCGGGGCCGAGGGCCAGGCCAGGAGGGTCTTGCCGCCGCGCTCCATGTAGAGGGTCAGCTCGCCGTCGACCAGTACGACGAGGGAGCCCGCCTTGCGGCCCGGCTTGTGCCCGGCGCCGGTCGGGGGCTCGGGCCAGGCGAGGGCGGCGCCGTACGCGTTCGCCGGGTCGGCGGCGGCGAGGACGGCGGCTCGGGTGTCGGCGGCGGGGCGGCGATGGCGGGCGGTGGAGCCGGGGCGGCCGGGGCCGGGGCCGAATGGGGCGCCGCCGTTGTGCCACGCGGGGCCTTGTGGGGTGCGGCGGTTGCCCTGGGAGGCGAGATCGCGCGGCGAGACGTAGTCGCCCGGACCGAGGTGGGCGTCCAGGAATTCGTGGTCGAGGTCGGGGATCTCGTACGCGGGCGTGCCGTCGGGGTTGTCCCATTCGGGGGTGTTGCCCTGGTCGGTGCCAGGGGCGCCGAAGTCGTCGAAGGCGCCGTGCACCTCAGGTCCGCCGTAGCCACCGGGGGCGCCGTCGGTGTCGGGGGTGCTGGGGCCGGGCAGGGCCTCGCCGCGCTCGCGGGCGTTGGCGACCGCGCGCAGGCGGTCCACCGCGCCGTCCATGGCGAACTGCGCGGCTCCGAGTCCCTCGACCACGTAACCGCGCCGCGCCTGGCCGCTGTCCTCGAAGGCGGACAGGATGCGGTACGTCGCCGAGAAGCCGCCCTCCACGCCCTCGGCGGCGACCGCTCCCCGGGTCACCACGCCGTGACGGTCGAGGAGTGCGCGGGCCAGTGCGTGGGCCCGCACTGTGGGGTCCGGTTCGTGGGCCGGGAGCACGGACCAGCGGCCGGCGACGGTCGGTGGGCCGGTTCGGGACGCGGGGCGGGCGGCGGACGTCAGAGAGCCGTAGCGTCCGCGTGGGACAGTGCGCTTGGCGCGGTGAGCCGTGGAGCCCGCGGTGCGGCCCGAGCCGAGCAGGGAGCGCATGGGTGCGAGTGTGTCGTTCGTCAGGCGGCCCGACCAGGCCAGGTCCCAGAGGGCGTCGGCGAGTTGGGGGTCGGTGGCGTCCGGGTGCGTGGTGGCGCGGACATGGTCGGTGATCTGGCGGAAGAACAGGCCGTAGCCGCCGGACAGGGCGTCCAGGACGGACTGGTGCAGTGCCGTCAGCTCCAGGGGGTGCGGCTGCGGCAGGAGCAAGGGGGCCGCGTCCGCCATGTAGAGGGACACCCAGCCGTCCTTGCCGGGGAGTGAGCCCGCTCCGGCCCAGACGATCTCTCCGGCGGCGGTGAGTTCGTCGAGCATCGCGGGGGCGTAGTTCGCGACGCGGGACGGCAGGACGAGCTTCTCCAGGGCGGACGCAGGCACGGACGCGCCCTGCAACTGCTCGATGGCGCGGACCAGTCCGTCGATGCCGCGCAGCCCGTGGCCCTTGCCGATGTGCTGCCACTGCGGCAGGAACTGCGCGAGCGCGGCCGGTGGCACCGGCTCCAGCTCATGGCGCAGGGCAGCGAGGGAGCGGCGGCGCAGGCGGCGCAGGACTGTCGCGTCGCACCACTCCTGGCCGATGCCTGCCGGGTGGAACTCGCCCTGGACGACTCGTCCACCCGCCGCCAGCCGCTGGAGGGCGCCGTCGGTGATCGCCGCACCCAGGCCGAATCGGGCCGCCGCTGTGGCCGACGTGAACGGGCCGTGGGTGCGGGCGTAGCGGGCGAGGAGGTCGCCGAGCGGGTCCTTGACCGGCTCGGTGAAGGCCTCGGGGACGCCGACGGGCAGTGCCGTGCCGAGCGCGTCGCGCAGGCGGCCCGAGTCCTCGATCGCCGCCCAGTGGTCCGTGCCGGCGATGCGGACCTTGATGGCGCGGCGGGCGCCGGCCAGCTCCTGGGCCCAGTGCGGCTCGGCGCCGCGCTCGACCAGTTCGGCGTCCGTGAGCGGGCCGAGGAGGCGAAGGACGTCCGCGACGCCTTCGACGTCCTTGACGCGGCGGTCCTCGGTGAGCCACTGGAGCTCTTGCTCCAGCTCGGACAGCACCTCGGCGTCGAGCAGTTCGCGCAGCTCCGCCTGGCCGAGCAGCTCGGCGAGCAGACGCGAGTCCAGCGACAGGGCGGCGGCGCGGCGCTCGGCGAGCGGGGAGTCTCCCTCGTACAGGAACTGGGCGACGTACCCGAAGAGGAGGGAGCGCGCGAACGGGGACGGCTCGGGGGTGGTGACCTCGACGAGGCGAACCTTGCGGGCTTCGAGGTCGCCCATGAGCTCGGTGAGGCCGGGGACGTCGAAGACGTCCTGGAGGCATTCGCGGACCGCTTCCAGCACGATCGGGAACGAGCCGAACTCGCTGGCGACCTCGAGGAGTTGGGCGGCGCGCTGGCGCTGTTGCCACAGCGGAGTGCGCTTGCCGGGGTTGCGGCGCGGCAGCAGCAGCGCGCGGGCGGCGCACTCGCGGAAGCGGGACGCGAACAGCGCCGAGCCGCCGACCTGGTCGGTGACCATCTGGTCGACATCGCCCTTGTCGAAAACGACGTCCGCCGCCCCGACGGGCGCCTGGTCGGCGTCGTACTCGGTGCCGGCCTTCCTCGGCTCCTGGTCCAGCAGGTCCAGGCCCATGAGGTCGGCGTCGGGCAGGCGCAGCACGATGCCGTCGTCGGCGTGCATGACCTGCGCGTCCATGCCGTACCGCTCGGAGAGCTTCGCGCCCAGGGCGAGGGCCCAGGGGGCGTGGACCTGCGCGCCGAAGGGGGAGTGCACGACGACCCGCCAGTCGCCGAGTTCGTCGCGGAAGCGCTCGACGACGATCGTGCGGTCGTCCGGGATGTGGCCGCAGGCCTCGCGCTGCTCGTCCAGGTAGGACAGGACGTTGTCGGCCGCCCAGACGTCCAGGCCTGCGGTGAGGAGGCGCAGGCGGGCGTCCTCCTTGGGCAGCGAGCCGACCTCGCGCAGGAACGCGCCCACCGCGCGGCCCAGTTCGAGGGGTCGGCCCAGTTGGTCGCCCTTCCAGAAGGGGAGTCGGCCCGGTACGCCCGGCGCGGGGGAGACCAGGACGCGGTCGCGGGTGATGTCCTCGATGCGCCAGGAGCTCGTGCCGAGCGTGAAGACGTCCCCCACGCGGGACTCGTAGACCATCTCCTCGTCCAGCTCGCCGACCCGGCCGCCGCCCTTCTTCGGGTCCGCTCCGGCGAGGAAGACACCGAACAGGCCGCGGTCCGGGATGGTGCCTCCGGAGGTGACCGCGAGGCGCTGTGCGCCGGGGCGGCCGGTGATCGTGCCGGCGACGCGGTCCCAGACCACGCGCGGGCGGAGCTCGGCGAAGGCGTCGGACGGGTAGCGGCCGGCGAGCATGTCGAGGACGGCGGTGAAAGCGGATTCGGGGAGGGACGCGAAGGGGGCGGCTCGGCGGACCATGGCGAGGAGGTCGTCCACCTGCCAGGTGTCCATCGCCGTCATGGCGACGATTTGCTGGGCGAGGACGTCCAGGGGGTTGGCCGGGACCTTCAGGGACTCGATGGACCCGGTGCGCATCCGTTCGGTGACCACGGCTGCCTGGACGAGGTCTCCGCGGTACTTCGGGAACACCACGCCGGTGGAGACGGCGCCGACCTGGTGTCCCGCGCGGCCCACGCGCTGGAGGCCGGAAGCCACGGAGGGCGGTGACTCGACCTGGACGACGAGGTCGACGGCGCCCATGTCGATGCCCAACTCGAGGCTGGACGTGGCCACGACTGCGGGGAGGCGGCCTGCCTTGAGGTCCTCCTCGACCAGGGCGCGCTGTTCCTTGGAGACCGAGCCGTGGTGGGCGCGGGCGATGACCTGCGGTGCGCCCTGGGCCGCGCCCGAGCCGCCCATGAGCTCGGCCGGGGCGTGGTGCTCGTCGAGTGGTTCGCCGGTGGCCCGCTCGTAGGCGATCTCGTTGAGGCGGTTGCACAGGCGTTCCGCCAGGCGGCGGGAGTTGGCGAAGACGATGGTGGAGCGGTGGGCCTGGACCAGGTCGGCGATCCGCTCCTCCACGTGGGGCCAGATCGAGGGCCGTTCCGCGCCTTCGGAGCCCTCGGCGACCGGGGAGCCGCCCAGCTCGCCCAGGTCCTCGACGGGGACCACGACGGAGAGGTCGAACTCCTTGCCCGACTTCGGCTGCACGATCTCCACCTTGCGGCGGGGGGAGAGGTAGCGGGCGATCTCGTCGACCGGGCGGACGGTCGCGGAGAGTCCGATGCGGCGGGCCGGTTTAGGGAGTAGCTCGTCCAGGCGCTCCAGGGTGAGGGAGAGGTGGGCGCCGCGCTTGGTGCCCGCCACCGCGTGCACCTCGTCCAGGATCACCGTCTCGATGCCGGTCAGAGCGTCGCGTGTCGCTGACGTCAGCATCAGGAAGAGGGACTCGGGGGTGGTGATGAGGATGTCCGGGGGACGGGTCGACAGGGCTCGGCGCTCTGCTGCGGGGGTGTCGCCGGAGCGGATGCCGACCTTCACCTCGGGCTCGGGGAGACCCAGGCGGATGGATTCCTGGCGGATGCCGGTCAGGGGGCTGCGGAGGTTGCGCTCGACGTCGACGGCGAGGGCTTTGAGGGGGGAGACGTAGAGGACTCGACAGCGCTTCTTGGGGTCGGCCGGTGGGGGTGTGGCGGCCAGCTGGTCCAGGGCGGCGAGGAAGGCAGCCAGGGTTTTGCCGGAGCCGGTGGGGGCCACGACCAGCACGTCCGAGCCCTCGTGGATGGCCTGCCACGCACCTGCCTGGGCTGCGGTGGGCGCGGAGAATGCGCCCGTGAACCAGCCTCGGGTGGCGGGGGAGAAGCCGGCTAGGGCTTGGTGCGGGTTGCTGACCATGCGTCCATCCTGCACCCGGGGACTGACAATGCGGCTGAGCTGGGGAAATGTGTGCGGGGGTGGTTGTGCGTCTTGCCTCCGGCGGTTGGGCGGGGGTGCCTGCGGCGGCCCGCTTCGGGTGAGTGGTGGTGTGCGTAGCGCCTGCGGGTTCGTTGTGGGTCGGGGCCGTGCCGGGGGGTGTCCGTCCTCGGTCGGGCGGTTGCCCTACCTCAAGAGGCGCCGTTTCTTGACGCCCGCCGCTGCGGGCGGACACCCCCCGGCACGGCCCCTTGCCGGCGTACGCGGGTGCCGGTCCGCGGGGGTGCCCCGCTGGGTGGTTCGTCGGCGTCGCGGAGAATGGGGGTATGGCAGGTTCGGGTGAGCGGGCGCGGCATTGGCAATACGCCGACTTGCCCGGTGTTGATCTGCTGCGGGCCCGGTATGTGCGGAAGACGTTTGTGCGGCATACCCATGAGAACTTCGTGATCGCCGCCATCGCCGATGGTGTGGAGGTCTTTCACTGTCGGGGTGCTGATCAGTACGCGGGGGCCGGTGCGCTTGCGTTGGTCAATCCGGATACGCCGCATACCGGGCGGGCGGGGGTTCCTGAGGGGTGGCAGTACGGGGCCGTCTATCCGTCGGCCGAGCTGGTGGCCGAGATAGCGGGGGAGACCACTGCTCTTCGGGGGACGCCGGGGTTTGTGAGGCCGGTGCTCGATGATGCGTATGCCGTGGGGTTGGTGCATCAGGTGTTGCGGGCTGCGGATGAGGGGAACGCGCTGGCCGCCGATACGTTGCTTCGGGTGGCAGTCACCCGGCTGCTGCGGTTGAACGGTGGGGCTCTTCCGCAGCGCGAGGTGCGGACTGCCGGGGCTCGGGTCGCTGTACGCGCGCGTGAGGTGCTGGAGGGGCGGTTGGCTGAGCCGCCCAGTCTGGAGAGGCTGGCTGTCGATCTCGGTACCGGTCCGTTTGCCTTGCTGCGGGCGTTTCGGGATCTGTACGGGATGCCACCGCATACGTGGCTGACCGATGCTCGGGTAAGGCGGGCTCGGCGGCTGTTGGACGAAGGGGTTTCGCCGGCTGAGGCGGCCCTTGCCGTGGGCTTCACCGATCAGCCGCATCTGAATCGGCACTTCAGCCGGATCGTCGGCGTTCCGCCGGGGGCCTATCAGCGGGAGCGCAAGAACGTACAAGACGTGTGGCAGGGGCTGTCCTAGCGTCACGGGTGTGGCAGAACAGAAAGCTCTCGAAGACCTTCGTGTCGACGAAGGCAAGCCCGACGGGGCTGTTGTACGGGACGCCCTGGGCGTTGGAGTAGCCGTCGGGTTGTCCGGGTTCGCCTTCGGGGTGACCTCGGCTGGTAGTGGGCTCACGCTCTTGCAGACCTGTGCGCTCAGCCTGCTGGTGTTCACGGGAGCCTCGCAGTTCGCGCTGGTAGGGGCGCTTGCTGCCGGGGGTGGTCCGTGGACCGCGGCCGCGGGTGCGTTCTTTCTCGGCGTGCGTAATGCCTTTTACGGGCTGCGGTTGTCGCAGTTGCTGAGCCTCACGCGCGCGGTGCGGCCGTTCGCCGCGCAGTGGGTGATCGACGAGACGGCGGCAGTCGCGCTGGCGCAGCCGAATCGGCGCAGTGCGCGGATCGGGTTCGTGGTGACGGGGCTCAGCCTGTACGTGCTGTGGAACCTCACCACGTTGCTCGGTGCGCTCGGGGCGGAGGCCATGGGGGACACCGATGCCTGGGGGCTGGATGCGGCCGGGCCTGCCGTCTTTCTGGCTTTGCTCGCGCCGATGCTGAAGTCGGCGACCGAGCGAGCTGTCGCCGGACTGGCTGTGGTGCTGGGGCTCGGGTTGTTGCCTGTTCTGCCCGCAGGCGTGCCTGTGCTGGTTGCCGCCCTCGCGGCGCCGGTCGTGGTGTGGGCGCAGGGGCGGCGTCGGGGAGACGTGCGGGAGGGGGAGCTGTGAACACCTGGATCGCGATCGGCGTCACCGCCTTTGGCTGCTACGGCGTCAAGCTCGTCGGGCTGCTCGTGCCCGTGGGTGCTCTGGAGAGGCCTCTCGTACGGCGGCTGGCCGCCCTCTTGCCCGTCGCCCTCCTTGCCGCCCTCACGGCTCAGCAGACGTTCGGTGACGGGCAGGCGCTGGTACTGGACGCGAGGGTGGCCGGGGTCGCTGCGGCTGCCGTGGCGCTCGTCCTGCGTGCTCCGTTCCTGCTTGTCGTCGCTGCGGCCGTGCTGGTGACGGCAGGGGTGCGCGCGATGGGTGGGTGAGGCTCGTCAGCCGATGTGGCGGCCGTACGCCCTGAGCGTGCGCAGTGCCTCCATCGTCACCATCGGACGGGCCTCGGATGCAATGCTCGGCGCCCACTGACGCCAACGGATCGGCCAGCCGCCGTCCTCTTGCTGCTCGTCGGCGAGGTGGTCGAGGGAGCGGCTCATCTCGTCGTCCGTGAACCACGCGCGCGCGAAGGAGCGCGGTGTCCGCGCATAGTCGTGCGGGAAATGGTGCTCGCCGGGGGCGTAGTCGACGGAGGGCGGGTAGGCGTCGAGGTTGTCCGGCTCCAGTGCCGCAAGGCGCTGTTCGCGCACGAGGCGGCCCAGGCGGTCGGCGGCCGCCTCCGCGCGCGGGCGGTCGGGAACGGAGTCCAGGAAGGCCACGGCGGCCTCGATCTCGTACGGGTGGGACTTCTCCAGGGACTCGACGGCCTGCCAGCAGAAGTCCGTGGCCCGGAACAGCCAGGCGTGCCACACCTCATTGCGGTGCAGCAGTCCGACGACCGGTCCGGTGGCCAGGAGCGAGCTGGGAGCGTCGTCCACGATCGGCATGAAGGGTGCGGCGGGGTAGCCGCGCTGGCTGGAATGGATCGCCGGGAGGGCGCCGTCCGGCGTGGAGACCGAGGTGAGGTAGCGGCAGACGCGATCCACGCGCTGTCCGCCGCAGCGCTCGATGGCATCCAGGATGTGCAAGGCGTGACCGGTGTGCAGCGGCTGGCTGACCGGGCCGCGCAGATCGGGCTCCAGCGCGTGGCCGTACCCGCCGTCCTCGTTGCGGTAGGCGCCCAGCGCGGTCTCCACCGGGTCGGCGGCACCGTTCAGGAAGTGGTACGCGAAGAGACGCTGCTCGAGCACGCGCGCGCTGAGCCAGACGAACTGCTCGGCGCGGAAGAGCGGGGAGCGCGTCGAGGGCGTCGGGGGGAGTGCGGAAGCTCCTGTTTCGGGCATGCGTCAGACCGTAGGACGGAAAGCGGTCTCGGCAAGGGGTCCCGGCGCAGGCCCACTCTCAGGGGCGGGATACTGGACGCATGCGGTTGACGGTCTTCTGGGAGCGGATGGCGGATCACTTCGGTTCGGGCTACGCCGACACCTTCGCGCGCGACCACGTGATGACGGAACTCGGCGGGCGGACGGTGCACGAGGCGCTGAACGCCGGCTGGGAGGCGAAGGATGTGTGGCGTGTGGTGTGTGCCGTCATGAACGTTCCGGGTGAGAAGCGCTGACCAGTCACGAAGATCGCAGGACCGAAGCCGTTTGTCGGTGGTGTGGGCGACACTTGCTCCGTGGCACGCACTGACGAGACCGGGCAGCTCGCCCGGCACGGATCCCCGTTCGGCACGACGCCGCCCACCCCACCACCTGGGGAGAGCGACGCCGGGGCCAACGCCCGCATGCCTCGTTGGCTCCCGCGCGCCATGGTGCTCGCGCTGGCGCTCGTCGGCGCGTTCCAGCTGGGCAGCTGGGCCTTTCACCAGCTCACCGGGCTGTTGATCAACGTCCTCATCGCGTTCTTCCTGGCTCTCGCCATCGAGCCCGCGGTGAGCTGGATGGCCGCGCGCGGCATGCGCCGCGGACTGGCCACCGGCATCGTCTTCCTCGCCGTGATCATCGCGTCCGCCGGGTTCGTGACACTGCTGGGGTCCATGCTCGCGGGCCAGATCATCAAGATCGTCGAGGATTTCCCGAACTACCTCGACTCCGTCATCAACTGGATCAATGCGCACTTCAACACCGAGCTGCGCCGCGTGGACGTCCAGGAGGGCCTGCTCCGCTCCGACTGGCTGCGCAACTACGTGCAGAACAGCGCCACCGGGGTCCTGGCCGTGTCCGCCCAGGTCCTCGGCGGCCTCTTCCAACTGCTGACGATCACGCTGTTCTCGTTCTACTTCGCCGCGGACGGCCCGCGACTGCGCCGCGCGCTGTGCTCCGTACTGCCGCCCGCCAAGCAGGCCGAGGTACTGCGCGCGTGGGAGATCGCCGTCACCAAGACCGGCGGTTACCTGTACTCGCGCGGCCTTATGGCGCTCATCTCCGGCGTAGCCCACTACATCCTGCTGGCGAGCCTGGACGTGCCATACGCGCCCGTGCTCGCGGTGTGGGTCGGCCTTGTCTCGCAGTTCATTCCCACCATCGGCACCTATCTCGCGGGTGCCCTGCCCATGCTGATCGCCTTCACGGTCGATCCCTGGTACGCGCTGTGGGTGCTGATCTTCGTGGTGGTCTACCAGCAGTTCGAGAACTATGTGCTGCAGCCCAAGCTGACCTCGAAGACCGTCGACATCCACCCCGCGGTCGCCTTCGGTTCGGTCGTCGCCGGCACCGCCCTCCTCGGCGCGGTAGGCGCCCTGATCGCCATCCCTGCGATCGCCACGCTGCAGGCGTTCCTGGGGGCGTACGTGAAGCGGTACGACGTCACCGACGACCCCCGGGTCCACGGGCACCACTGGGGGCGGGGTGCGGGGCGAGGTCTGGTCGCCCGCGCGCGTGCGCTGTGGGCCCCGCGGCCGGGAGCGGCTGAGCCACCGCCGAAGGCGGAGGATCCGGGCGACAACTCCTCCTGAGGAGCAGCCGGCGCCAGCCGGCGCCAGCAGCCGACGCCAGACGCAGGCAGGAGCAGGGGGCCGTGTCGCCGGGACGGCGGGCGGGTAATCCGCCACGAGGGGCGGGCTGTCGGCCGGGAATCCGGGGCGGTGTCAGGCCGCGGACGTAGTCTCGTAGGTGCCGTGTGGTGCGCTTGACACGAAAATCGAACATCCATTCTGATGGAGACGGCGGAGGGGCGCTCGGCGGGCATTTCGCCACGGTTTCGATGGATAAGTGGCCGAGTTATCCACAGGCCGGACGGGCGTCGGGGCCCATTGTCAGTGGCAGGCGTTAGCGTCTTTGACGTGAAGCGATCGACTCAAGCAAATCGGGTGGAACCCATGGCAGGAACCGACCGCGAGAAGGCCCTGGACGCCGCGCTCGCACAGATTGAACGGCAGTTCGGCAAGGGTGCGGTCATGCGCCTGGGCGAGCGGCCGAACGAGCCCATCGAGGTCATCCCCACCGGGTCGACCGCGCTCGACGTCGCCCTCGGCGTCGGTGGCCTGCCGCGCGGCCGCGTGGTGGAGGTGTACGGACCGGAGTCCTCCGGTAAGACCACGCTGACCCTGCACGCAGTGGCCAACGCGCAGAAGGCCGGCGGTCAGGTCGCCTTCGTGGACGCGGAGCACGCCCTCGACCCCGAGTACGCGAAGAAGCTCGGCGTCGACATCGACAACCTGATCCTCTCTCAGCCCGACAACGGCGAGCAGGCTCTGGAGATCGTGGACATGCTGGTCCGCTCCGGCGCCCTCGACCTCATCGTCATCGACTCCGTCGCCGCGCTCGTCCCGCGTGCGGAGATCGAGGGCGAGATGGGCGACAGCCACGTCGGTCTGCAGGCCCGACTGATGAGCCAGGCCCTGCGGAAGATCACCAGCGCGCTCAACCAGTCGAAGACCACCGCGATCTTCATCAACCAGCTCCGCGAGAAGATCGGCGTGATGTTCGGCTCCCCGGAGACCACGACCGGTGGCCGGGCGCTGAAGTTCTACGCCTCGGTGCGTATCGACATCCGCCGCATCGAGACCCTGAAGGACGGCACGGACGCGGTCGGCAACCGCACCCGCTGCAAGGTCGTCAAGAACAAGGTCGCGCCGCCCTTCAAGCAGGCCGAGTTCGACATCCTCTACGGCCAGGGCATCAGCCGCGAGGGCGGCCTGATCGACATGGGCGTGGAGCACGGCTTCGTCCGCAAGGCCGGCGCCTGGTACACGTACGAGGGCGACCAGCTCGGCCAGGGCAAGGAGAACGCTCGTAACTTCCTGAAGGACAACCCCGACCTGGCCAACGAGATCGAGAAGAAGATCAAGGAGAAGCTGGGCGTCGGCGTGCGGCCCGAGGAGCCGGCTGCCGAGCCGGGCGCGGACGCCGCGGTTGCCGCCGCCCCGGACGACGCTGCGAAGACGGTGCCCGCTCCGGCGGCGGCCAAGACGGCCAAGACCAAGGCCGCAGCAGCCAAGAGCTGATCCGTACGGTGCCTGATTCAGAAGCGTGGCGAACCGACTGGGCCGAGTCCGCCCACCCCGACGCTCGGCGTGAGCGGGGGAGGGGCGGCGACGGCCACGGGGGAGACGTGGACCGGGGTAGCTACGACGGAGAAACCGCTCGGGGCGGTTACGGGGGGAACGGCAGTGCGGCGTCGTACGGCACGGAGAGGTCGTACGACGACGGGCCGGGCAAGGGCATCCCGGGCGTTGGTGACTGGCCGGGCGAAGGCATCCAGGGCAGCGGCAAGCGGCCGCAGGCGGGCTCGGCGGCCAGCGGCGGCTCGCGCCGGGGTGGCCGCAGGATGCGTGGTGAGGGCGGCTCAGCCGGGGGGCGGGGGCGCCGTCGGCGCGGCTTCGGGGAGTCGCCCGGTGAAGACGGAGACGCCCCCTCCTTGTCGAGGGCCGAGAAGGGGGACCTCCCGGCGGACCCGGTGGAGCAGGCTCGGGCGATCTGCCTGCGCCTGCTCACCGGGACCCCGCGGACGCGGAAGCAACTTGCGGACGCCCTGCGCAAGCGGGAGATCCCGGACGATGCCGCCGAGGAGGTGCTGTCGCGGTTCGAGGAGGTCGGCCTCATCAACGACAGTGCGTTCGCGGATGCCTGGGTGGAGTCCCGACACCACGGCCGGGGTCTCGCCAGACGCGCGCTCGCGCAGGAACTGCGTACCAAGGGCGTCGACTCGACACTGATCGACGCGGCCGTTTCCCAGCTCGACTCCGAGCAGGAAGAGACGACCGCACGCGAACTCGTAGCCCGCAAGCTGCGCTCCACACGCGGCCTCGACCGCGACAAACGCCTGCGCCGCCTCGCGGGCATGCTCGCCCGCAAGGGCTATCCCGAGGGCATGGCCCTACGGGTGGTCCGGCAGGCGCTGGAGGAGGAGGGCGAGGACACGGAGTTCCTCGAGGGCGAGGGGTTCTGATCCCGGTAGGGGACCCGGAAGTGGGCGAAGGCTCGCGACCACGGGATTCCGGCGCCGGACACGGTGGACGCGCGGGGGCGCCCATCGCGTTCGGGCCGGGATCAACCGGCCTAGGCGTCCGCACCCACCCCCGACGTCACCGGAAGCCCAGCAGTTCGCCATGCCTGGAACCCGCCGACCAGGTCGGTGGCTCGGCTCAGCCCCAGTCGCCGTAGCGATTCCGCCGCCAGGCTGGATGCGTAGCCCTCGTTGCAGATCACCACGACCCGCAGGTCGTGACCGGTGGCCTCGGGGGCCCGGTGGCTGCCCTGCGGATCGAGCCGCCACTCCAGTTCGTTGCGCTCGACGACGAGGGCGCCGGGGATCAGACCGTCCCGCTCCCGCAGGGCCGCGTACCGGATGTCCACCAGCAGAGCCTCGCTTCCCTGAGCGGCCTCGTACGCATCCCGAGGCTCGATCCGCTCGTAGCCCGCGCGCACCCGCTCCAGCAACTCGTCGATGCCGACGGGCCGTTCGTCCACACCGCGTCCAACCACGTCACCCACGCCTGTCTCCCACTCGCCCGCCCCGGCGGGCGCCTCGCTCACGCCGCCCGCAGCACCCGCCTTCAACTCACCGCTACCAACCCGTCGTTCGCTCGAACCGTGCAGCACAGGCTCGCCTCCGGCCGCCCCGCTCACTGCCAGTCCTCCGGGCGCTCCACCTGCTCCAGGCGCAAAATCGGCCCACTGCGGCTGAAGCGGCGGATCTGAGGCAGGGGTGGGTAGTAGGCGTGAACGGAGATCGCGTGACGGTCGGGGGACTCGTTGAGCACCTCGTGTACATGGTGGTGGCCGAAGGAGCGGCCCTTTCCGGCGGGGAGCCGCCGTTCCCGGTCCACGTCGTCCGCCAATTCCAGCGTCTTCCAGCCGTCGGCAGGCAGCCGGACGGCGAGCGAGTTCTCCTTGAGCTCACCGGCCGCCGTCACGAAGGCGCCGGCCGAGTCGGCGTGGTCGTGCCAGCCGGTGCCCGTCCCGGGCGGCCAGCCGATCAACCAGGCCTCGCTGCCGCCGGGACCCTTGAGCCGTACCCAGGTACGGCCCTCGGGGTCGAGGGGGAGCGAGGCGACCAGCTCTGTGTCGGCGGCCGCACGCCGTACGAAGTCGAGTAGATCCGCCTGCGTCGGCGCGGAGACCGGCGCGGGATTCGACTTGGCGCCGGATTTGGACGCGGCAACGGAGGAAAGGGAGGCGGCAGAGGGTACGGACACGGGCACCGTCCTGAAGAGAGTTCGCGAAGAGCGCGCGACAGCACAGGCGACAGAGTCAGCAGTGGCGCGCGCAGGAAGGGGGGATGCGAGTTCAGCAGGACGGGCGACACACGCAGCCTGCATAGCGGACGAGGTCCATATGGACCCTCCGCCACAGGCGCACACAGGTGTCGGTCACGATCCGGAGTACACCACGCCGGTGCGGGCCGGTCAACTCACTGTCACTATGCGGACCGCACAGTGACAGTGAGTGCTGCTCTCTGGTCCGGTGACGGTCGGTTCCCTACGACAGAGGCAGCGCGAGTTCCCTTCGATGTCAGCGCGAGCCGGCCGCAGCCCCCGCCTCCGCCGCTGCCCCTGCCTTTGCCTCCGCCGCGTCGGCCTGAACCTTGCCCGGTCCCCCCAGGGCGGCCGCGGCTGCCGCGTACAGATCGGTCGGCCGTACTCCACTCAAGGCCGTCACCAGATGGCCGTCGGGCCGCACCAGCAGCACCGAGTGCGCGGCCGCCCCCGGATAGGCCTCCGCGACCAGCAACTCGGCTCGGTACGGCAGTGCCGTCACCGCGGCCGCCAGCCGAGGCATGATCCCGGCAGTCGCCCAGTGCTTGCGCTCCCAGACGCCCGTGCCCGGCGCGATCAGCAGCACCAGCAGCGCGCCGCGCCCGAGCCGGTCGCGCAACTGTACGAAAGAGCCGTCCTCCGCTGTGACCCGCACGTCCACGACCGGCGCACCACGCGGCGTGTCCACCGGGACCTCGCCCTCCAGGGGCCCGGGTGCGAGCGGCGACTCGGCGTACGTCCCCAGCGCACCGATCGCGCCGTGCCCCAGGTGGCCGTCCATCAGCAGCGCGTCATGACCCCGGGCGGAGCCGGGGACGTAGGCGCGCAGCCCACCGCCGCCGCGCAGCAGCGGCAGCGCCTGGTCGGCGGCGCGCAGCCGGGCGGCGACGACGGCGCGCCGTTCCGTCTGGTAGCTGTCGAGCAGCGCCTCGTGCGGCCCGTGGTGCCAGGCCGGTGCCAGCTTCCAGGCGAGGTTGTCGGCGTCCCGCAGCCCCTCGTCGAGCCCATGCGTGCCGAGCGTGCCGAGGCAGTGCGCCGCGTCCCCGGCGAGAAAGACGCGGCCCGCGCGCCAGCGGCGGGCCAGACGGTGGTGGACCGTGTGAACCCCGGTGTCGAGGAGCTCGTACGGCGGTGTCGGCCCACCGGTCCAGCCGGCGAGCGTCTCCCGGATGCGAGCCACCAGCAGCTCGGGTGTGACCAGGTCCTTGCCCGGCGGCAGCAGCCAGTCCAGGCGCCACACCCCGTCCGCGAGCGGTCGTCCGGTGACCTCCCCGGCCGAAGGTCCGGACATCCGCCACGGCGGCATCCGATGGAGCAACGCCTGACCGTCCCAGGGAAGTTCCGCGCGCAGCGCTGCCACGGCGTGTCGCTCCACCGCCGTACGGCCGGGAAAGCGGATGTCCTGGAGTTTGCGCACGGTCGAGCGCGGGCCGTCGCAGCCGACCAGATAACTGCCCCGCCACCAGGTGCCCTTGGGTCCACGGGTGTGGGCGGTGACACCCGATGGCTCCTGCTCGATGGCGTCCAGGCGGCTGTCCACGGCGATCTTGACGAGCGGTTCGCCTTCGAGGGCCGCGCGCAGGGCGCCGGTGAGCACGTGCTGGGCGATGTGCAGGGGGGCGGGGTTCGTGACGCCCTCGGGCTCGGCCGCCGCGTCGTCGAACGTGACCTCGCGCATCACCTGCTTGCGCCGCATTGCCCGCCATCCGGCCCAGCGGGCTCCGGCCTCGGCGACAGGCGCACCCGTCAGGCGCTCCATGAGGGCGGTGGTGTCCTCGCGCAGGACGACGGTGCGCGCGAGGCGGGGTTCGTCCTTGCCGGGCCCCTCGTCGAGGACGACGGACGGCACCTCCTGACGGGCCAGCGCCAGGGCGAGCGTAAGCCCCACGGGCCCCGCTCCGACGATGATCACCGGGTCCACGGCGCGGCGCCCCCTGCCCGCAGCGGTGTCCCGAGGGACGCAAGTGAACAGAAAGTTGGAGCAGGGTGCACGATCACAGAACGTATGCAACCCATTGCCGGTGCTTGCGTCAAGTGACGGAGGGCAGTGGCGATCATGCCACTGCCCTCCGCGTCGTTCATGCCACTTGACTGCTCATCAGATGACAGCGGCTCCTGGACTGATCATCAGATGGAGCCGCCTGCGCCGGCGCCGTAGGTGCCACCCGTCGCCGCCGGGTTGAGCTCCTCCATGTCCTCGGCGCTGAGGACCGCACCCGTGCCCTTTTTGCTGCGCCGCAGCCTCTTCTCCAGCCAGCTCGCGAAGCTGGTGAGGATGAAGTTGAGGACGATGTAGATGATCGCCACCACGATGAAGCTGGGGATGACGTTGGCATAGAAGGCCGCCAGTGTCTGGCGCGCGTTGAGGAGCTCGGTGAACCCGATCATCACGCCGCCCAGCGCGGTGTCCTTCACGATGACCACGAGCTGGCTGACGATGGCCGGCAGCATGGCCGTGACAGCCTGTGGCAGCAGGATGCTCCTCATCGTCTGGCTCTTGCGCAGACCGACCGCCATGGCGGCTTCCGACTGGCCCTTGGGCAGCGAGAGGATGCCGGCGCGTACCACCTCGGCCAGGACGGACGCGTTGTAGAGCACCAGGCCGGTGACGACCGCGTACAGAGGCCGCTGCTCACTGCTGACGTCCGTCCAACGGTTGTAGAACTCGTTGGCGAACAGCATCAGCAGCAGGACAGGGATCGCCCGGAAGAACTCGACCACCCAGGCGGCCGGAAGCCGCACCCACCGGTGGTCGGACATGCGCGCGATACCGAAGAACGCGCCCAGCGGAAGGGCGATCACCATGGCCAGTGCCGCGGCCTTCAGTGTGTCGACGAGACCCGGCAGCAGATAGGTCGTCCAGGCCGGCGACTCGGTGAACGGTTTCCACAGGGCCCATTCCAGCTGGCCCTTTTCGTCCATCGTGTCCCAGACGAACCACGCGAGCAGCGCGAGCAGCGCGAAGAAGACCACCGAGATGAGCACATTGCGCCGCTTGGCGCGGGGGCCCGGAGCGTCGTAGAGAACGGAGCTCATCGCTTCACCGCCAGTCGCTTGCTCAGCCAACCGAGGAAGAGGCCGGTGGGCAGGGTCAGTACCACGAAACCGAAGGCGAAGACCGCGCCGATCAGCACCGTCTCAGCCTCGTTCTCGATCATTTCCTTCATCAGGTAGGCGGCTTCTGCCACGCCGATCGCGGCCGCCACGGTGGTGTTCTTGGTCAGGGCGATCAACACGTTGGCGAGCGGGCCGATGACCGAGCGGAGGGCCTGCGGCAGGATGATCAGCCGGAGGGTCTGGCTGAAGGTCAGTCCGATGGCACGGGCCGCCTCGGCCTGGCCGAGCGGCACGGTGTTGATGCCGGAACGAATCGCCTCGCAGACGAAGGCCGCGGTGTAGGCGACGAAGCCGAGGATCGCCAGGCGGAAGCCCCGGACGCCGAAGTCGGAAGCGCCCATCGTCACACCGAAGATGTCGGCGAGGCCGAGCGAGGTGAAGATGATGATGACCGTCAGGGGGATGTTCCGGACGATGTTCACATAGGCCGTGCCGAACCCGCGCATGAGCGGAACCGGGCTGACCCGCATAGCGGCCAGGAGAGTGCCGAGGATCATGGAACCGATGGCGGAGAAGAACGTGAGCTTCACCGTCATCCAGAAGGCACCCAACAGGGTCGGGTCGTTGTAGTCAGAAAGAAAATCGAACACGATCTCCCGCGCTTCCGGGTGGGTGGCGAACGTGGATAGCGCGGCGCGCCGCCGCCCTGATCGCGGTGGACGGCGGCGCGCCGGTGGACCATTGCGCTACTGGACGATGACGCCGATCTTCGGCGCGGGCTCGTTCTTGTAAGAGGCCGGACCGAAGTTCTCCTGGACCGCCTTGTCCCAGGACTTGTCCTGGACCATCTTCTCCAAGGCGGCGTTGACCTTGTTGACGGTCTCGGTGTCGCCCTTCTTCACACCGATGCCGTAGTTCTCGTTGCTCAGCTTCAGACCGGCAAGCTTGAACTTGCCCTTGTACTGCTCCTGCGCGGCGTAGCCGGCGAGGATCGAGTCATCCGTGGTCAGGGCGTCCACGGAACCGCTCTGCAGACCGGCGATGCACTCCGAGTAGCCGCCGGTCTCCTTCAGGTTGGCCTTCGGGGCGAAGTCCTTCTTGACGTTCTGCGCAGAGGTGGAACCGGTGACCGAGCACAGGTTCTTGCCGTTGAGGTCGGTGGCCTCGGAGATGTCCGAGTCGGTCTTGACCAGCAGGTCCTGGTGGGCCAGCAGGTACGGGCCGGCGAAGTCGACCTTCTCCTTGCGCTCGTCGGTGATCGAGTACGTCGCCGCGATGAGCTTCACGTCGCCACGGGCGAGCGCGTTCTCACGGTCGGCGCTCTTCGTCTCGACGAACTCGATCTGGTCGGGCTCGTAGCCGAGCTCCTTCGCCACGTACGTGGCGACGTCGACGTCGAAGCCGGAGAAGGTGCCGTCGGGCTCCTTCAGGCCCAGACCGGGCTGGTCGTACTTGATGCCGATCTTGATCTTGTCGCCGCCACCGGAGCCCGACCCGCTGTCGCTGTCGCCGTCACCACCACAGGCGGTGGCGGTGAGAGCGAGGACGACGGCAGCGGCGGCCGCGGCGGAGACCTTGCGGAGCTTCATGGTGAACATCCTTTGTGTGGAGAAGAGATGCGTGCCGTCAGGAGCGGCGGTTGACGCAGGTCGTCGGCTGCGAGTAGCAGGCCGTCAGTCCGTCAGTGGTGCAGGATCTTGGACAGGAAGTCCTTGGCGCGGTCGCTGCGCGGGTTGCTGAAGAACTGATCCGGCACAGCTTCTTCGACGATCTTGCCGTCTGCCATGAACACCACTCGATTGGCGGCCGAACGGGCGAAGCCCATCTCATGGGTGACGACGATCATGGTCATGCCGTCCCGGGCGAGCTGCTGCATGACCTCCAGGACCTCGTTGATCATCTCCGGGTCGAGAGCCGACGTCGGCTCGTCGAAGAGCATGACCTTGGGGTCCATGGCCAACGCTCGGGCGATGGCCACACGCTGTTGCTGGCCGCCGGAGAGCTGGGCAGGGTACTTGTCCGCCTGGCTGGCCACACCCACTCGGTCGAGCAGGGCGCGGGCCTTGTCCTCGGCGGCCTTCTTGTCCGTCTTGCGGACCTTGATCTGTCCCAGCATCACGTTCTCGAGCACGGTCTTGTGCGCGAAAAGGTTGAAGGACTGGAAGACCATTCCGACATCGGCACGCAGCTTGGCAAGCGCCTTGCCCTCAGCGGGCAGCGGCTTGCCGTCGATGGCGATCGCGCCGGAGTCGATCGTCTCGAGGCGGTTGATGGTGCGGCACAGGGTGGACTTCCCGGACCCGGAGGGTCCGATGACCACGACGACCTCACCGCGGGCGATCGTCAGGTCGATGTCCTGGAGCACGTGCAACGCGCCGAAGTGCTTGTTCACGTTCTTCAGGACGACCAGGTCGCCGGTCGCGGCCGCATCTTCCTTGGCCACCGATACTTCGGTCATCGCTCTCAGGCTCCGTCCTCCTCGGTTTCGGAGGACAGTAGTAACCGTATCCGACCTGCGTCATTAGTTCTGAGGGGAATCTGAGCATCACGATCCGATAGCAATCGGACACGTGTCGTAGCACTTGCGACCTGGGCGCGTACCGGCTGGATAACGGAAGCCGCGCGCAACCGGAACCCACTTGACGGCGTCATCGTCCATCAGCGTGACTTCCTTGGTGCACTCGCGCGCGTGCACGCACTGTGTACCTGTCCGAATCGTACGTCCGATGAACCGAAGGAGGCCGGGATGAGACTGCTCCTCGTCGAGGACGACAACCACGTCGCCGCCGCGCTGTCCGCGGTCCTGGCGCGTCACGGTTTCGACGTCACTCACGCGCGTAGCGGCGAGGAGGCCCTCCAGGCGCTCGTCCCCGAGGGCAACGGCTTCGGCGTCGTCCTCCTCGACCTCGGCCTGCCCGACCAGGACGGTTACGAGGTATGCGGCAAGATCCGCAAGCGCACCAGCACCCCGGTGATCATGGTCACCGCGCGTTCGGACGTCCGTTCGCGTATTCATGGCCTCAACCTCGGTGCCGACGACTATGTAGTGAAGCCGTACGACACCGGAGAGCTGCTCGCCCGGATCCACGCCGTCAGCCGGCGCAACGTCCAGGAGGACACAGGGACGGGTGGTGACGGCGTGCTGCGCCTGGGCGCCGTACACATCGAACTGCACACGCGCCAGGTGAGCGTCGACGGTTCGGTAATCCAACTGACCCGCAAGGAGTTCGATCTTCTCGCGCTGCTGGCCCAGCGCCCCGGCGTGGTCTTCCGGCGGGAGCAGATCATCAGCGAGGTGTGGCGTACGAGTTGGGAGGGGACCGGGCGCACTCTTGAGGTGCATGTGGCGTCCCTGCGCGCAAAGCTGCGCATGCCGGCGCTGATCGAGACCGTACGCGGCGTCGGCTACCGACTCGTCGCCCCGGCCTCGTAGCGGGCAAGGGTGCGTACTCGTCTTCTCCCGCTGCTCATCGTGCTGATGGCGGCCGTCCTGCTTGCCCTCGGCGTACCGCTCGCGGTCAGCCTGGCCGCGGCCCAGCAGCAGAAGGTCGTCGTCGACCGCATCGACGACACCGCGTACTTCGCGGCCATCGCACGGCCCGCCGCCGACACGGCCACCTCCGGATCCCGCGACGAGCTGCGCATCCTCAGCCGGGAACTCGAGAGCTACTACGAGGTCTATGGCATCCGGGCCGGCGTCTTCCTGCCCAACGACACGCCTCTGGCCAACGGGCCGACCACATGGTTCCTGCCCGAGACCGGGGAGGAGCGCGACGCCTTCGAGGAGTCGCTGCTGAGCCGGCGCAGCCACGACCCCAAGCAGGTGTGGCCCTGGCAGCGCAACCGGCTCGTCATCGCCTCACCGGTCATCCGGGACGGTGACGTCGTCGCGGTCGTGGTCACCGACTCGCCCACCGGACAGATGCGTTCGCGGATCCTGCACGGCTGGCTGATCATCGGCGCGGGCCTCACGGCCGCGATGCTGGTGGCCGTCGGGGCAGCCCTCAGGCTGACCGGCTGGGTGCTCAAGCCGGTGCGCGTGCTGGACGTGACCACGCACGAGATCGCGAGCGGCCGCCTGAAGTCACGTGTCGCGGTCGCTAGCGGTCCGCCGGAACTTCGGCGGCTGGCCCGGTCGTTCAACGAGATGGCGGACAACGTCGAGGACGTGCTGGAGCAGCAGCGTGCCTTCGTCGCCGACGCCTCGCACCAGCTGCGCAACCCCCTCGCGGCGCTGCTGCTGCGCATCGAACTGCTCGCTTTCGAACTACCGGAGGGCAATGAGGAGATCGCCTCGGTGCAGGCCGAGGGAAAGCGCCTGGCGCAGGTCCTGGACGACCTGCTCGACCTGGCCCTCGCCGAGCACACCGCCGCCGACCTCCGGCTGACCGACGTCGGTGCGCTGACCGCCGAGCGCGTCGCGGCCTGGGCGCCGACCGCCGATGCCAAGGGCGTCCGGCTGGTGGGGACCTGCCCGCCCACCACCGCCTGGGCCGACCCGGTGGCGCTGTCCAGCGCGCTGGACGCGGTGATCGACAACGCGGTCAAGTTCACGCCCAAGGACGAGCGCGTCGAGGTGACCGTCACGTCCAACGGCAATACGTCCACCATCGAGGTCACCGACAACGGCCCCGGCCTCACCGACGAGGAACTCGCCCGCATCGGCGACCGCTTCTGGCGCAGCGGACGGCACCAGAACATCAAGGGCTCGGGCCTCGGCCTGTCGATCTCACGGGCGCTGCTCGCGGCGGGCGGCGGCTCGATCTCGTACGGCCCTCATGAGCCGCACGGACTGCGGGTGACGGTGGCGGTACCCAGGTCGGGGCCGACGCCTTAGTGGGGGCTGACCGGGGCCTTAGCGGGGCCGACGCCTTAGCGGGCCGACCGGGTCCGGTCCGGCTCTTCGACCGTTCCTGCGCCTCGGCAGAGCCCTACGGCTTCACCGAGCGGTAGTAGTTCCGAGCCCCGGCGTGCAGAGTCAGGGGATTGGTGTAGATCGCCGTGCGCACGTCGACGAGTTGCGCGGAGTGGACGTGGGCGCCGATGCCGTCCCGACTCTTGATCACCGTCCGGGTCAGCCATTCGGTGAGCCGGGGATCCATGTCCTTGCGGGTGATCAACAGGTTGGAGACGGCGATCGTGGGCACCGTGTCGCCGTTCTGGATGGTCGGGTAGGCCGACTCCGGCATGTTGGTCGCCCGGTAGAAGTGGGCCGCGTCGCCCTGTGCGTGCACCTTTGCGACGAGGTCGGCGTCGATCGGCACGAAGCGGAACGCGGAGGTCTCGGCGATCTGCTCCAGCCCGCCCGTGGGCACCCCGCCGGACCAGAAGAACGCGTCGAGCTCGTGCCCCAGCCGCTTGGGCCCGGTGTCGATGCCGTCCGACCTGGGCGTGATGTCCTTCGCCGGGTCGATGCCGGCGGCCTCCAGCACACGCGTGGCGATCAGTCGCACGCCGGAGTTCGGCAGCCCTATGGCCACCCGCTTGCCCTTGAGATCGGCGACGGAGCGGATGTCCGAGTCCGGCGGGACGACGAGCTGTACGTAGTCGTCGTACAGGCGGGCTACGCCGCGCAGCCGGTCCATGACGGGCTTCCCGTCGATCCGGTACGTGTCCACCGCGTCGGCGGCGGCGATCGTGAAGTCGGCCTTGCCGGTCGCCACACGCTCGACGTTCTCCTGGGAACCGGCGCTGGTCAGCAGCCGCACCTGGAGCTGCGGCATGTCCTTGGCCAGCTCCTCGCGCAGCAGCTCGCCGTACTCCTGGTAAACTCCCGCGCGCGTGCCCGTACTGAAAGTGATCGTCCCGCTCGGCGACTCCTCGCCGAGGGGCAGCAGCCACCACAGCAGCAACCCGAGGGTCACGAGCCCGGCCGCCGCGCCCTGCAGGGCCCGGCGCCTGCTGATGCGGGTGAGTGCCTTGGACATGTCCGCGATCCTGCCAGCAGGAACGCGGTGCTGACCAGGGCAGGGGTCACAGGCCGACGGTCCGCAGGGGGCTGCGACGGCAGGCGACCGGTAGCGATCGCCCTCCGCCACCGGCCCGCACCGGCCCCGTCAGCGGCGGTCGCATCCGCGGCCGGGACGGTCCGGCCCGGCCGTCGTACCCGACTGTCAGACCCCGCCGATAAAGTCGCCGCATGAGCTCCTCTCCCGCCAACCTGGTCCGTGAATTCCACCTCGCCTTCGGTCTCGACGCCCGCAGTACACCGACCGAGGTCTCCCCGGAACTCGCCGCCCACCGTGGGGAACTGCTCGCCGAGGAGGCCGCGGAGGTCGCCGAGGTGGCCGTCGCAGGTCCGCTCGACAAGCTTGCCCACGAGCTGGCCGACGTGGTCTACGTCGCGTACGGCACGGCCCTGGTCCACGGCATCGACCTCGACGCCGTCCTGGCCGAGATCCACCGGTCCAACATGACCAAGCTGGGCCCCGACGGCCGGGTCGCCCGCCGGGCCGACGGGAAGGTACTCAAGGGCGAGCACTACGAGGTACCGGACGTGTCGAGCGTGCTGCGCCGCCAGGGGTGGGGCGGCGACGGGGCCTGACCGGCCCGGCGAGGGACGGCCGGGCGCTCGGGGGCGGCCGTCTCGGACCGGGGCAACGGGCTTTCACGACCGCATACCCTTGTCCCATGAGCAGCAGCGACCGGAGCCAGGCAGTGGACGTGAAGACATACGAGGTGCGTACCTACGGGTGCCAGATGAACGTCCACGATTCCGAGCGATTGTCCGGGCTGCTCGAAGACGCCGGTTACGTACGCGCGCCCGAGGGCTCGGACGGCGACGCCGATGTCGTCGTCTTCAACACCTGCGCGGTCCGCGAGAACGCCGACAACAAGCTCTACGGCAACCTCGGTCACCTCGCCCCGATGAAGACCAAGCGGCCCGGGATGCAGATCGCGGTCGGCGGCTGCCTCGCGCAGAAGGACCGCGACACCATCGTGAAGCGGGCGCCCTGGGTGGACGTCGTCTTCGGCACGCACAACATCGGCAAGCTGCCCGTCCTGCTGGAACGCGCGCGCGTGCAGGAGGAGGCGCAGGTCGAGATCGCCGAGTCGCTGGAGGCGTTCCCGTCGACGCTGCCGACGCGGCGCGAGAGCGCCTACGCGGCCTGGGTGTCGATCTCCGTCGGCTGCAACAACACCTGCACCTTCTGTATCGTCCCGGCCCTGCGCGGCAAGGAGAAGGACCGCCGTCCCGGCGACATCCTCGCCGAGGTCGAGGCCCTGGTCGCCGAGGGCGTCAGCGAGATCACGCTGCTCGGCCAGAACGTCAACGCGTACGGCTCCGACATCGGCGACCGCGAGGCGTTCAGCAAGCTGCTGCGGGCCTGCGGGAACATCGACGGCCTGGAGCGCGTCCGCTTCACGTCGCCGCACCCGCGCGACTTCACCGACGACGTCATCGCCGCCATGGCCGAGACGCCGAACGTGATGCCGCAGCTGCACATGCCGCTCCAGTCCGGCTCGGACACGGTCCTGAAGGCGATGCGCCGCTCCTACCGTCAGGAGCGCTACCTGGGGATCATCGAGAAGGTCCGCGCCGCCATCCCGCACGCCGCGATCACGACCGACATCATCGTGGGCTTCCCCGGCGAGACGGAGGAGGACTTCAAGCAGACGCTGCACGTGGTCCGCGAGGCCCGTTTCGCGCAGGCGTTCACCTTCCAGTACTCCAAGCGCCCCGGCACCCCCGCGGCCACCATGGAGAACCAGATCCCCAAGGAGGTCGTCCAGGCGCGCTACGAGCGTCTCGTGGCCCTCCAGGAGGAGATCTCCTGGGAGGAGAACAAGAGGCAGGTCGGCCGCACCGTCGAGCTGATGGTCGCCGAGGGTGAGGGCCGCAAGGACGGCGCCACCCACCGCCTTTCCGGGCGCGCCCCCGACAACCGCCTGGTCCACTTCACCAAGCCGGAGCAGGAGGTCCGCCCCGGCGACGTGGTGACCGTCGAGATCACGTACGCCGCTCCGCACCACCTCCTGGCCGAGGGAGCCGTCCTGGGCGTGCGCCGCACGCGCGCGGGTGACGCCTGGGAGAAGCGCAACGCCGCCGAGGCCGCCAAGCCCGCGGGCGTGATGCTCGGTCTCCCGAAGATCGGTGTCCCGGCACCGCTGCCGGTGGCGACGGGCAGCGGCTGCGGCTGCGACTGAGGCGCTCACGGACCTCGGCCCGGCCGGCGTGCTCATCGAGGAGTGACACCCGGCCGACCCGCGGGGTTACCCTGCCGATCATGCTTGTCGCTGCCGCAGTCTGCCCCAGCCCGCCTCTCCTCGTCCCGCAGGTCGCCGCGGGCGCCGCACCCGAGCTGGACGCCGCGCGAGCGGCGTGCACGGACGCGCTCGGTGTCCTCGCAGCTGCCCGGCCCGATCTTCTCGTGGTCGTCGGACCCGCCGAGGAGAGCGGGCACGGGACGTACGCGGAAGGTACGCCGGGTTCGTTCCGGGGCTTCGGCGTGGACGTCGACGTACGACTGGGGGCGCAGGCTGCGGAGGAGCCGCGGCGTGCGCTGCCGACCTCGCTCGCTGTCGCGGCGTGGCTGCTGGAGCGGACCACCTGGTCGGACGCCCCGATCGAAGGTCTCGGTGTGGGGGAACCTCTCGAGGCCGAGCGGTGTATTGATATCGGAAGGGACATCGCCGCTCGAGCCGACCGGGTGGCGCTGCTGGTGATGGGCGACGCCAGTGCCTGCCGCACGCTCAAGGCTCCCGGCTACCTCGATGAGCGGGCGGCCCCGTTCGACGCGTCCGTCGCGCGTGCCCTCGGCGAGGCGGACGTGGCCGCACTCAAGGAGCTGGACGCCGAGCTTGCGCGCGAGCTGAAGGCCTCCGGCCGAGCCTCCTGGCAGGTCCTCGCGGGCGCTGCCGAGGAGGCGGGGCTTGGGGGCGCTTTGCTGTACGAGGACGCGCCGTATGGCGTCGGGTACTTGGTCGCGACCTGGTCGTAGCCGACGCCCACCTGGTCGTAGCGCACGTCGGCGCCACTCGCCAGGAACACACCGGCGCCGTCCTGAAACGGCGGACGGCCGGGAGCGGTCAAGCTCCGCGGCCGTCCGGCGATGTGCCGTTCAGGTGGTCGGCGGGGGCGCGTCCGGCGGCGGTGTGCTGCTGCCGGTCGCCGTGTCGTCGTCCTTGTGCGCGAGTCGGCCCATGGCACCCTTGGCCTTGCCCGTGCCCGTGTGGATCTTGTCGCTGTACTTGCCCTTGGTCCGATGGTCGACGGCCCTAGCGGCCTTGTCGAGGCCGTGATGGACCTGCTCCTCGTGCCGCTGTGCGAAGTCGGAGACCTTGTCCTTGGCCGGGGCGAGTTTGGCTTTCAAATTGTGCATCAGACCCATGCTTCACCTTCCCGCGCGGGGCAGTTACGTGCGGGCGCCCTCGCCGGCCTCACTGTCGGCCGCCTCGTCGGCGGACTGCTGCTTCGGGATCTCGACGCCGTCGTCGGTGTCGGCATCGGCCTCGGCGGCCTCCGCCGCCGTCGAGGCCGCGTCCTCGGCCTTGGTTTCGGCCGGCTCCTTCGCCTCCGCCGCCTCTTCCACCGTCGGCTCGGCCGTTGGTGTGTCGGCCTGAGCCTCGGCGGTTGACGCCTCGTCCGTGGCCTTCGACCTCCGGAAAAGTCGTGCGAAAACGCCCATATCCACTCCATACGTTACTCGTGCGGGCGAAATCCCGCGTCGTCCGGTGCGTCCGTTTGCGCCCCCGGGTCGCCGCCTCCTCGAAACCGGCGGCGAAAACCTCGCAACAGGCAACGACCCCGCGCGTGTGCCGTCACGTAACTCGTTCGAGGCCACCCCGTGGGGTTTGCGAGACTGGGGCGGTGAGTAGCGCACCCCTCGCCCCCCGTGTCATCGCCGTAGTCGGACCCACCGCGGCCGGAAAGTCCGATCTGGGCGTCTTTCTCGCCCAGCAGCTCGGGGGTGAGGTCGTCAACGCCGACTCCATGCAGCTCTACCGAGGGATGGACATCGGCACCGCCAAGCTGACGCCCGAGGAGCGCGCGGGCGTGCCGCACCACCTCCTGGACATCTGGGACGTCACCGTCACGGCGTCCGTCGCCGAGTACCAGCGGCTCGCGCGGGAGCGGATCGACGCACTGCTCGCCGAGGGGCGCTGGCCGATCCTGGTCGGCGGCTCGGGGCTGTACGTCCGTGGTGCCGTCGACAACCTGGAGTTCCCCGGCACCGACCCCGAGGTCAGGGCCCGGCTCGAGGAGGAGCTCGCGCTGCGCGGATCCGGCGCACTGCACGCCCGCCTCGCCGCCGCCGACCCCGAGGCCGCGCAGGCGATCCTGCCCAGCAACGGCCGCCGTATCGTCCGGGCTCTCGAGGTGATCGAGATCACCGGCCAGCCCTTCACGGCCAACCTCCCCGGCCATGACTCGATCTACGACACGGTCCAGATCGGCGTCGACGTGGCCCGCCCCGAGCTGGACGAGCGCATCGCGCGCCGGGTCGACCGGATGTGGGACGCCGGGCTCGTGGACGAGGTCCGCGAGCTGGAGGCGCAGGGGTTGCGCGAGGGGCGTACGGCTTCGCGCGCGCTCGGCTACCAGCAGGTCCTCGCGGCGCTCGCCGGGGAGTGCACGCTGGAAGAAGCGCGGAACGAGACCGTACGTGCCACCAAGCGCTTCGCGCGCCGCCAGGATTCATGGTTCAGACGCGACCCGCGGGTGCACTGGCTGAGTGGGGCTGCGGCAGATCTCACAGAACTTCCGCATCTCGCACTGGCGTTGGTCGAACGACCGGTTACAGCCTGATCACGTGATTGCATCGGGACGCTCCGGCCGTCATCCCGGCCTCCGGCGCCGTGCCATCATCGAGCTTCGATCGACCAAGTGAAGTCCGAGTTGGGAGGGCGCGTGGCGATGGAGGCCGGCCCTCGCGACACCGCACAAGGCACCGAGAACGTCACCGCCGACCGGGACGAACCGGAGCGGGACGGCGACCGCCTGAGCCCGGACCTGGACGACGAGCCCGAGGGCGGCGTCACCGACGACGGCCCCGAGCCCGAGGAGATGTACGCCGGCGGCCCGGAGGTCGAGGTCGAGCTGCGCCCGCAGCGCCGACTGCGGATCTGGCAGCTCGCGCCCATCGTGTCCCTGGCCGCGGTCGGCTCCCTGATGTTCGCGTTCCCGCTGGCCTTCGACTTCGGCGACAGCGGGGCCGTGATCGCCATGCTGGGGCTCCTGATCTGCTCCTGCGCGGCCGGCTGGGGCATGATGGCCGCCCGCCGCGTCGGCTACACCTGGCCGGGGCTGCCGCAGCGGGGCTCCGGGCGCAGACCTGACTGGCGGTTCGTGATCGCGTATGCCCTGGTCGTCGCCGCGATCGTCGTTCTGGCCGTGTGGCGAGTGGCTCGCCTGCGCTGACTCGGTCGCCGGACAGGCTCGCTTTTCGGCTCTGTCATAGCGGCACCGTACGATCGAGGAATGAGCACGCGGATCGCCTTCCTCAAGGGTCACGGCACCGAGAACGACTTCGTGATCGTCCCGGACCCCGAGAACGCCGTCGACCTGCCCCCGACCGCCGTCGCCGCCCTGTGCGACCGCCGCGCGGGCATCGGTGGTGACGGACTGCTGCACGTCGTGCGGTCCGCGGCGCACCCCGAGGCCAAGGACATGGCGGCCGAGGCCGAGTGGTTCATGGACTACCGCAACGGCGACGGCTCGATCGCGGAGATGTGCGGCAACGGCGTGCGCGTCTTCGCGCGCTACCTCCAGCGCGCGGGACACGTCACCGAGGGGGATCTCGCCGTCGCCACCCGCGGGGGCGTGAAGACCGTGCACATCGCCAAGGACGGTGACGTGACGGTCGGTATGGGCAAGGCGCTGCTCCCCGAAGGGGACGTCACGGTCAGCGTCGGTGAGCGCAGCTGGCCCGCGCGGAACGTGAACATGGGCAACCCGCACGCGGTCGCTTTCGTGGACGACCTCGCGCACGCCGGCGACCTGTTCTCCCCGCCGCCGTTCAGCCCGGCCTCGGCCTACCCGGACGGCGTCAACGTCGAGTTCGTCGTCGACCGGGCGCCCCGGCACGTCGCGCTGCGCGTGCACGAGCGCGGTGCCGGCGAGACCCGATCGTGCGGCACGGGCGCGTGCGCCGTCGCCGTGGCCGCCGCGCGGCGGGACGGAGCCGACCCGGCGGTCACCGGCGCCCCCGTGACGTACACCGTCGATGTGCCCGGCGGCACCCTGGTGATCACCGAGCGAACCGATGGCGAGATCGAGATGACCGGCCCCGCGGTGATCGTGGCCGAAGGTGAGATCGACGCGGAGTGGCTGGAAACATTCGCTCGTTGAGCGGCTCCCTGACTCGACATCAGGGCCGCAAAGGCCGGCCGTGGCCCGAGTTTATGGGCGAGGGGATCCCGGGTGTGTTCGAGATCACGAACGATTGCTGGCCGTATGGCGCAAAAACGTAAACCCATCAACCCTCGCTCGAATGGGTGATCCGTTTCACGCTCGGCGAGAGGCGGTCAGTCGCACGTGATGGGCTCGGTAGCATCAAGCACCGGCCCGGACGGGGGAGATGTTGTCGTCCCCTGAGCCGTGTCCGCCATGGGGCACCCCGTTCGCCGGTCCACGCAGCCGGAGGTGCCCATGAGTGCGGAGGCCACGAATCCCGCGACGCCAGGCCCGGTAGCAGGCGCTGTGACGCCTGCCGTGCCACGCAGGAAGGCCCGCGCACGCATCGACCTGCGCCGCCTCGGCCGGGCTGCGCTGCTCGGCCCCGCCTCACGCGGCCGGCTGCCCGACGCGATCGGCCATGTCGTCGACGCCCACCGGGCCCACCACCCCGACGCCGACCTCGAACACCTGCGCCGCGCCTATGTGCTGGCGGAGTCCTCGCACCGCGGCCAGATGCGCAAGAGCGGCGAGCCGTACATCACGCACCCGCTCGCGGTGACCCTGATCCTTGCCGAACTCGGCGCCGAGACCACGACCTTGACGGCGTCGCTGCTCCACGACACCGTCGAGGACACCGACGTGACGCTCGATCAGGTCGGCGAGCAGTTCGGCGCGGAGGTCCGCTTCCTCGTCGACGGCGTGACCAAGCTGGAGAAGGTCGACTACGGCGCCGCCGCCGAGCCCGAGACCTTTCGCAAGATGCTCGTCGCGACCGGCAACGACGTCCGCGTGATGTCGATCAAACTCGCCGACCGGCTGCACAACATGCGCACCCTCGGAGTGATGCGCCCCGAGAAACAGGCCCGCATCGCCAAGGTGACCCGAGACGTCCTCATCCCGCTCGCCGAGCGGCTCGGCGTCCAGGCACTCAAGACGGAACTGGAAGACCTGGTCTTCGCGATCCTGCACCCCGAGGAGTACGAGCACACACGGGAGTTGATCGTCGGCAATGTCGCGCGCGCCGACGATCCGCTCGCGGAGATGGCCGACGAGATGCGCAGGGTTCTGCGTGAGGCCGACATCCAGGCGGAAGTCCTCATCAGGCCACGGCACTTCGTCTCCGTGCATCGGGTGTCCCGCAAGCGCGGCCGGCTGCGCGGCTCAGACTTCGGGCGGCTGCTGGTCCTGGTGAACGAGGACGCGGACTGTTACGGCGTCCTGGGTGAGCTGCACACCTGTATGACGCCGGTCGTCTCGGAGTTCAAGGACTTCATCGCCGTCCCCAAGTTCAACCTGTACCAGTCGCTGCACACGGCCGTCGCCCGCGCGGACGGCCAGGTCGCCGAAGTCCTCATCCGGACCCACCAGATGCACAAGGTCGCCGAGGCCGGTGTCGTGGCGCTAGGCAATCCCTACGCTCACCCTTCGGAGGAGCAGGCCGCGTCGAGTGACGGCGAGCGCGCCGACCCCACGCGCCCCGGCTGGCTGTCCCGCCTCCTCGACTGGCAGGAGGCCGCCCCGGACCCGGACACCTTCTGGTCCACGCTGCGCGAGGACCTCGCCCAGGACCGTGAGATCACCGTTTTCCGGCCCGACGGCGGCACCCTCGGTCTGCCCGAGGGCGCGACCTGTGTGGACGCCGCGTACGCCCAGTACGGCGAGGACGCGCACGCGTGCATCGGCGCCCGCGTCAACGGCCGTCTGGCGACCCTCAGCACGGTGCTGCGGGACGGCGACACCGTCCAGCTCCTCATGGGCCAGGATCCGGCCTCGGAGCCCTCCAGGGAGTGGCTGGAGCACGCACACACGGCCGCCGCGCGGATCGCCATCCAGCGGTGGCTGGCCACCCATCCCCAGCAGAGTGAGGCCGCCGAGGAGCCTGTGACGCAGTTCCGGTCCGCGGTCGAGGAATCGGGGAGCCCGTCGGCCGACGCGGACGGTCCAGCCGTACGTTTGGCCGCCGAGGGGCCGCTCGGGCGACCCGCCGCCAGTGTCCTCGTCGACCGGCCCGGCGCGACCGTACGCCTCGCCGGTTGCTGCACGCCCGTACCGCCCGACGAGGTCACCGGGTTCTCCGTGCGCGGGGGAGTGGTGACGGTTCATCGCGTCGAGTGCGCCGCGGTGGCACGCATGAAGAGCGCCGGGCGCGCGGAGGTCGACGTGCGCTGGGGCGACACCACCGAGTGCCGGGTCACCCTGGTCGCCGAATCGTTCGTTCGCCCGCACCTCCTGGCGGACCTCACCGAAGCCATGGCCCTGGAGGGCGCGGAGATCGTCTCGGCGACTGTCGAACCCCCGACCCAGCAGCGCGTACGCCACACGTACACGGTCCAACTGCCGGACGCGGCGCTGCTGCCGGGACTCATGCGGGCGATGCGGAACGTGGCGGGCGTGTACGACGTGACGAGGGCGCAGCCGCAGACGCAGGGGGCGTAAGGGGCGCGCGGGGGTGCGCCAGGGGGCGGTGGATGTCAGGTTTCACCCCGGGGCGTCCCTCCGGCAGTCGTTCACCGGCCGTTCCCGTGGCAATCCCCAAAGGCTTGCACCCGCTTGACATACCCGTTCGAGTGGGCCGGTCGCGCGGCGTCAACGCCGCGCACGCGCGCGCTGATAGCCGTGGTGCATGCTGCTCACCCCCCGCACCGAGGCTCAGCGACCACTTCCTGGCGCTCCTCGCACCCGTCCCGGATCCCCGAGGCGACGCAAGGCGCTCGCGCTGTTCGCCGCAACCGCCTCCTTCGGTCTCCTCGCCGCCAGCGCCCCCGTCACCCCCCTTGGCATCGGCGACCGCCTCTTCCCGAACCTGGGCAACCCCGGCTACGACGTGGCGTCGTACGACCTGTCCTTCCGCTACTCCGGCTCCAACGACAAGCCCCTCCAGGCCGTCACCACGATCGATGCGTGGACGACCAAGGACCTGGACCGCGTCAACCTGGACTTCGCCCACGGAAAGGTCGAGTCCGTCGAGGTCGACGGGGAGCCGGCGACGTTCCGCAGCGCCGGAGAGGATCTCGTCGTCACGCCCGAGGAGCCGTTGTCCGACGGCAGCTGGACGCAGATCACCGTGCGGCACACCAGCGATCCCGTGTATGGGAAGGGCCGGGACGGCGGGTGGGTGCAGACCTCGGACGGCCTCGCGATGGCCAACCAGGCCGATGCCGCCCACGTCGTGTTCCCGTGCAACGACCACCCGTCCGACAAGGCCATGTTCACCATCCGGGTCACCGCACCCAAGGGCTACACGGCCGTCGCCAACGGCCTGCCGACCGGCGTGGACAGCGCGGGCAGCGCGACGACCTGGACGTACCGCACCCGGCACCCCATGGCCACCGAGCTCGCCCAGGTGTCCATCGGCCGCTCCACGGTGGTGCACCGCACCGGCCCGCACGGGCTGCCCCTACGGGACGTCGTGCCCACCAAGGACCGCAAGCAGCTCGAACCGTGGCTGAAGAAGACCCCCGGCCAGATCTCCTGGATGGAGAGCAAGATCGGGCGGTACCCCCTCGAGACGTACGGCCTGCTCATGGCCGACGCCGCCACCGGCTTCGAACTCGAGACCCAGACGCTCTCCCTCTTCGAGCGAGACCTCTTCACCCAGTCCGCCTACCCGAAGTGGTACATCGAGTCGATCATGGTGCACGAGCTGGCGCACCAGTGGTTCGGCGACAGCGTCAGCCCGCGCACCTGGTCCGACCTGTGGCTCAGCGAAGGGCACGCCACTTGGTACGAGGCCCTGTACGCGGCGGAGAAGGCAGGCAGGCCGATGGAGGCACGTATGAAGGCCGCCTACGCCGCGTCCGACCGCTGGCGCACGGCCGGCGGACCGCCCGCGGCACCCAAGGCGGCAGCCGCCGGCAAGAAGAACGGCATCTTCAGGCCGAACGTCTATGACGGCGCGGCCCTGGTCCTGTACGCCCTTCGTCAGGAGATCGGCGCCCCGGCCTTCGAGCGCCTGGAGCGCGCGTGGGTGAAGCGTCACAAGGACCGTTCCGCTTCCACCGCGGACTTCGTCGCGCTCGCGGAGGACATCTCCGGACACCAGCTCGACGGCTTCATGCACTCCTGGCTGTACGGCAAGAAGACCCCGCCGATGCCCGGGCAGCCGGAGTGGAAGTCCGCGGACCCCGAGCAGGCGGCGAAGAAGGCGGCCTCCGGGAAGGCGGCCGAGAAATCCGGCGCCGGGAATGCGGCCAAGAAGGCAGGCCCCAAGAAGGCGGCCGATAAATAAGGCGGTGACGAGACGTGCCGTGCCGTGCGACCATTTTCCGGTCGGCACGGCATGACACGGCACACGGGAATCTCCCGAGGCGCTCGTGCGTTGTGAGCAGTGACGGACAGTTTTCGGGTGTCACGGACTCGGTCCGGGAAGCCACTGTCACTGCCACCGTCGCCGCATGCGGATTCCCATCGACGTAAGGACCCAATGACCTCCTCTTCTTCCCCTTCCCAGGACACGCAGCGCGCCGCGCACACTTATCCCGAAGGTCTTCGGGCCGATGCCCTGATGGAAGAGGACGTCGCCTGGAGCCACGAGATCGACGGAGAGCGGGACGGCGAACAGTTCGACCGCTCCGACCGCGCGGCTCTACGCCGTGTGGCGGGCCTCTCCACCGAGCTCGAGGACGTCACCGAGGTCGAGTACCGCCAGCTCCGTCTGGAGCGGGTCGTGCTCGTCGGTGTCTGGACCTCGGGGACCGTGCAGGACGCGGACAACTCCCTCGCGGAGCTCGCCGCCCTCGCGGAGACCGCGGGCGCGCTGGTGCTCGACGGCGTGATCCAGCGCCGTGACAAGCCCGACGCGGCCACCTACATCGGCTCCGGCAAGGCCGAGGAGCTGCGGGACATCGTGCTGGAAACCGGCGCCGACACCGTCATCTGCGACGGTGAGCTCAGCCCGGGCCAGCTCATCCACCTCGAAGACGTCGTCAAGGTCAAGGTCATCGACCGTACGGCCCTGATCCTCGACATCTTCGCCCAGCACGCCAAGTCCCGAGAGGGCAAGGCGCAGGTCGCGCTCGCGCAGATGCAGTACATGCTGCCGAGGCTGCGCGGCTGGGGTCAGTCGCTGTCCCGTCAGATGGGCGGCGGCAAGGGCGGCGGACTCGCCACCCGTGGTCCCGGTGAGACCAAGATCGAGACGGACCGGCGACGGATCCGCGAGAAGATGGCGAAGATGCGCCGTGAGATCGCGGAGATGAAGACCGGCCGCGACATCCAGCGCCAGGTACGCCGGCGCAACAAGGTGCCGTCGGTCGCCATCGCGGGCTACACCAACGCGGGCAAGTCCTCGCTGCTCAACCGCCTCACGGGCGCGGGCGTGCTGGTCGAGAACGCCCTGTTCGCGACCCTCGACCCGACCGTGCGCCGGGCCGAGACCCCGGGCGGACGGCTCTACACGCTGGCCGACACCGTCGGCTTCGTACGACACCTGCCGCACCACCTGGTCGAGGCGTTCCGCTCCACGATGGAGGAGGTCGGCGATTCCGACCTGATCCTGCATGTGGTGGACGGTTCGCACCCGAACCCGGAGGAGCAGCTGGCCGCCGTGCGCGAGGTGATCAGGGACGTCGGCGCCACCGGCGTACCGGAGATCGTCGTGATCAACAAGGCGGACGCGGCCGACCCGCTGACGCTGCAGCGGCTGCTGCGGATCGAGACGCGTTCGATCGCGGTCTCGGCTCGCACCGGCCAGGGCATCGACGAGCTGCTCGCGCTGATCGACAACGAGCTGCCCCGCCCGTCCGTCGAGATCGAGGCACTCGTGCCGTACACGCACGGCAAGCTGATCGCCCGCGCCCACACCGAGGGCGAGGTGATCTCCGAGGAGCACACCCCGGAGGGCACGCTGCTCAAGGCGCGGGTGCACGAGGAGCTGGCGGCGGATCTCGCGCCGTACGTTCCGGCGCCGACCGCCTGAGCCGTCGTAAGCCGACCGCCACAGCCGCTGTGGAGCAGCGGCTCTGGTCAACCTGGCAACGCCGAAGGCCCGCCCCCTGTTGCAGGGGAGCGGGCCTTCGGTCGTGTCCGTACGTGCGCGTCACCGACCGCCGTACGTCCTGCTCATGTGCTGGTACACCGCCTCGGCGCCGGCGCCCAGCTGCGGGCCCGCGAGCCAGGTGTTGTCCTCAGGGCCGATCGAGGTGTTGGACACCAGCTTGGTCTCGCCGTTCACGACACGGATCCAGCCGCCGCCCGACGAACCGCCGGTCATGGTGCAGCCGATGCGGTACATCGTCGGCAGCGCCGGGCTGAGCGAGAACCGGCCGGGCTGGTCGAGGCACTTGAACATCTGCAGACCGTTGTACGGAGGCGCCGCCGGGTAGCCCCAGGCGCCCATCGTGCCGGCCTCCGTCGCCGCCGGGGCCGAGAAGTCCACGTCGAGTGCGGCGCCGACCGTCTCCTCGAGCGACTTGGAGCCCTGCTCCGGCTTCACATGCAGCACCGAGTAGTCGTACGCGGCACCCGCGCCGCCCGTCTCCGATCCACCCTGGATCCACTCGTTCGAGGTTGAGACCCAGTCGGCCCACCAGTTGCCGTACGGGGCGACCTCCGCAGGCGTGGCATTGCCAAGCTGCGCCTCGGACTTGCCGAGGTCGTTGTAGGACGGGACGAAGACGAGGTTGCGGTACCAGCCGCCGTTGCCACCGGCGTGCACGCAGTGACCGGCCGTCCAGACCAGGTTGGACTTGCCGGGGTGGTTGACGTCCTTGACGACCGTGCCGGAGCAGACGGCAGGGCCGTCGGGGGAGTCGAAGAAGACCTTGCCGACCGGGGCCGCGTTGTCGTGGTACGGCGTCTTCTCGGCCGTGGCCTGGACGGGCGCCGGCTCCGGGTCGCTCACGCCCTGGTCGGCCGAGGCGTCCTGCGTGGTGACCGTCTTGTTGGCCTCCCTCGCGGACTGCATCCGCTCAGGCTTCCAGAGGCCCTCGATCACCGGGTTGACGAAGTCCTTGGCCTCGCTGAGCCACTTGTCCTTGTCCCAGTCCTTCCAGCCGCCGCTGGTCCACTTGTCGACATCGATACCGTGCTTCTCGAGCTTGTCCGCGATGTCGGCCGGGATCTGGATCTTGCCGTCGCTGTCGCCGTCGCCGAGACCGGCGGCCTGGGACGCGGCAGCATCGGCCTGATCGCTCGCCGCGTCCTCCGCCGAGCCGTCACAGGCGGTCGCAGTGAGCGCCAGGACGGCCACGAAGCCGGTGGCGGCCAGGACGGAGCGCCGTCCTCTGCGTGGAGCTGCGGACGTATGTGTGGAACGCATGGTTCGGTAACCCCCGTTGGAACGTGCTGTGTCGTGATGCCTGACGACAGGTACGGGTCACGAGGGTCCGTGCACGCTCTCGTGCGAACCCTCGGACGCGACACCCCACTATGCCCGTGGAGTTGAGGGCGAACGGCGGTGAGGCGGTGAAGGTTTCTTCCCGCCGCCCCGCCGCCCCGCCGCCCCGCCGCCGTCGGTGCCTACGGTGCCGTCACTCCCGACCTCTGGCCGACATCACTGACCGGTGAACTTGTCGCTCACCCTGTCGAAGATGCCCTTGGCCTCCTTGCCCAGCCGCGGACCCGCCAGCCAGCCCGAATCCACCGGGCCGATGGAGGTGTTGGACACGAGCGCCGGCTTGCCGTCCGAGCCCGTCGCGACCCAACCGCCACCGGACGAACCGCCGGTCATGGTGCAGCCGATGCGGTACATCGTCGGGTCCGACGCACGGAGCGACAGCCGGCCCGGCTTGTCCTGGCACTGGTACAGCTTCTCGCCGTCGAACGGCGCAGCGGCCGGATAGCCGATCGCCTTGATGCTGTCCACCTTGGGGACGGCCGGAGCGTTGAAGTCCACCGGCAGGGCCGAACCGACCATCTCCTCCAGAGATTTGCCGTTGCTGCCCTCCTCCGGCTTCACATGCAGCACCGCGAAGTCGTACGAGGCGCCGTCCCCGCCCGTCGCACCGCCCTGCGCGATCCACTGGTCCGAGGTCTGTGCCCAGTCGGCCCACCAGACGCCGAACGGAGCGACCTGCTCCCGCGTTGCGCCCTTGCGCTCCGTGGCCGACATGTCGTCGTTGTTGTACGACGGCACGAACGCGATGTTGCGGTACCAGCCGCCGCTCTTGCCCGCGTGCACGCAGTGGCCGGCCGTCCACACCATATTGGACTTGCCGGGGTTGGCGGGGTCCTGCACGACTGTCGCCGAGCAGACCATCGTGCCCTCGGGGGAGTCGAAGAACACCTTGCCCGCTTCGGGCGCGTTGGCGTGGTATGCGGGCGGCACGGCCTGAGCGTCCACGGGCTCCGGCGTCGGGTCGGTCACACCCTGGTCACCGGAAAGGTCACTTTCGTCGACGCCCCGGTCCGGGTCCTGGGCGTCCCGCATACGGTCCGGGTCCCACAAGCCCTCGATGATCGGGTTGATGTAGTCCTGGGCCTCGCGGAGCCAGTCGTCCCGGTCCCACTTCTTCCAGGCGCCGTCCTTCCACTTGTCGATGTCGATCCCGTGGTCTTTGAGCTTGTCCTTGATGTCGTCCGGGATCGTGATCTCGCCTTCACCCCCGGCCGCAGCGGACGCGGTGGCATCGCCGCCCGCCTCGGCGTCGCCCGAGTCGCAGGCCGTGACGGTGAGGGCCAGCGCAGCGGCGAGCGCGACTATCGGCAGCGGGGAGGTTCTGCGGCGCGTGCTCCGCCCTCGGCGAGCGGTGAACGACGGCCGTATCGATCGCATGATCTGACTCCCCCTGGGGTGACGGTACTTGGCGCCGCGGCCGTGAACTTCCGCTGATCATTCGCTGGTCCGGCGGGGTGTCACGGCGCGTTGGGACGGCACCACACACTATGCGCTCGCTGTGGGGGACTTCCGACGGAACGGCAACGGTTCCGTCACGGCAAGGATCTTGAAGCAACCCGTAACCCGGGGAACGGTCCGCGGTTGGTAGCCGTGGGGACCTGCTGTCTGTGTGGCGGTCCCCTGTGCCCAGTTCCCCGGAGTTTCGAGTGGACGCTCGCGGGGCTTCGTATGTCGGGTCGGGCGAGGATGCGACACACCTGCTCGCCCTGGACAGCGGGAGGACAGGGAGCCATGGCCGTGACCGAATCTGTGCGCGAGGGTACGTCCGACTCGGCGGGGACATCCGCCGTGCACGAGGGGATCCTGCGGCGCCAGTCGGCGCGCGAGTCGTCGGCGCGCACCTACGCTCGCGCCCTGCCGATCGTGCCGGTGCGGGCGCGCGGGCTGACCATCGAGGGGGCGGACGGCCGCCGTTACCTGGACTGCCTCTCCGGCGCCGGGACGCTGGCGCTCGGACACAACCACCCGGTGGTCCTGCAAGCCATCCGCAAGGTCCTGGACTCGGGGGCACCACTGCACGTCCTCGACCTGGCCACGCCTGTCAAGGATGCCTTCATCACCGAGTTGTTCCGTACCCTGCCACCCGGTCTCGCCGACCACGCGCGCGTGCAGTTCTGCGGACCGGCCGGGACCGATGCGGTGGAGGCCGCCTTCAAGCTCGTCCGGGCCGCGACCGGACGGACCGGGATGCTCGCCTTCAGCGGCGCCTACCACGGGATGACCGCCGGAGCGCTCGAAGCGTCCGGGGGCGCCTTCGACGTACGGGTCGCGCGCCTGCCGTATCCCCAGGACTACCGCTGCCCCTTCGGTGTCGGCGGCGAACAGGGCGCCGAACTCGCCGCCCGCTGGACCGAGTCCGTCCTCGACGACCCGAAGTCGGGCGTGCCGCGTCCCGCCGGGATGATCCTCGAACCGGTCCAGGGTGAGGGCGGAGTGATCCCCGCCCCTGGCGGGTGGCTGCGGCGTATGAGGCAGATCACCGCCGACCGTTCCATCCCGCTGATCGCCGACGAGGTCCAGACAGGAGTCGGCCGCACTGGTTCCTTCTGGGCCGTAGAGCACAGCGGCGTCACCCCCGACGTCATGGTCCTCTCCAAGGCCATCGGCGGCAGCCTGCCTCTGGCCGTCATCGTCTACCGCGACGAACTCGACGCCTGGCAACCCGGTGCTCACGCCGGCACGTTCCGCGGCAACCAGCTCGCCATGGCCGCCGGCACAGCGACACTCGCCTACGTCCGCGAGAACCGACTTGCCGAGCGCGCCGCCGAACTGGGTTCGTGGATGCTGCAGCAACTCCAACGACTTGCCTCGGAGTTCGCTTGCATCGGGGATGTGCGGGGGCGGGGGCTGATGATCGGGGTCGAGGTGGTGGAGCCACACGGCGAATCCCCGGGGGACGAGGGCCGGTCGGCGATCCTGGCTGCGGTTGAGGGGAGTGGCGTGGCCGGGCGTGAGCCACGGGGGCTGGCTGCTCTCGAAGGACACGGGGGTGGCGTTGGCCAGGCCGAGGTGAGTGCTTCGGTTCAAGCGGCTGCGCCGAACGGTCTCGGCTGGGCTGGTGGTGGGGCAGGCGGTCTCGCGGGCCTCGGCCCTTCCCGGAGCGCGGGTGGCTCCCCGGAGGGTGTCGCCCTTGGCAGCGAAGGAGCAAGGGCGGAAGTACTCCGGGACGCCGACCACCATCCGCGTCCCGCCGCCCCCGAACTCGCCGCCGCCATCCAACAGGAGTGCCTGCGCCGTGGCCTGATCGTCGAACTCGGCGGCCGCCACTCCAGCGTCGTACGGCTCCTGCCGCCCCTGACCATCAGCGACGAGCAGGCGGCCGCTGTGCTGGACCGGTTGGCCGACGCAGTGGAAGCGGTGTCCCGCGGTCGCGCCGGTCGTACCGGCCGCAGTGGTTCCACCGGTCACGCCGGTCACACCGGCCGGGATCGGGCGCATCAGCCGCACTCGGGGCACCGGCAGCACGGTGACCGGGGCGACCGCGCCGGGTAGCGCGGCAGGGGTTGTGCGCACGCCGCCTTCTTCCATGTCCCGTGCCCCCTCGACACGGTGACCCTCGACTGCCCCACTCCCGAGCGCCCCGTCATTTCCTGTCGGAATCTCGCCCCCACCTGACACACCCCCCAACCGCACCCTTTTGGAAACGCGCCCCTTCCAGGCCACGCCCACCCTCAGCGCAAGAACACGGCCGTCGCCGCACAGCCGGAACCACTTCAAGAGGACCAGCCTTGACCACCACCCCCGCATCCGACGGCCGCACCGATACCGGCCGGCGAGGTTCCTCCGACCTACCGCTCTCCCCGCAAGTGCCGCCCGCGTCGCACGTGGGAGACGCCTGGCAGGAAGGCGTCGCACCACAGGAACGCGTGCCGACGCAGGGAGGGGCTGCGGACGCCGATTGGCTGCAGGGCGACGACACCTCTGACCTTCTTGAGCATCCCGACCCGCACATCGCAGCCCAGGCCGCCGCAGTGGAGAACCTGCTCCGCTGCTGGGTGCGCGAGACGAATCTCCCGGCACCCGACACGGGGGTCCTCCGGATCCCCTTGCCTGCCACTGGCACAGCTCTGCTGGTCCCCGTCGGCTACTGGTCCCCTACGGGGTTGCACCGGTTCGGCTTCCCACACCTGGCAGACGCGCCCGCCCCTCAGCCACCGACGGATGCGGTCACCCTCGCCGCGCTGCTTGCCAGGGAGACGCTCGGGGGAGGGAACCCTGAGGCCGTGGCTTCCGGCGCCGGCATGGCGGTGCCTTTCGCCGCGCCATTGGACTCTGCCGTAGCCCTGACCTCCGCACCACCCTTTGCCTCCGTCCCACCCTTTGCCTTTGCTGCACCTCTGATCTCCGCCGCGCCTTCGACCTCCCGCGTATTCCCGACCTCCTCCGTACCGCCGACCGAACCCGCATCCGGGCGCCCTTCCTCTCCAGTCCCCACAGCCCTGACCGGCCCCGCGATTTCCGCCGCGACTGACCTCGGTGCCCGTGTCGCCGACTCTGTCCGGCGAACCGTCACCTTCATCAGTGAGCGTCGCGAAAATCCCGCCGACACCCCTGACCTGTTTCTCGCGGCCGAACAGGCGCTCCTGCTCGGACACCCTCTCCACCCGACGCCCAAGAGCCGCGAGGGCCTCTCCGAGACTGAAGCGCACCGGTACTCACCCGAGTTGCGTGGCTCCTTTCCTTTGAATTGGCTGGCTGTCGCTCCCTCCCTGCTGGCCGCCGACTCGGCCTGGACCGAACGCGGCCGTGTTGTCCCCGCCGCCCAGCTCACCTCCCGACTCGCCGGCTCTGAGCTGTCGTTGCCCGACGGCTATGCGGCCCTGCCCCTGCACCCTTGGCAGCTGCGCGAGGTCCGCCACCGCTCCGAGACCGCGGCGCTGCTCGATGCCGGGCTGCTCCAGGAACTCGGCATCCGCGGCGCGTCGTGGCACCCCACCTCCTCCGTACGAACCGTCTACAGATCCGGTGCCCCCGCCATGCTCAAGCTTTCGCTGGGCCTGCGGATCACCAACTCCCGCCGTGAGAACCTCCGCAAGGAACTGCACCGCGGCGTCGAGGTCCACCGACTTCTGCGCAGCGGCCTCGCCACGCATTGGCGAACCGAGCACCCAGGCTTTGACATCGTTCGGGACCCGGCATGGCTGGCTGTCGATGGACCGGGTGGCGTCCCAGTGGCCGGTCTCGACGTGATGATCCGGCACAACCCGTTCCGGCCTTCCGATGACGTTTCATGCGTCGCCGGACTCGTTTCGCCCCGCTCGTGCGCAGAACGTGGCACCGTCACAGTCCGACCCCGGTCGGGCGCGGAGCCGCTGCGGTCCCGTTTGGCCGAGCTGGTCACGCGTCTCGCCGTTCGAACAGGCCGCTCTCGTGAGGCCGTTGCCGCCGAGTGGTTCCTGCGTTACCTCGAGCAGACCATCCGTCCGGTGCTGTGGCTGGACTCGGAGGCCGGAGTGGCCCTGGAAGCACACCAGCAGAACACCCTGCTCGTACTGGACGCTGACGGCTGGCCTTCGGGCGGCCGGTACCGCGACAACCAGGGTTACTACTTCCGCGAGTCCCGGCGCGCGGAACTCGATGCTCGGTTGCCCGGTATCGGTGAGCACAGCGACACCTTCGTCTCGGACGAAGTCACCGACGAGCGCTTCGCGTACTACCTCGCGATCAACAACGTGTTCGGCCTCATCGGAGCATTCGGCTCCCAGCGTCTCGCCGACGAGCGACTGCTGCTCGCTGCCTTCCGCCGCTTCCTCGGCGAAGTGGCCTCCGGTCCCTGTCGGCTCCACACCGCACTACCTGCGCACCTGCTCGACTCACCGGTTCTGCGTTGCAAGGCCAACCTGCTGACCCGGCTGCACGGCCTAGATGAACTCGTCGGCCCGGTCGACACCCAGTCCGTCTACGTCTCCATCGCCAACCCCCTGCATTCCTGACCATTCGTCCTGCCCTTGCCCTTGACAACTCACCTCGTCGCCGGCCCTTCGCCACACCGCACTTCTGAGCCAGGCCTCACCCCCGATCACGGTCCCCTCCATCGCTCGGCTTCTGCACTCCCGACATCGCCTCCGGCTGTCACCAACACCTTTCATCCCTGAGGAACATGCCCTACCCCACCTCCTGAGAGGAGCGTCGCCGTGCCTCCCACCGACGCGAGTGCCGACGCCGGTACTGACCCCGTCAGCGACATCGTGACCGCCATGAGCCTGGGTGCTCGTGGTGGCCGTATCGCCCAGGCGGGCTTGAGCGCAGACAGCGAGGACACGCTGGACATGCGCTTGCCCGACGAGATCGTCGCTCTCTTCGCGGAGGAGCCCGGTGCCGCCGGGGAGCAGAGCTCAGGAGCCGACTCGGTCCCATTCGCCTCGGATCCAGATCTCCCGGACGCCGACGACCTGCTTGACCACGTTGGCGAGTGGGGGCCGATCAGCACATCTGCGGGAGTGCTTCACCTGGTCCCCGTGCGGATCGAACGAGACCTTTCGATCATCGACCGGTGGATGAACGACCCCGCCATCGCCGCGTTCTGGGGGCTGGCCGGGCCTCCGAACGCGACCGAGGAGCACCTGCGGGCCCATCTCTCCGGTGACGGACGCAGCGTTCCGTGCCTGGGCCTGCTTGGCGGCACCCCGATCAGCTATTGGGAGCTCTACCGCGCGGACCTCGACCCGCTCGCCCGGCATTACCCGGCCCGACCCCACGACACCGGCCTCCATCTCCTTATCGGTGCCGTCGGCGACCGCGGGCGAGGACTCGGGGGCACTCTCCTCCGAGCCGTCGCCGACCTCGTCCTCGACAAGCGGCATGCCTGCGCTCGCATCGTCGCCGAACCCGACATTCGCAACACCCCTTCCGTCGCCGCCTTCCTGAGCGCCGGTTTTCGGTTCTCCGCCGAGATCGAACTGCCCGCCAAGCGGGCTGCCCTCATGGTGAGAGACCGGAGCCTGTGCCATATGCTGTGACGCCGTGTTGCAGCGCCATCACAATTGGTACACCGGTCGGGTCGATCTGGTTCCCACTCGGCTCTGCCTCGCGGACGAACCGTCGGCGCACTCGGAGACACGGATCAGTGTCACGGTCCGATTGGCTGCGGGATTCCCGCCTGGCGGACCAGCTCCCAACCCGGGGCGCGGCCGAGAGACCCCGCCGTAGCCGATCGGCCCGGTCGCCCGGGGGCGCAATCGAATCGCCCGGTCGCAAACGAATCGCCCCGGTCGGAACCGAACCACCCTGACCACGCCCGAACCGACGACACCGCCACACGCAAGCACCTGAGCCCAATCGAACCAACCCCACACCCACCCGAACCGATACGATCTAGATCGAAGTGGTCCGGGTCTTGATCCCGCCTTCCGTCACCACCGTGATCGCCCGGTTGTCAGTGCCTGGCCGTAGGGTGGTCACGCTATGACGAAGCCCCCACTCCCCGAACTCCTGCACGCTGCCGTCACTGCCGTCGGCGGTACGGAGCGCCCCGGCCAGGTGACCATGGCCGAATCCGTCGCGGAGGCGATCGACGGCGGTTCCCATCTGCTGGTTCAGGCCGGCACCGGCACCGGAAAGTCGCTCGGCTACCTTGTGCCCGCGCTCGCGCAGGGGGAGCGCGTCGTCGTGGCGACGGCCACGCTGGCTCTGCAGCGCCAACTCGTGGAGCGGGACCTGCCGCGCACGGTCGACGCCCTGCACCCGCTGCTGCGTCGTCGCCCCGAGTTCGCGATGCTCAAGGGCAGGTCGAACTACCTTTGCCTGCACCGGTTGCACGAGGGCGTTCCGCAGGATGAGGACGAAGGCCTCTTCGACCAGTTCGAGGCGGCCGCGCCGACCAGCAAGCTGGGGCAGGACCTATTGCGGTTGCGCGACTGGTCGGACGGGACGGAGACGGGTGATCGCGACGATCTGACACCCGGTGTGTCCGACCGGGCCTGGGGTCAGGTGTCGGTGTCGTCGCGGGAGTGCCTGGGCGCTTCGAAGTGTGCGTACGGCGCCGAGTGCTTCGCCGAGATGGCCCGTGAGCGAGCCAAGCTCTCGGAGGTCGTGGTCACCAATCACGCGCTGCTCGCGATCGACGCCATCGAGGGCGCCCCCGTCCTTCCTCAGCACGAGGTCCTGATCGTCGACGAGGCGCACGAGCTGGTCTCCCGGGTCACTGGAGTCGCCACCGGCGAGCTCACACCCGGCCAGGTCAACCGTGCGGTGCGCCGCGCCGCGAAGCTTGCCAACGAGAAGGCCGCCGACCAGCTCCAGACCGCCGCCGAGGGCTTCGAGCGGCTGATGGAGCTGGCCCTGCCGGGCCGCCTGGAGGAGATCCCGGAAGACCTGGCCTACGCCCTCATGGCGTTGCGGGACGCCTGTCGTACCGTCATCTCCGCGATCGGCTCGACCCGCGACAAGTCCGTGCTGGACGAGGACGCGGTCCGCAAGCAGGCGTTGGCCTCGGTCGAGTCCGTGCACGACGTCGCGGAGCGCATCACGAACGGCTCCGAGTGGGACGTCGTCTGGTACGAGCGTCACGACCGCTTTGGCGCATCCCTGCGTGTGGCCCCGATGTCCGTGTCGGGCCTGCTGCGGGAGAAGCTCTTCGCGGACCGTTCCGTCGTCCTGACCTCCGCGACCCTGAAGCTTGGCGGCGACTTCAACGGCGTCGGTGCCTCCCTGGGCCTCGCTCCCGAGGGCACGGAAGGCGATGACCTTCCGCAGTGGAAGGGAGTGGATGTCGGCTCGCCCTTCGAGTACCGCAAGCAGGGCATTCTGTATGTCGCCAAGCACCTGTCGCGCCCCGCGCGGGACGGCGACCGCGTGGACATGCTCGACGAGCTGACCGAACTGATCCAGGCGGCCGGCGGTCGCACGCTGGGCCTGTTCTCCTCGATGCGGGCCGCCCAGCTGGCCGCGGAAGAGCTTCGCTCCCGCATCCCCGAGTTCCCGATCCTCCTGCAGGGCGAGGAGACGCTCGGCGAACTGATCAAGAACTTCGCGGCCGACCCGCAGACCTGCCTCTTCGGCACGCTGTCCCTCTGGCAGGGCGTCGATGTACCCGGCCCCAGCTGTCAGCTGGTCGTCATAGACAAGATCCCGTTCCCTCGCCCGGACGACCCGCTGATGAGCGCGCGCCAGAAGGCTGTGGAGGACGCCGGAGGCAACGGCTTCATGGCGGTCGCCGCCACTCACGCCGCGCTGCTGATGGCCCAGGGCGCCGGCCGCCTCGTGCGGGCATCGGGGGACCGCGGCGTGGTCGCCGTTCTTGACCAGCGGCTGGCCACGGCCCGGTACGGGAGCTACCTGAAGGCGTCACTGCCCGACTTTTGGTACACGACGGACCGTAATCAGGTTCGAAAGTCGCTGGCCGCGATCGATGCGGTGGCCAAGAAGGCTGAGGCAGAAAAGCAGCCGCAGTGATGGCGAAACAGCCATGGTGAGGAGCGGGGGTTAGCCTGTCGCGCGCCGCGAC
>NZ_JBSGVW010000046.1:0-44186 GCF_053608645.1 Streptomyces sp. NPDC055013
CAGGCGCAGGGACGCGCCGCCCGAGCCCTGACTCACGTGCAGATCAGACCTGTTGGATCACGAGTGCTTCCGAGCACTTACGAGCGATCACGAGCCCTTCTCAGGAGTCCCCTTCATGAAGACGATCGACGAACTTCTCTCCGAAGGCGTCGCCGGTAAGCGGGTCTTCGTCCGCGCCGACCTGAACGTGCCGCTGGACGGCACCACGATCACCGACGACGGCCGTATCCGCGCCGTCCTGCCCACCGTCAAGGCGCTGGCCGAGGCGGGCGCCCGCGTGGTCGTCGCCTCGCACCTGGGTCGCCCCAAGGGTGCCCCGGACCCCGCGTTCTCCCTGGCCTCCGCCGCCGCGCGCCTCGGTGAACTGCTCGGCGCGGACGTCGCGTTCGCGACCGACACGGTCGGCGAGTCCGCCCAGGCCGTGGTCGCCGGCCTCGCCGACGGTCAGGTCGCGGTCGTCGAGAACCTCCGCTTCAACGCCGGTGAGACGAGCAAGGACGACGCCGAGCGCGGCGCCTTCGCCGACCGGCTGGCCGCCCTCGCGGACGTCTACGTCGGCGACGGCTTCGGTGCGGTGCACCGCAAGCACGCCTCCGTGTACGACCTCCCGGCCAAACTGCCGCACTACGCCGGCTACCTCATCGCGAACGAGGTCGGCGTCCTGAAGAAGCTCACCGAGGACGTCAAGCGGCCGTACGTCGTCGCGCTCGGCGGCGCCAAGGTGTCCGACAAGCTCGCCGTCATCGACCAGCTGCTCGCCAAGGCCGACCGGCTGCTCATCGGCGGCGGCATGGCGTACACCTTCCTCAAGGCCAAGGGCTACGAGGTCGGCATCTCCCTCCTCCAGGCGGACCAGATCCCGGCCGTCACCGAGTACATGGAGCGCGCCGAGAAGAACGGCGTCGAGATCGTCCTGCCGGTCGACGTCCTGGTCTCCACCGAGTTCCCGGACCTGAAGACCAAGGCCCCGAGCAACCCCACGACCGTCGCCGCGGACGCCATCCCGGCCGACCAGGAGGGCCTGGACATCGGTCCGGAGACCCGCAAGCTGTACGCCTCGAAGCTCGCCGACGCCGCCACCGTCTTCTGGAACGGCCCCATGGGCGTCTTCGAGCACCCCGACTACGCCGAGGGCACCAAGGCGGTCGCCCAGGCCCTCGTCGAATCCAAGGGCTTCACCGTGGTCGGCGGTGGCGACTCCGCCGCGGCCGTCCGCACCCTGGGCTTCGACGAGACTGCATTCGGCCACATCTCGACCGGTGGCGGCGCCTCCCTCGAATACCTCGAGGGCAAGACGCTCCCCGGCCTCGCCGCACTGGAGGACTGACCCCTTATGAGCACGCGCACGCCGCTGATGGCGGGCAACTGGAAGATGAACCTCAACCACCTCGAGGCCATCGCGCACGTCCAGAAGCTCGCCTTCGCCCTGGCCGACAAGGACTACGAGGCCGTCGAGGTCGCCGTCCTGCCGCCCTTCACCGACCTGCGCTCCGTGCAGACCCTGGTCGACGGCGACAAGCTGAAGATCAAGTACGGCGCACAGGACATCTCGGCCCAGGACTCCGGCGCCTACACCGGCGAGATCTCCGGCCCGATGCTGGCCAAGCTGAAGTGCACGTACGTGGCGATCGGCCACTCCGAGCGCCGCCAGTACCACGCCGAGACCGACGAGATCGTCAACGCCAAGGTCAAGGCCGCCTACAAGCACGGCCTGACCCCGATCCTGTGCGTCGGCGAGGAGCTGGACGTCCGCGAGGCGGGCAACCACGTCACCCACACCCTCACCCAGGTCGAGGGCGGTCTGAAGGACCTCCCGGCCGAGCAGGCCGAGACCGTCGTGATCGCCTACGAGCCCGTCTGGGCCATCGGCACCGGCAAGGTCTGCGGCGCCGAGGACGCCCAGGAGGTCTGCGCCGCGATCCGCGCCAAGATCGCCGAGCTGTACTCGCAGGAGCTGGCCGACCAGGTCCGCATCCAGTACGGCGGCTCCGTGAAGTCGGGCAACGTCGCGGAGATCATGGCTCAGGCCGACATCGACGGCGCCCTGGTCGGCGGTGCCTCACTGGACGCCGACGAGTTCGTCAAGATCGTGCGGTTCCGCGACCAGTGAGTTCCTGGTAAGCGGGATCCGTCGTACCCTTGCGGGGGCACAGCTCAGTGGCTGTGCCCCTGTCGTCCATCCAGATCCGAGGAAGTTGGTCCAGCCGTGGTTATGGGGTTCTCGATCGCCCTGATCGTCTTCAGCGGGCTGCTGATGCTGCTGGTGCTGATGCACAAGGGCAAGGGCGGCGGCCTCTCCGACATGTTCGGTGGCGGCATGCAGTCGTCCGTCGGTGGCTCCTCGGTCGCCGAGCGCAACCTCGACCGGATCACCGTTGTGGTCGGTTTGCTGTGGTTCGCGTGCATCGTCGTGCTCGGTGTCCTGATGAAGGTGAACAACTGACCGGCACGCACAATCCACACGTAAGGCCCCATGTTCGGTACGCGCAGCTGAGCGCGGCCTATCATGGGGCTTGCGTCTAGGTGTGAGGGCTGTGTAACTCCAATCACTGGACGCGCGTTGGGCCTTACGTAGACTGAGGCGCTCGCAGCGAAGCGAAACGCCGACTCGCTTCGCGGCACCATCACGCAGGGAGTTACGACCGTGGCAAGTGGCAACGCGATCCGAGGAAGCCGGGTCGGGGCGGGGCCGATGGGCGAGGCCGAGCGGGGCGAGTCCGCGCCCCGGCTGCGCATCTCCTTCTGGTGCTCCAACGGGCATGAGACCCAGCCCAGCTTCGCCAGCGACGCGCAGGTTCCCGACACCTGGGACTGCCCGCGCTGCGGCTTTCCCGCCGGACAGGACCGGGACAACCCGCCGGACCCGCCGCGCACCGAGCCCTACAAGACGCACCTCGCGTATGTACGGGAACGGCGCAGTGACGCGGACGGCGAGGCGATCCTCGCCGAGGCGCTCGCCAAACTGCGGGGCGAGATCTAGGAATTGAGGCCGGCCGGACACCCTCGGGTGCCCGGCCGGACCTGTACGACGCACCGGCGCCCAGCCGCTCGCGGACCGATTGTCAGTGGCGCCCTCTACGGTTTGTGCATCGATCTTCTGTATCGATGGACCGGGGGGTGAGTGGTGGCGACGGCTGAGACGGTGGGCGTTGGTGCGCCCGCGTGGCGCGGAGGATTCGGGCGGCTGTGGAGCGCCGCCGTGCTCTCCAGCTTCGGCGACTCCCTGCGTACGGCGGCCCTGCCGCTCCTCGCCGTGACCCTCACCGACCGGCCGCTGCTGATCGCCGCGGTCACCGCCTGCGGCTATCTGCCGTGGATCATGTTCGGGCTGCTCGGCGGCGCCGTCGCCGACCGGGTGGACCAGCGGCGCGCGATGTGGACGGTCGATGCGTTACGAGGCCTCCTGGTCGGCGCTTTCGCGGTGGCCGTGGCGTTCGGCCACGCTTCGATCGGCCTGCTCATCGCACTGGCTTTCACTCTGACCGCGCTCCAGACACTGTTCGACAACGCCGCCACGGCCCTGCTCCCCGCCCTGGTCGACCGTGACGCGCTGAGCAGTGCGAATGCCCGCCTCATGACCGGGCAGCGCATCGCCGGCGGACTGGTGGGCGGGCCGGTCGTGCCGGTGCTGCTGGCGGCGGGAGCGGCCGTGCCCTTCGCGGCCGACGCCGGCACCTATCTGGTGGCGGCCGTGCTGGTGGCCTCACTGCGGGTCGAGGCGCCCGAGCAGGGGCCGGCACCGGCGGGCAGCACCCTGCGCCGGGAGATCGCGGAGGGACTGCGCACCCTGTGGCGCGACCGGGCCCTGCGAGGACTGTGCGCGGCCACGGCGCTGTGCAACATCGGCATGGGAGCCCAGCTCGCCACCCTCGTCCTCCTGGTGACCGGGTGGCTGGACGCCGGCCCCGTGGGGTACGCCGCGGCGGGCGCCGCCTTCACCGTCGGCGGCCTGGCCGGGGGAGTGCTGAACGGCCGGATCGTGAAGCGCCTGGGCGGAATCCGGGCCGTGCTGCTCGCCGGCACGGTGCAGAGTGCGGCCCTCGTCGTCATGGGCACCGTGCGCAGCCTCGCGGTGCTGGTGGCCGCCCTGGCCGTCTTCGGGCTCATGGGCATGGTGTGGAACGTCAACACGACGACCCTCATGCAGCAGCGCAGCCCCGTGGCGCTGCTGGGCAGGGTGGCCTCGGCGTTCCGGACCCTGGCCTTCGCCGGGGTGCCGCTCGGCGCCCTGCTGGGCGGTGCCGTCGCGACCGCCTGGGGCCTCAACACCCCGCCCCTGCTCACGGCCGCCTTCTTCGTACTGACCGTCGCCTCGCTGATACCTGTGCGCAAGCCGGACGTACCTGTTGTTGCGCCGGACGACGACGCCACGACGGCTCACGCCGGGCGCTGATCAATTAGGTTGGAACAGCTGGGACAGGCACGAAAGAAGGCTGAAGTCGGACATGAACGCAGACGGCCGTACCAGGCTCAACCAGACCCCCGAGTGGACCGAGTTGGCCAAGCACCGAGAGGAACTCGGCGAAGTGGGGCTGCGGGAGCTGTTCGCCGCTGACCCGGGCCGTGGTGCGGGGTACACGCTGCAGGTCGGTGACCTGCACGTCGACTACTCCAAGCACCTGGTCACCGACGAGACGCTGCGGCTGCTGCGCGAGCTGGCCGCCGCGACGGACGTGTTCGGGCTGCGGGACGCCATGTTCCGCGGCGAGAAGATCAACACAACCGAGAATCGCGCCGTGCTGCACACCGCGCTGCGCGCACCCCGTGACGCGGTGATCGAGGTCGACGGGGAGAACGTCGTCCCGGGGGTGCACGCCGTCCTCGACAAGATGGCCGACTTCGCCGGGCGGGTCCGCTCCGGGGCCTGGACCGGGCACACCGGCCGGCGCATCAAGAACGTCGTGAACGTCGGCATCGGCGGCTCCGACCTCGGCCCGGCGATGGCGTACGAGGTGCTGCGCAGCTTCACCGACCGAGACCTGACCGTCCGCTTCGTGTCGAACGTCGACGGCGCCGACCTGCACGAGGCCACCCGCGACCTGGACGCGGCCGAGACGCTGTTCGTCATCGCCTCCAAGACCTTCACGACGATCGAGACGATCAGCAACGCGACCTCGGCGCGCGACTGGCTGCTGGGTGAGCTGAAGGCGGGTCCGGAAGCCGTCGCCAAGCACTTCGTCGCCCTGTCGACGAATGCCGAGAAGGTGGCGGACTTCGGCATCGACACGGCCAACATGTTCGAGTTCTGGGACTGGGTCGGCGGGCGCTATTCCTATGACTCGGCGATCGGCCTGTCCCTGATGATCGCCATCGGCCCGGACCGCTTCCGGGAGATGCTCGACGGCTTCCACACCGTCGACGAGCACTTCCGCACCGCGCCCGCCGAGTCCAACGTGCCGCTGCTGCTGGGTCTGTTGGGCATCTGGTACGGCAATTTCCACGACGCCCAGTCGCACGCGGTGCTGCCGTACAGCCACTACCTGTCGAAGTTCACGGCGTATCTGCAGCAGCTGGACATGGAGTCCAACGGCAAGTACGTCGGCCGGGACGGGCGGGAGGTCGACTGGCAGACCGGGCCGGTCGTGTGGGGCACGCCGGGCACCAACGGGCAGCACGCCTACTACCAGCTGATCCACCAGGGAACCAAGCTGATCCCGGCGGACTTCATCGGCTTCGCCGAACCCGTCGCCGAGATGAGCGACGGACTCAAGGCACAGCACGACCTGCTGATGGCGAACTTCTTCGCGCAGACGCAGGCGCTGGCGTTCGGCAAGACGCCGGAGGAGGTGCGTGCCGAGGGGGTGCCGGAGGAGCTGGTGACCCACAAGACGTTCAAGGGCAACCACCCGACGACGACGGTCCTCGCGCGCGAGCTGACTCCGTCGGTGCTCGGGCAGATGATCGCGCTGTACGAGCACAAGGTGTTCGTGCAGGGCGCGGTGTGGAACATCGACTCCTTCGACCAGTGGGGCGTCGAGCTCGGCAAGGTCCTCGCCAAGCGTGTGGAGCCCGCGCTGACCGAGGGCGCCGAGGTGCCGGGCCTGGACGCGTCGACGCAGGCGCTCGTCGCCAAGTACCGGGAGCTGCGCGGCCGGCGGTGACGCGGATCCGGCGGTGACCGCGGATGCGGAAGGCGGGCGGCGCGTGGTCGTCCGCTTCCCGTAGACTCCCTCGTTGATCATGGGCACGATCACTCGGGGGAGTGTGAATTGGCTAATCCACAAGGGAGTTGGACCGGCGGCGTCCTGACCGCCCAGTCGTTCCTGAAGCCTCATCAGGTCGCGAAGGCGGTGTTCCACCCGACCTGGATCCCGAACTCGCTGGATCCGTCGGTGGACGCGCTCAAGAAGGCGCGGGTCATCGTGGGGGCGGTCGCGGCGTTCGGTGTCTACACCTTCGTCGAGGGCGGGTTCGCCTTCGACGAGATGCTGGACAACGCGGCGACCGCCTGCGCGGTCCTGCTGTTCATCACGCCGCTCACGGTCGGCGTGATGCTCTGGCTGTGGCGGCGTTCCGGCGCCGGTACGGTGGGGCAGCTGCGGGAACCGCTCGTCAGGTCGCTGAAGTTGCTGCTGCTGTTCATCGGCTCGGCGCTCGGGACTCTGTTGATCTTCCGCTTGGGCGGCTCGCTCGGGGTCCTCGGGAACATGCTGCTCAGCCTGACCGGGCTCTGGATGGGCTTCTTCGTGATCGCCGGCGCCTACCGGATCTCGGGGAACTTCTTCGGCACCGCTGTCGTGCACCGCAGCCTGCCGCCGTTGCTCGCGACCGTGACGACCTGGCTGATGGCCATTCCCGACCTCGTGACCGGTGACCTGCACGGTCTCGGCCTCGCCCTGGGCTTCGTCTTCATCCTGGGCGCTCCACTGACGGTCACGGGCATCGCCCTGCTGGAGATGGGCCGACTCAAGAACCGGTACGGCATCCGGCTTGCGGCCCACCCGGCCACCCTGCCGCCGATCCCGACGCCCACTCCGATGCCGACCCCGACGCCACCGTCTTACGCCCCGAACGGCTTCGTACCGCCGCAGGGCAACCCGTACACGCCATCCGGGAACCCCTACGGCCGGCCCCCGCAAGGGAATCCGTACGGCCCCGGTGCGCAGCACCCCTACGGGCCGCAGTATCCGCAGGACCCGCCGCCTCCCTACAGTCCGCCGCCTCCGTACAACCCGCAGCAGCCGTACGGCCCCGGCCCCTACGGCAGCTGACCTCGTGCAATCCGTGCCGGCGCCGTCGTCGGTCAGGCGACCGCGCTCAGTGTGTCGGCGAGTCGGCGGCGGGCGGCGCGGGAGGCCGGGAAGGCGGCGAGTGCGGCCGCTCCGGCGACTGCCGCCGTGCCGAACAGCACGAGGAGGGCGGCGGACGGGCCCTGCGCGATGCCCGCGCCGATGCCGCTCGATCTGCCCTGGGCGTCGATCAGCCAGTGCGCGAGGGGTGTGCCCAGTGCGGTACCGATGACGACCGCGGCCAGGGCGGTGCAGGCCGTGGAGGTGACGGTGATCGCGGTGATCTGCCGTGGGGACAGTCCGATGGCCTTGAGGGCCAGCAGGTCCCGTTCACCCTCGCGGACGGCACCGCCGATCGCGGTGAGCAGTTCGATGAGCCCGATGAGGGCCAGCACGGCGATCAGGCCGACGACGACACCGCGCAGGGCCGACAGGCCGTCGGCGGGGTTCGGCACGGCGTGCACGTCGAGGCGTCCGTGCCCGGTGGCGGCCAGCCGGTCGGCGACTTCGGCGGGATCCGCGCCCGGGCGGAGCCGCAGCTCGTACAGGGTGGGGCCGAGGCCGGGATCGTTCTCGCGGAGGGTGTCGAGGGAGGTGGAGATGACCCGGCCGGCGTTCTCCGGCTCGACGCTGCGGCCCACGATGTGCAGGATCTGCGGCTGGTCGCCGACGGTCATCCGAACCCAGTCGCCGACCTGCACGTCCAGCAGATCCAGCAGCCCCTGCCCGGCCACCGCCTCGTCGCGGCCCTGCGCGGGGCGGCCCTCGGCCAGGGCGTACGGGTAGGGGTCCTCGCGGGTACCGAGGCCGCGCAGGGCGATCGTGGCTGTCTGGCCCGGGACCAGGGCGGCCACCTCGACGCCGGGGTAGGCGGCGGTGACCTGCGGGTCGCGTTCCAGCAGCGTGCGGGTCTCCCGGTCGGCCAGGCCGGAGTCGGCGTGGACGGCCAGGGCGGTGGGCAGGCCGATCTGCTCGGGGCTGCTGTCGAAGCGTTCGATCGTGGTCCACGCGCTCATCGCCACCACGATCAGCAGCAGCGGCAGCGCGAGCCGGGCGACCGTCGCCAGTGATCTCAGCCGGCGGGTGAACGCCCGATGCCAGCCCAGCACCAGCGCGGGCGGCAGCCGCAGCCCCAGCGCCTGCCGGGCGACACCCGACAGCCGTCCGCCGAGCGGTGCCGCGGGCCGTGGCACCGGTACCGGGGGCACGCGGCCCGCCCGCCAGGCCGCGAGCCCGGTGGTCGCGCCGATGAGCAGCACTGCCGCGACGGGAACCGTGAACAGCGCAACGGTGTGCCCGGGCAGCCCCTGCCACACCCCGACCGCGTCCCCGAGCCGGCCCGGGATGTGACTGCCCAGGGCCTGGATGAGGGTCGCGGCGGCGACGGCACCCAGCAGCGCGTAGGCGAGATGCTGCAGCAGGAAGACTCGGACCACCTGGCCCGGCGTGAAGCCGATCGCCTTCAGCACGGAGATGTCCCGCAGATGCCCGCGGATGCGGGTGCCGATCGCCCCGTGGACGGCGAGCCCGGCGGCGACCAGCGCGCCCAGCCCGAACAGGCCCAGCACCTGCCCGAGCAGCCGGTTGTCGCCCTGCGCCTCGGCGCGCCCCTGTTTCCAGGTGGAGACCTCGCTGACCGCGCCGGCGCCCAGCACGGTCACGGCGCGCTGGACGGCGTAGTCCGTGTCGTCGGGGTCCGTCAGACGCAGCCCGATCACCTGACCGCCCGGGTCGGGCACGGCGGACGGCGGTGCCCAGACCAGGCCCGGCTGCTCGCCAGGCCGGTAGCGCGGCTCGGCGCTGTCGGCGATGCCGAGGACGGTCAGGGTCCGGGCAGTGCCGGTGCCGGGCAGGGTGAGGGTGTCGCCGGGGGCGGCGAGAAGGGCGCGGGCGAGGCGGGTCTCCAGGACGACGCCGTCGGGGTTCGAGGGGTCCAGCCAGTGGCCGGAGGTGATCAGGGGGCGGCCGACGGTGGGGCGCTCGGGGGTGCCGCGCAGTTCGACGGTGGCACGGGTGCCCTGGGAGGACAGGGTGGTGGAGGCGGTCGGGTAGGGCCCCGCGACGGACTCCACGCCGTCGAGCTCGGCCAGTTTCCCGGTGTCGGCCGACGACCCGGTGTGCAGCCACACGTGCGCGCCGTGCGCCTGGGTGAAGACGCGCTGCCAGGGGTTGGTGGCGTAGCCGAAGAGTGCCGTGGCCAGCAGCAGCGACACGACGATCCCGGCCGTGGCCAGCACCAGGAACAGTGCCTCGCCGCGGTGCGTCCGCAGATCGGAGTGCGCCCAGCGCAGGGTGGCTCGCATGGGCGTCAGCCTCGCCGCTCGGGACCGGCAGGCCCGCGCGGGGGGCGGGGATCGTCGTAGCGCCGCATGTCAGTCCCTGAGCTCCAGCACACTCGACGTCCCGGCCCGGCGTGGCGGTGTGCCCGCGTCCAGTTCGGCGTCGTCGGCTATGCGGCCGTCGAAGAAGCTGATCACGCGGTCCGCGGCGCTGGCGAGTCGGGCGTCATGCGTGACCAGCACGATCGCCTGGCCGCGCTGGTGGAAGCGGGACAGCAGCCGCATCACCTCGCGGGTGCCCTTGCTGTCCAGGCTGCCGGCCGGCTCGTCGGCCAGCAGCAGCGGCGGACGGTTGACCAGGGCGCGGGCCAGTGCGACCCGCTGCTGCTCGCCGCCGGACAGCTCGCCCGGCAGGCTCCGCTCCTTGCCCGCGAGGCCCAGCTCGCCCAGCAGCTCCGCCCGCTCGGTGCGCGCCCGCTTCGGCGCGACGCCGGCCAGCAGTGCGGGCAGCTCCACGTTGTCGGCGACGGACAGGTCGGAGACCAGGTTGAAGAACTGGAAGACGATCCCGATCCGCTTCCTGCGCTCCACCGCCCAGCGGGCCTCGCTCCACCGGTCCGCGCACTCGCCGTCCAGCCAGATGCTCCCGCTGTCCGGGCGCTGCAGCCCGCCCAGCAGATGCAGCAAGGTCGACTTACCGGCACCGGACGGACCGGTGACGGCCACGAACTCGCCCTGTCGGACGGAAAGATCAACGCCCCGCACGGCATGCGCCGGAGCGCCCTCGCCGCCTTGATGCGTCTTGACCAGGCCCTCGGCCCGCAGCACCGGGCGGCTCGCGGCGCTCGGCGCGGAGCTCTCGGCCTGCGGCGCGGGGTCATCGGCCCGCGCACCGCGACCGTCGGCGCCCAGCTCAGGAGCGGAATCGTCGCTCACTCCAGCTCCTCCAGCTCTTCCTGGCACCGCTCAAGCCAGTCGAGGTCGGCCTGCAGATGCAGCATCGCGCCCTCGATCAGCAGGTGGGCGATGCGGTTGTCCCGGTCTTCGGCGGCGGCCAGTTTCGACAGTTGACGCATGGTGTTCAAGTACTGGCGCCGCTGTTGGTTGATGAGGGCGATCTGGTCGGCGAGCCCCGTCTGCGGGGCGACGGCCAGCTTCATGAAGAACTCGTCCCGCACCCGCGGCTCGTCCTCGGGCTCCTCGAACCAGGCGCGCAGCGCCTCACGCCCGGCGTCGGTGAGGTGGTAGACCTTCTTGTTGGGCCGGCTCGACTGCTCGACGTCCTCGCCCTCTATCAGCCCCGATTTCTCGAGACGGCCGAGGGTCACATAGATCTGGCCGACGTTCGGCTGAGGGTACGCGGAGCCCAGCAGTTGCTCAAGGTCCTGCTTCAGCTCATAGCCGTGGGCCGGGCCGCGCGCCAGCAGGGCCAGGAGGGGCAGCCGCACTCGTGCTCTCCTCCTCGCATCATGGGTAATGTGCCGCGAGGCCTAGTATCGCGCATACCTAACAGGTATACATGGCCTCTGACTCCGGGCGAAGGTGCCTGGGGCCGGTGTGCAAGGAGGAACCTATGCGGTGGATCCACGCCGCCGGTAGGGGCCTTCTCGTCCTCGTTGTGATCCTGACCGGCTACGTTGCCTCCGGCGCCCGCGCCGACGAGGGTCCCGCGAGTGGCAGGGGACCCCTGACGCTCGCCACCGCCGGCGACCTCACCGGCTATCTCGGTTCCGTCCTGGAGGGCTGGAACCGCACCCACCCCGACGAGAAGGTCACCCTCGTCGAGCTGCCCGACTCCGCCGACGAGACCCACGCGCAGATGACCACCGACCTGCGCGGTGGTGATCGCAGCCGCTTCGACGTCCTCAACATCGACGTCAGCTGGACCTCGGAGTTCGCGGCGCAGGGCTGGATCCGCCCCCTGGCGCGCGACCGCTTCCCGCTGGGGAGCTTCCTGCCGCCGGTCGTGGACACGGCAACCTACGACGGACAGCTGTACGCGGTCCCGTACGTCACCAACGCCGGTCTGCTCCTGTACCGCAAGGACATCCTCGCCAAGGAGGGCGTCGACCCACCGCGCACCTGGGCCGAGCTGGAACGGGCGGCCAAGACCATCGCGCCCAAGTACGGCCTGGACGGCTACGCGGGGCAGTTCCTGCCGTACGAAGGGCTCACGGTCAACGCCGCCGAGGCCGTCTACTCGGCGGGCGGCTCGATCCTCGGTGACGAGGGCGAGCGCGTCACCGTGAACTCGACGGCGGCCCGCGACGGCATCGACTTCCTCGCCCGGGGCGTTCGCGAGGGCTGGATCCCCGAGCGGGCGCTCACCTACAAGGAGGAGGAGTCCAAGCAGGCCTTCCAGGACGGACGCCTGCTCTTCCTCCGTAACTGGCCGTACGCCTACGTCGGCGCGTCCGCCAAGGGCTCGCCGGTCTCCGGGCGGATCGGTGCCGTACCGCTGCCGGGTCCGGACGGGCCGGGGACGAGTGTGCTCGGCGGCTCCAACCTGGCCGTCAGCTCCCATGCCCGGCACCCCGACTCGGCCGCCCGTCTGATCGCGTACCTGACCAGCGAGCGCGTCCAGCGCCAGGTCCTCACGCGAGGCGCCCTGCCGCCGGTACGGGCCGACCTGTACGAGGATCCCGGGCTGGTGCGGGAGTTCCCGTATCTGCCGACCCTGCGCGAGAGCGTGCTGACGGCCGCGCCGCGCCCCAAGAGCCCGCGCTACGACCAGGTGAGCCTGGTGGTGCAGGCGGTCGTGCACGACGCGATGACCGGCCGCGAGACGCCCGAGGCCGCGGTGCGGCGGCTGGCGCGAGAGCTCGACGCCATCGCCGCTGAGTAGTTACCTGTTAGGTAACGGCGGCATCTCATCCTTCCTCGCCCTGACCTGGTATGCCCTATTTTATTAGGTCAACTGCTCGGTAGCTTGCGTCCAGTTCATTGACACCCTCCTGAAACGGATACTTAACATGCATGCATGCTGAGTAAGTACCACTGGTGGCGTGACGCGGTGATCTACCAGGTCTATGTCCGCAGCTTCCTCGACAGCACCGGCGACGGTGTCGGCGATCTCGCCGGGGTCCGGGCCGGGCTGCCGTATCTGAAGAAGCTCGGGGTCGACGGGATCTGGCTGAGCCCCTTCTATCCCTCGCCGCAGCACGACCACGGGTACGACGTGGCCGACTACTGCGACGTCGACCCGCTCTTCGGCGACCTCGCCGAGTTCGACCAGCTGGTCGCCGCGGCCCGGCGGCTGGGGATCAAGGTGCTGCTCGACATCGTCCCCAACCACTGCTCCAGCGAGCACCTGTGGTTCGAGGAGGCCCTGTCCGCCGAGCCCGGCAGCGCGGCCCGCGCCCGCTTCCACTTCGCCGACGGCCGTGGCGCCGACGGCTCCGTGCCGCCCAACAACTGGCACGCGATGTTCGGCGGCCCGGCGTGGAGCCGGGTGACCGAGGCGGACGGCCAGTCCGGCCAGTGGTACCTGCACATGTTCACGCCCGAGCAGCCCGACTGGAACTGGCGCAACCCGGAGGTCGGCGCCGAGTTCGACCGGGTCCTGCGGTTCTGGCTGGACCGGGGTGTCGACGGCTTCCGCATCGACGTCGCCGCCGGCCTCTACAAGCACCCCGAGCTGCCCGACTCCGACGACCCGGAGGCCGACGCCCGCACCCGCGACTCGGTCAACCCGCTCGCCTGGAACCAGCCCGAGGTGCACGACGTGTGGCGCCAGTGGCGTTCCATATGCGAGGAGTACACCGCCCGCGACGGCCGTGAGCGTCTGCTCGTCGGCGAGGTGTCCGTCCCGACCGCTCGCGAGCACGCCCAGTACGTCCGCTCCGACGAGCTCCACCAGGCCTTCTTCTTCGACCTGCTCAGCGCCCCCTGGGAGGCCGACGCCTTCCGCAAGGTCATCTCCGAGGCCATGCAGGACATAGCCGGTACGGGCTCGACGGTCACCTGGGTCCTCAACAACCACGACCAGGTCCGCACCGTCACCCGCTACGGCGAACCCGCCACCGAGGGCAGCGGCCTCGGCGCCGCCCGCGCCCGCGCCGCCGCGCTGCTGATGCTGGCGCTGCCCGGTGCCGCGTACATCTACCAGGGCGAGGAGCTGGGCCTGCCCGAGGTCGTCGATCTGCCCGACGACGTGCTCACCGACCCGATCTTCCACCGCACCGGCAGCCGGGCCCGCATCCGCGACGGCTGCCGGGTGCCGCTGCCCTGGTCGGGACAGGCGTCCCCGTTCGGCTTCACCTCCGGCGCGGAGAGCGCCAAGCCCTGGCTGCCGCAGCCCGAGTACTTCGCCGAGTACGCCACCGACCGCGCCCTCGCCGACACCCGCTCCTTCTGGCACCTGTACCGCGACGGCCTCCAACTGCGCGAGGCACTGCCCCAGTTTGGTGAAGGCACGCTGAGCTGGCTGGACAGCGCGCCCGGCGTCCTGGCCTTCGTCCGCGGCGACGGTCTCGTCTGCGCCGTCAACTTCGGTACCGCACCCACCCCGGCGCCGGTCTCCGGCACCCCGCTCCTGTCGAGCGGCCCCTGCCCGGCCGGGGTCCTGCCCGGCTCCACCGCCGCCTGGTGGATGAGCGACGGGACCGAGTCCCGCGCCTTCTGATTTTCCGTCAACTCCCCATCCTCCGAAGGGACATCAACGATGATGCGACGACGTACGACCCTGCTCACCGGCTGCACCGCTCTCGTCCTCGCGCTCGGCGCGACCGCCTGTGGCGGCGGCCCGGTCGCCGCGGGCGGCGGTGACAAGGCGCTCAGCGGCCAGACGATCACCGTGGCCGGTGTCTGGACCGGCACCGAGCAGAAGAACTTCCAGAAGGTGCTGGACGCGTTCACCGAGAAGACCGGCGCCAAGACCGAGTTCGTGTCCACCGGGGACAACGTCTCCACCGTCGTCGGCAGCAAGATCGAGGGCGGCAACGCCCCCGACGTGGTGATGGTCCCGCAGGTCGGCGTGCTCCAGCAGTTCGCGAAGAAGGGCTGGCTGGAGCCGCTGTCCAAGACCACGCAGAAGTCCGTGAACGCCAACTTCGCCCCCGTGTGGAAGAACTACGGCAGCGTCGAGGACACCCTCTACGGCCTCTACTTCAAGGCCGCGCACAAGTCGACCGTCTGGTACAGCCCCGACGCCCTCGCCCAGGCCGGCGTCGAGCCGCCGAAGAGCTACGACGACATGCTGAAGGCCGGGAAGACCGTCTCCGACTCCGGCCTCGCCGCCTTCTCGGTCGCCGGGGAGGACGGCTGGACCCTCACCGACTGGTTCGAGAACGTCTACCTCTCCCAGGCCGGACCCGAGAAGTACGACGCCCTCGCCTCGCACGAGCTGAAGTGGACCGACGCGTCCGTGGTCGACGCGCTCACCACCCTCGGCAAGCTGTTCAAGGACAAGCAGCTGATCGCGGGCGGCCAGAAGGAGGCCCTGAACACCGACTTCCCGGGCTCGGTGGAGAAGGTGTTCGGGCCGAAGCCCGAGGCGGGCATGGTCTACGAGGGCGACTTCGTCGCGGGTGTCGCAAAGGACCAGTTCGGCAAGTCGATCGGCGAGGACGCGAACTTCTTCCCGTTCCCGGCGGTCGGTTCCGGCAAGGCGCCGGTGGTCAGCGGCGGTGACGCGGCCGTCGTCCTGAAGGACGGCAAGAACCAGAAGGCCGGCATGGCGCTGCTGGAGTACCTCGCCACCCCGGAGGCCGCGGCCGTGTGGGCGGAGGCGGGCGGCTTCCTGTCCCCGAACAAGAACGTCGACCTCGCCTCGTACGGCGACGACGTCACCCGTGCGACCGCCAAGTCCCTCGTCTCCGCGGGCGATTCGGTTCGCTTCGACATGTCCGACCAGGCCCCGGCGGCCTTCGGCGGCACCAAGGGGGCGGGCGAGTGGAAGCTCCTGCAGGACTTCCTGCGCGACCCGTCGGACCCGAAGGGCACCGCGGCGAAGCTGGAGGCCGCGGCCGCCAAGGCGTACGAGGGCCAGGGCTGATCATCCATGACCGCCACACGTATGAAAGCTGACCGGACATGACCGCCACCCTCGTCAAAGAGGCAAGCCCGTCGCCCGTCCCGGGCGACGGCAAGGCGCGCGCCCGACGCTCACGGCGGCGCGGGCGGATCATCGCCCTCCTCTTCGTCTTCCCCGCGCTGCTCCTGCTGGGCGCGCTCGTCGTCTACCCCGTGCTGTTCTCCATCGGGCGCAGCTTCTTCGACGCCTCCGGCACCGAGTTCGTGGGCGGCGAGAACTACTCCGAGATGTTCCGCGACCCGGCGACACTCAACGCGATCCGCAACACGACCATCTGGGTCGTCGTGGCCCCGGCCCTGCTGACGGGCCTCGGTCTGATCCTGGCCGTGCTGGTGGAGAAGGTCCGCTGGGCGACCGCCTTCAAGCTGCTGCTGTTCATGCCGATGGCGGTGTCCTTCCTCGCCGCCGGCATCATCTTCCGGCTCGCCTACGACGAGGACCCGGACAAGGGCGTGCTGAACGCCGCCGTCGTCTCCGTGCACGACGCCTTCCAGGGCACGTCGACCTATCCGACGGCACGGGCACGCGACGGGCAAGGGCTGGCCAAGGGGGCGGACGGCTCGTACGGCACGACCGCGACCGCGTCCCCCGGCCAGGCCGTGACCCTCGGACTCGTCGGTGTGCTCCCGGCGGACCTGCCCGGGGACGCCCGGCCGGCGGACGCGGCCGCGGGGCAGAAGGCGAGCCCCGGTGAGCTCAGCGGCGTCGTGTACCTCGACTTCACGCCCGGCGGGGGAGGGGAGCAGGGCAAGGTCGACCAGCGGGAGAGCGGGCTGCCGGAGATGACGGTCGAGGCGGTGCGCGGCGGGGAGGCGGTCGCCTCGACGACCACGGCGGCCGACGGCTCGTTCCGTTTCGAGGGGCTGGACGACGGGTCGTACACGGTGAAGCTGCCGGCCTCGAACTTCGCCGCTCCTTACGAGGGCGTCTCCTGGCTCGGACCCACGCTCGTCACGCCGGCGATCATCGGGGCGTACCTGTGGATCTGGACCGGATTCGCGATGGTCCTGATCGGCGCGGGTCTGGCGACCCTGCCCCGGGACGCGCTGGAGGCCGCGCGGATGGACGGCGCGAACGAGTGGCAGATCTTCCGGCGGATCACGGTGCCGCTGCTGGCGCCGGTGCTGACGGTCGTGTTCGTCACCCTCGTCATCAACGTGATGAAGGTCTTCGACCTCGTCTACATCATCGCGCCAGGGCCGGTGCAGGAGGACGCGACCGTACTCGCGACGCAGATGTGGCTGGTGTCGTTCGGCGGTGGCAACAACCAGGGACTGGGCAGCGCGCTCGGTGTACTGCTCCTGCTGCTCGTCATCCCCGCCATGGTCTTCAACGTCCGCCGTTTCCGAGGGAGTCAGCGATGAACGCGGTCAGGCGCGGACTGGGCAACGGGCTGGTCCAGGCGTTTCTCGTGGTGATCGGGCTGGTGTGGCTGACGCCGCTGGCCGGGCTGTTCGTGTCGTCCATGCGGTCCGCCGAGGACACGGCGAACGGCGGCTGGTGGACCGTGTTCACCAGCCCCGGCCAGCTGTCCTTCGACAACTACTCGGCACTGCTGGGCAACGCCGGGATCACCCAGGCCTTCTGGAACACCGTGCTGATCTCGGTGCCGGCGACTTTGCTGGTGGTCGTCCTCGCGGCACTCGCCGGGTACGCCTTCGCGTGGCTGGACTTCCCCGGACGCGAGGCGATCTTCCTGGTCGTGGTGGCACTGCTCGTGGTGCCCGTGCAGATCGGGCTGCTCCCGGTCGCCAAACTCTTCGGCCAGCTGGGGCTGTTCGGCACTATTCCCGGTGTCGTCCTCTTCCACGTGGCCTACGGGCTGCCGTTCGCGGTGTTCCTGCTGCGGAACTACTTCGCCGAGCTGCCCAAGGAGATGCTGGAGGCGGCGCGGATGGACGGGGGCAGCGAGTGGCGGATCTTCACGCGGCTGGTGCTCCCGGTGGGGCGCCCGGCGATCGCCTCGCTCGCCATCTTCCAGTTCCTGTGGGTGTGGAACGACATGCTGGTGGCGCTGCTCTTCGCGGACAGCGCGTCGCAGCCGCTCACGGTTGAACTGCAGTCCCAGATCCGGCAGTTCGGCAGCAACATCGATGTGCTGGCGCCGGGGGCGTTCGTGTCGCTGGTGGTGCCGGTCGTGGTGTTCTTCGCGTTCCAGCGGCACTTCGTACAGGGCGTGATGGCCGGGTCGGTGAAGTAGCCCGGGCAAGCGGTGCATGTACTTCGGGCCCTCGCTTCACCGGGAAGCGAGGGCCCGAAGTGCGTTCACGCGGACGCCGGTGGATACAGCGACCGCGGCAACTGCGAAGCGGCCGCCGCATCCAGCAGCCACAGCGTCCTGGCACGGCCGTACGCTCCGGCCGCCGGTGCCTGGATCTCACCCGCGCCCGACAGCGCGATCGCCGCCGCCTGCGCCTTGTCCTCGCCCGCCGCCAGCAGCCACACCTCACGCGCCGCCCTGATCGCGGGCAGCGTGAGGGTGACACGGGTCGGTGGGGGCTTGGGGGCGCCGTGCACGCCGACGACCGTGCGGTCCGTCTCCCGTACCGCGGGGAGTTCCGGGAACAGGGAGGCCACGTGCGTGTCCGGACCCACGCCCAGCATCAGGACGTCGAACGTGGGAACCGCGCCGTGGTTCTCCGGGCCCGCCGCCCTCGCCAGTTCCTCCGCGTAGGCGGCGGCGGCCGCCTCCACGTCCGTGCCGAACGGGCCGTCCGAGGCGGGCATGGCGTGCACCCGCTTCGGATCCAGCGGCACCGCGTCCAGCAGGGCTGCACGCGCCTGAGTGACGTTGCGCTCCGGATCGCCCTCGGGAAGGAAGCGCTCGTCGCCCCACCAGAGGTCCAGCCGGCCCCAGTCGACGGCGTCCCGGGCGGGAGCCGCCGCGAGCGCGGCCAGCAGGCCGTTGCCGTTGCGGCCACCCGTGAGGACGACGGACGCCGAGCCCCGGGAGGCCTGCGCGTCCACGATCTTCGTGATCAGCCGGGCCGCCGCGGCCTGCGCCATCAGCTCCTTGTCGTGGTGCACGACCAGCTGCGGAGTACTCACTTGGCCGCCGCCCTCTTCACCGGTTCCGGTGCCGCCGCTTCCTTCGCGGGTGCTTTCGCAGCGGTTTCGACGGGAGCCGGGAGAGCGGCTCGTCCGGCCGGTTCTCCTTTGGCCGGCGCTCCCTCCCCGCCCTGCGACTCCTTGGCCTGCGACTCCTTGGCCTGCGACTCCCCGGCCTGTGACTCCTCGGCCGGCGACTCCTCGGCCCTGGCCACGGCGGCCTCGGCCAGGGCGACGGCCTGCGCAGCCTTGGCGATCGCGGCCTCGACGCCCCGAACCGCCGGAGCCGGCCCGGCGCTCAGCCGCTCCACCCCGAACCGCAGCGCCGAGGCGTACGTGTCGTCCGGGTCGAGCCGCCGCAGCTCCTCCGCGATCAGCTCGGCCGTCTCCCGCCGCTTCAGCGCCACCGCACGGTCCGGCTGGCCCTGGATGGAGAGGGTCGCCAGGGAGCCGTCCGCCCGGTCGAGCGCTATCGGGCCGCAGTCGGTGTCCATACGGACCGCCGTCAGGCCCGGGCCCGACGACAGCGACCGCTTGACGGGGACGTCCAGCCGGTCCGCGAGCCACATCGCCAGCAGCTCACAGCTCGGGTTGAACTCCTCGCCCTCCACCTCGACGGCCTGCACCTCGCAGACCACCTGGTCCAGAGCCGCCGCCAGCATCGAGCGCCACGGCGTGATCCGGGTCCAGGACAGGTCGGTGTCGCCGGGAGTGTAGGCGTCGGCGCGGGCCGACAGCTCCCGCACCGGCTGCTCCGAGGCGTACGTGTCGGTCACCCGGCGCTGGGCCAGCGCGCCCAGCGGGTCGTTCGCCGGGTCGAGCGGGGCGTTGACCGGCCACCAGACCACCACCGGGGCGTCCGGCAGCAGCAGCGGCAGCACGACCGACTGGGCGTGGTCGGACACCTCGCCATACAGCCGCAGGACGACCGTCTCGCCGGTGCCCGCGTCCGCACCCACCCGCACCTCGGCGTCCAGCCGGGACTGCGTGCGGTCGCGGGGTGAGCGCGAGACGCGCTTGATGACCACGAGCGTGCGCGAGGGGTGCTCGCGCGAGGCGTCGTTGGCGGCCCTCAGAGCGTCGTAGGCGTTCTCCTCGTCCGTGACGATGACCAGCGTGAGCACCATGCCCACGGCCGGCGTGCCGATGGCCCGGCGGCCCTGCACCAGCGCCTTGTTGATCTTGCTGGCCGTGGTGTCCGTGAGGTCTATCTTCATGGCCGGCGCCAGCTCCGTCCGTCTCGCTCGAGCATTTCGTCCGCCTCGACGGGGCCCCAGGTACCGGACGGGTACTGGGCCGGCTTGCCGTTCTTGTCCCAGTACTCCTCGATCGGGTCGAGGATCTTCCAGGACAGCTCGACCTCCTCGGTGCGCGGGAAGAGGTTCGAGTCACCCAGGAGAACGTCCAGGATCAGACGCTCGTACGCCTCCGGGCTCGACTCCGTGAAGGACTCGCCGTACGCGAAGTCCATCGACACGTCGCGGATCTCCATCGACGTGCCCGGCACCTTCGAGCCGAAGCGGACCGTGACGCCCTCGTCCGGCTGGACGCGGATCACGATCGCGTTCTGGCCGAGCTCCTCGGTGGCCGTCGTGTCGAAGGGGGAGTGCGGCGCACGCTGGAAGACGACCGCGATCTCGGTGACGCGGCGGCCCAGGCGCTTGCCGGTGCGCAGGTAGAAGGGGACACCCGCCCAACGGCGGTTGTCGATCCCCACCTTGATCGCGGCGTAGGTGTCCGTCTTGGACTTGGCGTCGATGCCCTCCTCCTGGAGGTACCCGACCGCCTTCTCGCCGCCCTGCCAGCCGGCCGCGTACTGCCCGAACACCGTGTCCCGGCCCAGGTCCTTCGGCAGCCGTACGGCGCCGAGCACCTTGGTCTTCTCGGCCGCCAGCGCGTCCGCGTCGAAGGAGGCGGGCTCCTCCATCGCGGTCAGTGCCAGGAGCTGGAGCAGGTGGTTCTGGATGACGTCACGGGCGGCGCCGATGCCGTCGTAGTAGCCGGCGCGACCGCCGATGCCGATGTCCTCGGCCATGGTGATCTGCACGTGGTCCACGAAGGACCGGTTCCAGATCGGCTCGAACATCGTGTTGGCGAACCGCAGCGCCAGGATGTTCTGGACGGTCTCCTTGCCCAGGTAGTGGTCGATGCGGAAGACCTGGTCCGGGGCGAAGACCTCGTGGACGACCTTGTTGAGCTCCTCGGCCGACGCCAGGTCGTGTCCGAAGGGCTTCTCGATGACCGCTCGCCGCCAGGAGCTGCTCGTCTGGTCGGCGAGGCCGTGCTTCTTCAGCTGCTGGATGACCACCGGGAAGGAGCGCGGCGGCACCGAGAGGTAGAAGGCGAAGTTGCCGCCCGTGCCCTGGGCCTTGTCCAGCTCCTCGATGGTGCCGCGCAGCCGCTCGAAGGCGGCGTCGTCGTCGAAGGTGCCCTGCACGAAGCGCATGCCCTGGATGAGCTGCTGCCAGACCTCCTCACGGAAGGGGGTGCGGGCGTGCTCCTTGACGGCGTCGTGGACCTCCTGCGCGAAGTCCTCGTTGGCCCACTCGCGGCGGGCGAAGCCCACCAGCGAGAAACCCGGCGGCAGCAGACCCCGGTTGGCGAGGTCGTAAACGGCCGGCATCAGCTTCTTACGTGACAAATCGCCCGTAACGCCGAAGATCACCAGGCCCGACGGCCCCGCGATACGCGGGAGCCGTCGGTCGGCGGCGTCACGAAGCGGGTTCGCTTCAGTGACGTTGAAGGGTGGCAAGGGATCAGCCCTCCGAGGGGGCGAGGCGCTCGAGCTCTGCCTCGGTCGACTTGAGCAGGTCGTTCCAGGACGCCTCGAACTTCTCGACGCCCTCGTCCTCCAGCAGCTGCACGACGTCGTCGTACGAGATGCCGAGGCGCTCGACGGCGTCCAGCTCGGCGCGGGCCTGCTGGTAGGTGCCTGCGATGGTGTTGCCGGTGATCGAGCCGCTCTCCTCGGTCGCCTGCAGGGTGGCCTCCGGCATGGTGTTGACCGTGTTCGGCGCGACCAGGTCGTCGACGTACAGGGTGGCCTTGTAGGCCTTGTCCTTCACACCGGTGGAGGCCCACAGCGGACGCTGCTTGTTGGCGCCCGCGTTCTCCAGCGTGCTCCAGCGGTCGGAGGAGAAGACCTCCTCGTACGCCTCGTAGGCGAGGCGCGCGTTGGCCACGCCCGCCTTGCCGCGCGCGGCCTTGGCCTCGTCGGTGCCGAGCGCGTCGATCCGCTTGTCGATCTCGGTGTCCACGCGGGACACGAAGAACGACGCCACCGACCGGATCTTGGACAGGTCCAGGCCCTTGGCCTTGGCCTTCTCCAGACCGGCGAGGTAGGCGTCCATGACCTCGCGGTAGCGCTCCAGCGAGAAGATCAGCGTGACATTGACGCTGATACCGCGGCCGATGACCTCGGTGATCGCCGGGAGGCCCGCCTTGGTGGCCGGGATCTTGATGAGCGTGTTGGGCCGGTCGACCAGCCAGGCCAACTGCTTGGCCTCGGCGACGGTCGCGCGGGTGTTGTGGGCCAGGCGCGGGTCGACCTCGATGGAGACCCGGCCGTCCTGGCCGTCGGTGGCGTCGAAGACCGGGCGCAGGATGTCGGCGGCGTCGCGGACGTCCGCCGTCGTGATCATGCGTACGGCCTCTTCGACGGTGACCTTGCGGGCGGCGAGGTCGGTGAGCTGCTGCTCGTAACCGTCACCGCTGCTGATCGCCTTCTGGAAGATCGTCGGGTTGGTGGTGACACCCACGACGTGCTGCTGGTCGATCAGCTCGGCCAGGTTGCCGGACGTGATGCGCTGGCGCGACAGGTCGTCCAGCCAGATCGCGACGCCTTCCTCGGAGAGGCGCTTGAGTGCGTCTGTCATGGAAAATCAAACTCCTACGTCTCGTATATGAGCGTCAGCGCTGGGCCGCGGCGAGGGATTCCCGCGCGACGGCTGCCACGTTCTCGGCAGTGAAGCCGTACTCCCGGAAAAGGACCTTGCCGTCGGCCGAAGCACCGAAGTGCTCCAGGGAAACGATGCGACCCGCGTCCCCGACGTACTTGTGCCAGGTGAGACCGATGCCGGCCTCCACCGCGACCCGCGCCCTGACGGCCGGCGGAAGAACGCTGTCCCGGTACCCCCGGTCCTGCTCCTCGAACCACTCCACGGACGGCATGGACACGACTCGCGTCGGGACCCCGTCCGCCTGCAGCTGCTCGCGCGCCTCGACGGCGACGTGCACCTCGGAGCCGGTGGCGATGAGGACGACCTGCGGCTCGCCGCCTTCGGCCTCGAACAGCACGTAACCGCCGCGCGCGGCGTCCTCGTTGGCCTCGTAGGTCGGCACGCCCTGACGGGTCAGCGCCAGCCCGTGCGGGGCACCCTTGCCGAACTCCTTGGTGTAGCGCTTGAGGATCTCGCGCCAGGCGATCGCGGTCTCGTTGGCGTCGGCGGGCCGCACGACATTGAGACCGGGGATGGCGCGCAGGGACGCCAGGTGCTCGATCGGCTGGTGGGTGGGGCCGTCCTCGCCGAGACCGATGGAGTCGTGCGTCCACACGTACGTCACCGGCAGGTGCATCAGGGCCGACAGCCGTACGGCGTTGCGCATGTAGTCGGAGAACACGAGGAACGTGCCGCCGTAGATACGGGTGTTGCCGTGCAGCGCGATGCCGTTCATCTCCGCGGCCATGGAGTGCTCACGGATGCCGAAGTGGATCGTGCGGCCGTACGGGTTCGCCTCCGGGAGCGGGTTGTCCGCCGGGAGGAACGACGACGTCTTGTCGATCGTCGTGTTGTTGGAGCCGGCCAGGTCGGCCGAGCCGCCCCACAGTTCCGGGATGACCGCGCCGAGGGCCTGGAGCACCTTGCCGGACGCGGCACGCGTGGCGACGCCCTTGCCGGGCTCGAAGACCGGGAGCTTCTCCTCCCAGCCGGTGGGCAGCTCGCCCGCGGCGACGCGGTCGAACTCGGCGGCGCGCTCGGCGTTGTTGTCCCGCCACTGCTGGAAGGACTTCTCCCACACGGCACGTGCCGCCTGGCCGCGCTCCAGGGCACCCCGGGTGTGGGCGATGACCTCGTCGGAGACCTCGAAGGACTGCTCCGGGTCGAAGCCGAGGACGCGCTTGGTGGCCGCGACCTCGTCGTCGCCGAGCGCCGAGCCGTGGGCGGCCTCGGTGTTCTGCGCGTTCGGGGCCGGCCAGGCGATGATCGAGCGCATCGCGATGAAGGACGGCTTGTCCGTCACCTTCTTCGCTTCCTCGATCGCGTCGTAGATGGCGTGCGGGTCGAGGTCGCCGTCCGGCTGCGGGGCGACGCGCTGGACGTGCCAGCCGTACGCCTCGTACCGCTTGACGGTGTCCTCGGAGACGGCCGTCTCGGTGTCGCCCTCGATCGAGATGTGGTTGTCGTCCCACAGCAGGATCAGGTTGCCGAGCTTCTGGTGGCCGGCCATCGAGGAGGCCTCGGCGGAGATGCCCTCCTGGAGGCAGCCGTCACCGGCGATGGCGTAGACGAAGTGGTCGAACGGAGAGGTGCCCTCGGGGGCCTCCGGGTCGAACAGACCGCGCTCGTAGCGGGCCGCCATCGCCATGCCGACGGCGTTGGCGACACCCTGGCCCAGCGGGCCGGTCGTCGTCTCGACGCCCGTGGTGTGGCCGTACTCCGGGTGACCGGGGGTCTTCGAACCCCAGGTCCGGAACGCCTTCAGGTCGTCCAGCTCCAGGCCGAAGCCGGCCAGGTACAGCTGGGTGTAGAGGGTCAGGGACGAGTGGCCCGCGGACAGCACGAAGCGGTCGCGCCCGACCCAGTCGGCGTCCGCCGGGTCGTGCCGCATCACCTTCTGGAAGAGGGTGTAGGCGGCAGGTGCCAGGCTCATCGCCGTACCCGGATGGCCGTTTCCGACCTTCTGTACGGCATCGGCGGCCAGGACGCGGGCGGTGTCGACGGCCCGCTGGTCCAGCTCGGTCCACTCGAGGTCTGTGGTGGTCGGCTTGGTGCTCACCCTGGGTCAGGGCTCCTCTCCACATGTCGGATGCCGGTGTTTCGGGCATGCGCCCACCGGCTGCCGGCGTTCTCGGCGTCGGCCGGCCATTGTCGAGCCTACCCCTGGAAGTACGTGCGTTTTTTCGAGTCATTCCAGACTGCCGGGAGTCGCCGGGATGTGCCTCCCGACTGGCTCGTTCCGCGTTCGGCAAGTGAATACGCAGGCGCTCATCCGGGTGCTCAATCGAGCTTCCGTGCGCCCGTCGGACCACCCCCTCCAACACGACCCCACCCCCGCGAATGTCCGGGTCTGGGCAACGTCTACAGTGGCGTGGTACGCGCGAGCCTTTACCGGGACTTCACACGGGGAGGCTTGCTGGGATGTCTCTGTCAGGGGTGTGCGTGACGGCCGTTGAATCCCGTCCAGCGGGGATTATCGGGACGAGCCAGAGCCCGAGCCGGCGGCCGATCGGGGCCCGGGTCAAGGCGTTCGTGGCGCTTACCAAGCCGCGGATCATCGAGCTGCTGCTGATCACCACCGTTCCGGTGATGTTCCTGGCCGAGCAGGGTGTGCCCGACCTCGGTCTGGTGCTGCTCACCTGCATCGGCGGCTACCTCTCCGCCGGTGGCGCCAATGCGCTGAACATGTACATCGACCGTGACATCGACGCGCTCATGGACCGCACCTCGCAGCGCCCGCTGGTCACCGGGATGGTCAGCCCGCGCGAGTGCCTCGCCTTCGGCATCACGCTGGCGGTCGTCTCCACGCTGCTGTTCGGCCTCACCGTCAACTGGCTGTCCGCCTGGCTCTCCCTCGGCGCACTCCTCTTCTACGTCGTCGTCTACACGATGATCCTCAAGCGCCGTACCTCGCAGAACATCGTGTGGGGCGGCATCGCGGGCTGCATGCCGGTGCTGATCGGCTGGACGGCCGTCACGAACTCCCTCACCTGGGCGCCGCTCATCCTCTTCCTGGTGATCTTCTTCTGGACGCCGCCGCACTACTGGCCGCTGTCCATGAAGGTGAAGGACGACTACGCGCGCGTGGGCGTGCCCATGCTGCCCGTCATCGCCTCGAACAAGGTCGTCGCCAAGCAGATCGTCATCTACAGCTGGGTGATGGTCGCGGTGTCCCTCCTGTTGACGCCGCTCGGTTACACCGGCTGGTTCTACACCGCGGTCGCGCTGGCCGCCGGCGGCTGGTGGCTGTGGGAGGCGCACGCGCTGCAGAACCGCGCGAAGGCCGAGGCGACGGGCGGCAAGCTGAAGGAAATGCGCCTGTTCCACTGGTCGATCACCTATGTCTCGCTGCTGTTCGTGGCAGTGGCAGTGGACCCGTTCCTGCGCTGACGCACGTCACAGTGCCCTGCCCTCGCCAGCTGATCTACTCGTGAGTAGCATCCTGGCCATGGCAGACACGCAGCAGGTTGATCAGAAGGCCGAGCGCAGGGTGGCCAAGCTGGCCAAGCAGATCAGCGCCTTCGCGAAGTCCCACGGCGGCACCGAGGCCCAGGTCGCGTACATCGGCGAGCGGGGCGCCCGCATCGTGCTCGTCGGCGAGGACGGCGGCTGGGGAGACCTGGTGGCACCGTCGTACGAGATCGCCGAGAAGGCTGTGGAGAAGGCCGGCGTCACCCGCCACGAGGCCTTCGACGGCGAGTTCGCGGCGAAGGTGAAGACGGGCGAGTACGAGTGGAAGAGGATGGCCGGCATCCAAGTCGGCGGCTGAGCCACGCCCCTTTCTTCTTACGCAACACCAAGTCACCGGTTCACCCGTTAGGACCTGTAGAGCCAGCGCAGCGTCCACCCGCGGGGAGTCCGGATGATCGAAACGCCATCCCTCGTGGACCAGTACTGCCACGGCGTACTGCGAACGGAGCTGGGCCTCGGCACCTTCGAGGCCCAGTTGGCCCGCACCGAGGGCCCACCGGCGCCCGGCACCACGCTCTTCGACACTCAGACCGGTTTCGCCGTACGCCGCTGGTGCCCGCCCCTCCTCGGCCTGGAACCGCACTGCTTACCCGCCCGCTATCTCGCGCGGCGCCGTGAACTCGGCGTACTGGAGGCGGGCCGGCGTCTGCTGCGGGGCAGCGGCATCACGACGTATCTGATCGACACCGGCCTGCCCGGCGACCTCACCGGCCCGCCGGAGATGGCGTCCGCCGGATCCGCCGAGGCCCGGGAGATCGTGCGCCTCGAACTCCTCGCCGAACAGGTCGCCGACACCTCCGGCACGGTCGAGTCCTTCCTCGCCAACCTCGCCGAGTCGGTGCACGGCGCGGCGGCGAACGCGGTGGCCTTCACCTCCGTGGCGGGCGTCCGGCACGGCCTAGCGCTCGCGCCCGAACCGCCGGGACCGGGGGAGGTGCGGGGCGCCGCCGGGCGCTGGCTGGCGGCGCGCAGGGTCGGCGGCGAGCTGAGCGACCCGGTGCTGCTGCGGCACCTGCTGTGGATCGCGGTGGCGTCGGGGCTGCCGCTGCAACTGCACGCGGGGCTGGGGGAGCCGGGACTGCGCATCGACCGCACGGACCCGGTGCTGCTGACGGACTTCGTCCGCGCGACGGCCGGCCTCGGCACGGACCTGGTCCTGCTGCACGGCTACCCGTACCATCGCCACGCCGCCCATCTGGCCGGTGTCTTCCCGCACGTCTACGCCGACTCGGGCGCCGCACTCATCCGCACCGGCGCCCGCGCGGCCACGATCCTCGCCGAGATCCTGGAACTGGCCCCCTTCGGCAAGATCCTCTTCTCCAGCGGTGCCCAGGGCCTGCCCGAGCTCCATGTCGTCGGAGCCCGTCTGTTCCGCGAGGCCCTCGCCAGGGTGCTCGGCGGCTGGGTCGCCGAGGGGGCGTGGTCCCTGGGGGACGCGCAACGGGTGGCGGGGATGGTGGCCGCGGGGAACGCCCGGCGGGTGTACGCACTGGAGTGAGCCGTACAGACTGGGCGGATGCCGACCGATGCCTTACTCGACCGCTTTCTCGCCGAGCTGGCGACGACTCTCGCTCCCGCCGCTCCCGTCGCCGTCTGGGCGCACGGCTCACTCGCCGGCGGTGACTACCAGGAGGGCCGCAGCGATCTGGACCTGATCGCCGTCGTGGACGGCCCGCTCACGCCCCGCACCATCTGGCAGGTGGCGAAGGTCCACGCCCGGCTGCGGTCCGAGCCGCTTGCCCGGCTGCTGCACTGCACGTACCTGACTCCGGACACGGCGGACGACGCCGACCGGCGCCACCTCACCTGGGCGCACGAGCAGTTGTTCAAACGGACGGTGACCCCGGTGACCCGGCGCGAGCTGCAGACCTTCGGCCGAGTGCTGCACGGGAAGGCGCCCGCCGGGCTGCTGCCGCCGGTGCCGGACCGGGAGCTCGGCGAGTTCGTCGTACGGGACCAGAGGGACTTCTGGCGGTCGGCGGTCGACAACGCCTCGCTGTGGACGAAGGACGTGTGGGTCGACCTGGGGGTGATCACCTACGCCCGTGCGAGCGTCACCCTGCGCGACGGCCGACTGATCTCCAAACGCGAGGCCCTGGACCTGCTGCCCGGCCTCGGAGCGCCCGCCGAACTCGTCGAGGACATCCGCAGACGCCGCTACGACGGTTCCGCGCCCCCGACGCCGACCGGGGAGTGGGCGACGCGCAGGGCCGGCCTGACCCGGAGCTACCTGGGCCCCGCGATCGACCAGTTGGTGACGACGTACAGCTGACTCACGCGCGCGTGCCGACCGTCGGCTCGGCCACCGGAGACGGGAGCCCGATCTCGTCGTACGGCCGTTCCCGCAGGGCCAGCGCCACCCGCAGGACCGCGATCCAGGTCACGGCCGAGCCGAGCATGTGCAGGCCCACCAGGATCTCCGGGAGGTCCGTGAAGTACTGGACGTAGCCGATGACACCCTGGGCCAGGAGGACCAGAAAGAGGTCGCGGGTGCGGTTCAGGGGGCCCTTCGGGGCGTCGACCGCCTTGAGGACGAACCACAGGGCGAAGGTCAGCGTCACCACGATCCAGGCCAGCACGGCGTGCAGCTTGGTGACGTTCTCCCAGTCGAGCGGCATCCGCTCGACCTCGCTGGAGTCGCCCGCGTGCGGACCGGCACCGGTGACCACCGTGCCGACCAGGATCAGCAGCACCGAGGCTCCGATCAGGACCCACACCAGCTGCTGCACCGCCTTGCCGACCAGCGGACGCGGTGCCGCGTCGCCCTCCCGGGTGCGCTGCCACATCACCGTGGCGACCGCGATCAGGGCGGACGTCGCCACGAAGTGGGCCGCGACCGTGTACGGGTTGAGGCCGACCAGAACGACGATGCCGCCGAGCACCGCGTTGCTCATCACGATCCAGAACTGCGCCCATCCCAGCCGGGTCAGGCCACGCCGGTGCGGCTTCTCGGAGCGCGCGGCGATGATCGCCCAGCCGACCGCGGCGCACAGCACGTACGTCAGCATGCGGTTGCCGAACTCGATGGCGCCGTGCAGGCCCATCTCGCTCGTGGCGGTGAGCGAGTCGTCGGTGCACTTGGGCCAGGTCGGGCAGCCGAGCCCGGAGCCGGTGAGGCGTACCGCACCGCCGGTGACCACGATGAGCACCGACATCACGAGCGCGGCGAGTGCCGCCCGTTGGACCGTCCTCGGGGTCGGGGTCCAGCGTGCGGCGATGAAGGCGAGGGGGTTGCGCACGGCCGCTACGGCGTCGGCGCGGGTCAGCTTTGGCACGCGCCCTATCGTAGGCGGCCGCTTGTGCACGGTTTCACGAGGGTCCCGGTAGCCCCGCGGACCGGGCTACTCCCAGCGGAAGAACTTCCCCGCCGCCGCCAGCCCGACGACCGCCCACGCGGCCAGGATCCCCAGGTCACCCCACGGCATCCCGGCCCCGTGCTGGAGCACGTCCCGCAGCCCGTCCGACAGTGCCGAGATCGGCAGCAGCCCCAGCACGTCCTGCGCGCCCGCCGGGAACTTGTCCAGCGGCACGATCACCCCGCCGCCGACGAGCAGCAGCAGGAAGACCAGGTTGGCGGCGGCCAGGGTGGCCTCGGCCTTGAGCGTGCCGGCCATCAGCAGTCCGAGCCCAGAGAAGGCGGCCGTCCCCAGAACCAGCAGGAGGACGACGGCTGCCGGGTTGCCCTGCGGCGACCAGCCCAGCGCGAAGGCGATCACCGTCAGCAGGGCGATCTGCAGGACCTCGGTGACCAGCACCGATGCCGTCTTCGCCGTCATCAGGGCCCAGCGGGGCAGCGGCGAGGAGGCCAGCCGCTTCAGCACGCCGTACCGGCGTTCGAAGCCCGTGGCGATGGCCTGGCCCGTGAACGCGGTCGACATCACGGCGAGCGCGAGGATGCCGGGGGTGAGGAAGTCGACGGCCTCGCCGGCGCCCGTGTCGACGATGTCCACCGAGCTGAAGAGGACCAGCAGCAGTGTGGGGATCACGACGGTCAGCAGCAGCTGCTCGCCGTTGCGCAGCAGCATCTTCGTCTCGAGCGCCGCCTGGGCCGCGATCATGCGGGGGAGCGGGGCGGCGCCCGGCTCCGGGGTGTACGTACCCGTACCGACCGTGGTCACGAACGCAGCTCCTTGCCGGTCAGTTCCAAGAACACGTCTTCGAGGGTGTGCCGTTCCACCGAGATCTTCTCCGGCATCACCCCGTGCTGCGCACACCACGACGTCACCGTCGCGAGCAGCTGAGGGTCGACCTTGCCGACGACCCGGTACGAGCCCGGCGTCAGCTCAGCGGCCGAGCAGTCGGCGGGCAGGGCCTTGAGGAGGGAGCCCACGTCCAGGCCCGGGCGGCCGATGAAGCGGAGCGTGTTCTCGGCGCCGCCGCGGCACAGCTCCTCCGGGGAGCCCTGGGCGATGACCCGGCCCCCGTCGATGATCGCGACGTCGTCGGCGAGCTGTTCGGCCTCGTCCATGTGGTGCGTCGTGAGGATGACGGAGACGCCGTCCGCGCGCAGGTCCCGGATCAGGTCCCAGGTGGCGCGGCGGGCCTGCGGGTCGAGCCCGGCGGTGGGCTCGTCCAGGAACACCAGCTCCGGACGGCCGACGACGGCCATGGCGAGCGCGAGCCGCTGCTGCTGGCCTCCGGAGAGACGGCGGTACGTGGTCCGGCCGCAGCTGCCGAGGCCGAGCCGCTCGATGAGGGCGTCCACGTCCAGGGGGTGGGCGTGCAGCTTGGCGACATGGCGCAGCATCTCGTCCGCCCGCGCCCCGGAGTAGACGCCGCCGGACTGGAGCATCACGCCGATCCGGGGCCGCAGCGCGCCGGACTGTCTCACCGGGTCGAGGCCCAGGACCCGCACGGAGCCGGAGTCCGGCTTCCGGTATCCCTCGCAGGCCTCGACGGTCGTCGTCTTGCCCGCGCCGTTGGGTCCGAGCACGGCGGTCACGCCCGCCCGGGCCACCAGGTCGAGGCCGTTCACCGCGGTCTTCGTGCCGTACCGCTTCACCAGGGCCTGGACTTGGACCACGGGCTCAGTTCGCATGGCTCCAGAGTCTAGGTACGCGGCCGGTAACCCGAACGGCCGGGTTCACATCTCCTGCGCGCGAGGCCGGTGCATCTCCAGCCACCGGCCCGCGTACGCCACCGCGTCCGCCACGGGGAACAGCCGTGCCTCGGCCGCGCCCACCTTTCCCCGGACTACGGGACGGTCCCGGTCGAAGTCGCGCCCCAGTTCGTCGAACCGGTCCGAGGTGATCGACACCTCGGTCACCACCTCCCAGCCCGCAGGCCCTGGCCGGCCGACCTTCACCAGCGGCGAAGGTATCCGGTACTCGGCGAGATGGAAGCTGGTGCACGTCGCGTAACCGGCGCCGAGCAGCAGCACACGCGCGTGGAGCTCTTCCAGCCGGGCCAGCGGGCTGCGCTCGCCGAGCCGGCAGTCGAGGGCGTGGCCCTCGGTGATCCGCGCCGCGCGCGGGCCGACGGCGGCGAAGGACGTCTGCGGATGCGCGCTGCGCAGGGCGCCCGGCCAGGTCCGTACGGTCTCCGGGATCACGCCCACCCCGAGCGCGGGCGTGACCAGGGGGTCGTAGGCGGGCATGGTCGCCCGGATCGTGTCCCACCACTCCTCGGGCACCGGCGGGTTGCTCCACACCGCCGGGTCCGAGAGATCACCGGACTGGGTGGGGACCACCAGGGTGCCGTCCGGACCGAGTGCGTCGAGCAGTCCCTGGACGACCGCGACGGCGCCTCCGCAGACCCAGCCGAGGGAGCTGAGCGAGGAGTGCACGAGGAGAGTTTCACCGGTTTGGACGCCCAGCTCGCGCAGTTGTGCCGCGAGGGTGTCCCGAGTGACAAGAGGGCCGGTCGGAGGGGGTGTCGACATGTTTCGGGAGTGTCCCGCAGTGAGCCTCGCGACGCCAGCGATTTGATCGATCAATGATCGTTTCCGCAGGTCAGATTAGGTATGCCTAAGTGACGCAGGGCACCCGCGAGGTGTCCGGGCGCGGCTTGCCTGCCTCTGAGGAATTACGCAACAATGGCGTTGTGAAAAACGTCGGCGAGGCTCGGGAGGCCCCCATGGGAACTCCTCAGGAGGAGCTCGCGACCGGGGAGCGCTCCACGCGCAACCGGGTCGCGCGATCCATCCTGGACCACGGGCCGTCGACCGTCGCCGAGCTGGCCGGCCGGCTGGGACTCACCCAGGCCGCCGTACGCAGGCATCTGGACGCGCTGGTCGCGGACGATGTCGTGGAGGCCCGGGAACAGCGGGTGTACGGCACGCGCACGCGTGGCCGTCCCGCCAAGGTCTTCGTGCTCACCGACTGCGGCCGCGACGCCTTCGACCAGTCGTACGACAAGCTCGCCGTGGACGCCCTGAAGTGGATCGCCGAGCGCGAGGGCGGGAGCGAGGCGGTCGCCGCCTTCGCCCGCGCCCGGATCGCCGCCCAGGCGAGCGCGTACCGCAAGGCGGTCGAGGCGGCCACCCCGGACAAGCGCACCGAAGCCCTGGCCAAGGCCCTGAGCGCAGACGGGTACGCTGCAACGGCGCGCAGCGCACCCCTCCCTCAAAAAGGCGAGCAGCTCTGCCAGCACCACTGCCCGGTGGCCCATGTCGCGGAGCAGTTCCCCCAGCTGTGCGAGGCGGAGACGGAGATCTTCGCCGAGCTGCTCGGAACGCACGTCCAGCGACTGGCGACCATCGCGCACGGCGACGGCGTCTGCACGACGTTCATCCCAAAGATTTCCCACACCACCGATAACGCATCTGCAAGCAAGGCCGGGAGGAACCCCGCATGACTCTCCCCATCGAGGAGACTGCCCACCCTGAGCTCGAGGGTCTGGGCAAGTACGAATACGGCTGGGCCGACTCCGACGAAGCCGGCGCCTCTGCGAAGCGTGGTCTGAGCGAGGACGTCGTCCGTGACATCTCCGCGAAGAAGAACGAGCCGGACTGGATGACCAAGCTCCGTCTCAAGGGTCTGCGGCTGTTCGACAAGAAGCCCATGCCGAACTGGGGCTCGGACCTCTCCGGCATCGACTTCGACAACATCAAGTACTTCGTGCGTTCCACGGAGAAGCAGGCGGAGTCCTGGGAGGACCTGCCCGAGGACATCAAGAACACGTACGACAAGCTCGGCATCCCCGAGGCGGAGAAGCAGCGCCTCGTCGCCGGTGTCGCGGCCCAGTACGAGTCCGAGGTCGTCTACCACCAGATCCGCGAGGACCTGGAGGAGCAGGGCGTCATCTTCCTGGACACCGACACGGCCCTGAAGGAGCACCCGGAGCTCTTCAAGGAGTACTTCGGCACCGTCATCCCGGTCGGCGACAACAAGTTCGCGTCGCTGAACACCGCCGTGTGGTCGGGCGGCTCCTTCATCTACGTGCCGCCGGGCGTCCACGTGGAGATCCCGCTCCAGGCCTACTTCCGTATCAACACGGAGAACATGGGCCAGTTCGAGCGGACCCTGATCATCGTCGACGAGGGTGCCTACGTGCACTACGTCGAGGGCTGCACGGCCCCGATCTACAAGTCGGACTCGCTGCACTCCGCGGTCGTCGAGATCATCGTCAAGAAGAACGCCCGCTGCCGCTACACGACCATCCAGAACTGGTCGAACAACGTCTACAACCTGGTCACCAAGCGCGCTGTCGCCTACGAGGGCGCGACCATGGAGTGGATCGACGGCAACATCGGCTCCAAGGTGACGATGAAGTACCCGGCCGTCTACCTGATGGGCGAGCACGCCAAGGGCGAGACCCTGTCCATCGCCTTCGCGGGCGAGGGGCAGCACCAGGACGCCGGGTCCAAGATGGTCCACATGGCGCCGAACACCTCCTCCAACATCGTGTCGAAGTCCGTGGCGCGTGGTGGCGGCCGTACCTCGTACCGCGGTCTGGTCGAGATCGGTGAGGGCGCCCACGGCTCGAAGTCCAACGTGCTGTGCGACGCGCTGCTCGTCGACACGATCTCCCGCTCGGACACGTACCCCTACGTGGACGTCCGCGAGGACGACGTGTCCATGGGCCACGAGGCGACCGTCTCCAAGGTCTCCGAGGACCAGCTCTTCTACCTGATGAGCCGCGGTCTGAGCGAGTTCGAGGCGATGGCGATGATCGTGCGCGGCTTCGTCGAGCCGATCGCCAAGGAACTGCCCATGGAGTACGCCCTCGAGCTCAACCGGCTGATCGAGCTGCAGATGGAAGGCGCGGTCGGTTAAGACCGGTCTCCGGACAAGCAGCTAGCGAAATCTGACGTAGGAAAGAGAGCAGACCGACAGCCATGGCTGAGGCTCAGAACATCCCCGTGGGCTCCACCACCGCGGGCCAGATCGCGGTGGCCGCCGAGTCGACCGTCGCCACGCGCATGAGCGCGCCCCCGTCCTTCGACGTGGCGGACTTCCCGGTCCCGCACGGCCGCGAGGAGGAGTGGCGGTTCACCCCGCTGGAGCGCCTGCGCGGGCTGCACGACGGCACCGCCGTGGCGACCGGCGACGGCCTCCAGGTCTCCGTCGAGGCCCCCGAGGGCGTCACCGTCGAGACCGTCGGCCGCGACGACGCGCGCCTCGGCAAGGCGGGCATGCCCGTGGACCGGGTCGCCGCCCAGGCGTACTCGGCGTTCGAGAAGGCCGGTGTGATCACCGTCCCCAAGGAGACGGTCCTCACCGAGCCGATCCGCATCGCCGTGCACGGCGAGGGCGGGGTCGCCTACGGCCACCAGGTCGTGGAGCTCGGAGCCTTCGCCGAGGCCGTCGTCGTCATCGACCACACCGGTGACGCGGTGCTCGCCGCCAACGTCGACTACATCCTGGGCGACGGCGCCAAGCTCACCGTCGTCTCCGTCCAGGACTGGGACGACAAGGCCGTGCACGTGGGCCAGCACAACGCGCTGATCGGCCGGGACGCCACCTTCAAGTCGTTCGTGGTCACCTTCGGCGGCGACCTCGTACGCCTTCACCCGCGCGTCGCCTACGCCGGCACCGGCGGCGAGGCCGAGCTCTTCGGCCTCTACTTCACGGACGCCGGCCAGCACCAGGAGCACCGCCTCCTGGTCGACCACAACACCCCGCACTGCAAGTCGAACGTCGCCTACAAGGGCGCGCTCCAGGGCGAGGAAGCGCACGCGGTGTGGATCGGCGACGTGCTGATCGAGGCCAAGGCCGAGGGCACGGACACCTACGAGATGAACCGCAACCTGGTTCTGACCGACGGCGCCCGCGTCGACTCCGTGCCGAACCTGGAGATCGAGACCGGCGAGATCGTCGGCGCAGGCCACGCCTCGGCGACCGGCCGCTTCGACGACGAGCAGCTCTTCTACCTGATGGCCCGCGGCATCCCGGCCGACGAGGCCCGTCGCCTGGTCGTGCGCGGCTTCTTCGCCGAGCTCGTCCAGCAGATCGGCGTCGACGACATCGAAGAGCGCCTCCTCGTGAAGATCGACGAGGAGCTGGAGGCCACGGTCTGATGGCTTTCGTACGCGCCTGTGGGCTGAGCGAGCTGGAGGAGGACACCCCGAAGCGGGTGGAACTCGACGGCACGCCGGTCTCGGTCGTGCAGACCGAGGGGGAGGTGTTCGCGATCCACGACATCTGCTCGCACGCGAACGTCTCGCTCTCCGAGGGCGAGGTGGAGGACTGCCAGATCGAGTGCTGGCTGCACGGCTCCGCGTTCGACCTCAGAACCGGCAAGCCGTCCGGCCTTCCCGCGACGCGCCCCGTCCCCGTATACCCCGTAAAGATCGAAGGGGACGACGTGCTCGTCTCCCTCAACCAGGAGTCCTGAGGCACCCATGGCAACGCTTGAAATCCGCGACCTGCACGTCACCGTCGAGGCCGACAACGCCACGAAGGAGATCCTCAAGGGCGTCGACCTCACCGTGAAGCAGGGCGAGACGCACGCCATCATGGGCCCCAACGGCTCGGGCAAGTCGACCCTCGCCTACTCCCTCGCGGGTCACCCGAAGTACACGATCACTTCCGGCACCGTCACCCTCGACGGCGAGGACGTCCTGGAGATGTCCGTCGACGAGCGCGCCCGCGCGGGCCTGTTCCTGGCGATGCAGTACCCGGTCGAGGTCCCGGGTGTGTCCGTGTCGAACTTCCTTCGCACCTCCGCCACCGCCATCCGCGGCGAGGCCCCCAAGCTGCGCACCTGGGTGAAGGAGGTCAAGGAGGCCATGGAGCGCCTCAACATGGACCCCTCCTTCGCCGAGCGCAACGTCAACGAGGGCTTCTCCGGCGGTGAGAAGAAGCGCCACGAGATCCTTCAGCTGGAGCTGCTCAAGCCGAAGGTCGCCATCCTCGACGAGACCGACTCCGGCCTGGACGTCGACGCCCTGCGCGTCGTCTCCGAGGGCGTGAACCGGGTCCGCGAGACCGGTGAGGTCGGCACGCTGCTGATCACCCACTACACGCGCATCCTGCGCTACATCAAGCCCGACCACGTGCACGTGTTCGCGAACGGCCGTATCGCCGAGTCCGGCGGAGCGGAGCTCGCCGACCAGCTCGAGGCCGAGGGCTACGACAAGTACGTGAAGGGTGGCGCATCCGCGTGACACAGCTGCCGGGCCTCCTCGACACCGAGGCGCTCCGCAAGGACTTCCCGATCCTGGACCGTGTCGTCCACGACGGCAAGAAGCTCGTGTACCTGGACAACGCGGCGACCTCGCAGACGCCGCGCCAGGTGCTCGACGTGCTCTCCGAGTACTACGAGCAGCACAACGCCAACGTCCACCGTGGCGTGCACGTCCTCGCCGAGGAGGCCACGGCGCTGTACGAGGGCGCGCGCGACAAGGTCGCGGAGTTCATCAACGCGCCCAGCCGCGACGAGGTGATCTTCACCAAGAACGCCTCCGAGTCGCTGAACCTCGTGGCCAACATGCTCGGCTGGGCCGACGAGCCCTACCGGGTGGACCACGAGACCGAGATCGTCATCACGGAGATGGAGCACCACTCCAACATCGTGCCGTGGCAGCTGCTCGCGCAGCGCACGGGCGCGAAGCTGAAGTGGTTCGGCCTCACCGACGACGGCCGTCTCGACCTGTCCAACATCGACGAGATCATCACGGAGAAGACGAAGATCGTCTCCTTCGTGCTGGTGTCGAACATCCTGGGCACGCTCAACCCGGTCGAGGCGATAGTGCGCCGCGCGCAGGAGGTCGGCGCGCTGGTGTGCATCGACGCCTCGCAGGCCGCTCCCCACATGCCGCTGGACGTGCAGTCGCTCCAGGCCGACTTCGTGGCCTTCACCGGCCACAAGATGTGCGGCCCGACCGGCATCGGCGTCCTGTGGGGCCGCCAGGAGCTGCTGGAGGACCTGCCCCCGTTCCTCGGCGGCGGCGAGATGATCGAGACCGTGTCGATGCACTCGTCGACGTACGCTCCCGCTCCGCACAAGTTCGAGGCGGGCACGCCCCCGATCTCCCAGGCGATCGGTCTGGGCGCGGCGATCGACTACCTCAACTCGATCGGCATGGACAAGATCCTCGCCCACGAGCACGCGCTCACCGAGTACGCGGTGAAGCGGTTCGCGGAGGTTCCCGACCTCCGGATCATCGGCCCCACCACGGCCGAGGACCGGGGCGCCGCGATCTCCTTCACGCTCGGCGACATCCACCCGCACGACGTGGGCCAGGTCCTCGACGAGCAGGGCATCGCGGTCCGGGTCGGCCACCACTGCGCCCGCCCGGTGTGCCTGCGGTACGGAATTCCTGCGACCACGCGAGCGTCGTTCTATCTGTACTCCACGCCGGCCGAGATCGATGCTCTGGTGGACGGCCTGGAGCACGTCCGGAACTTCTTCGGCTGACGGGACGAGCGATCGCATGAAGCTGGATTCGATGTACCAGGAAGTCATCCTGGACCACTACAAGAACCCGCACGGGCGGGGCTTGCGGGATGGCGACGCCGAGGTGCACCACGTCAACCCGACGTGCGGCGATGAGATCACCCTGCGCGTGAAGTACGACGGCACGAAGATCGAGGACGTCTCGTACGAGGGCCAGGGCTGTTCCATCAGCCAGGCGAGCGCGTCCGTACTGAACGAACTCCTCGTCGGCAAGGACCTCTCCGACGCGCAGAAGATCCAGGAGACCTTCCTGGAGCTGATGCAGTCCAAGGGGAAGCTCGAGCCCGACGACGCGATGGAGGAGGTTCTGGAGGACGCGGTCGCGTTCTCCGGAGTCTCCAAGTACCCCGCCCGGGTCAAGTGCGCCCTCCTGAGCTGGATGGCGTGGAAGGACGCGACGGCCCAGGCGCTGGGCGACGCCGACGCCGAAAGGAAGACGGCATGAGTGACACCGTGGAGATGAAGCCGGCCTCGGAGGAAGAGGTCCGTGAGGCGCTGTACGACGTCGTCGACCCCGAGCTGGGTATCGACGTCGTCAATCTCGGCCTCATCTACGGCATCCACATCGACGACGCGAACATCGCGACGCTCGACATGACCCTGACCTCGGCGGCGTGCCCGCTGACGGACGTCATCGAGGACCAGGCCAAGTCCGCCACGGACGGCCTCGTCAACGAGCTGCGCATCAACTGGGTCTGGATGCCGCCGTGGGGGCCGGACAAGATCACGGATGATGGGCGGGAGCAGCTTCGGGCGCTCGGGTTCAACGTCTGATCCAGGGTTCGAGGCTCCCCACACACGGACAAAGCGGCGGCACCTTCCGGGGTGCCGCCGCTTTCCCGTGCTCGTGATCGGGGGCTGCTCAGGCCAGTCCGCTGACCATCCGGAACGACGAGTCCGCCAGGTACAGGGAGCTGTACTCGAAGCGTTCGAGGCGGACGACGAAGTTCTTGTGGCGGAGGAAGTATCCCGGGTAGTTGACCGACTCCAGCATGGTCGCGCCGGAGTGGGACGAGTCGCGGGGGCAGAAGGTGGCGTCCTGCTTGAACTGGGCGGAGCCGTCGTGGCGTTCGGCGCGCAGCACGAAGTTGCGGTGGCGGAGGTAGGCGCCGTCGTGCGTGGCGAAGGAGTGGCAGGAGCTGTCGGCCAGGCCCCTCACCTGCTTGAAGGTGGAGTCCTCGCGGGATTCGGAACCGCGGACCGGGTCCAGGGCCACGTGCCCGCCGCTCACGTGCCAGTAGCGGTCGGGGTAGTTGACCGAGCGGAAGGATCGCCAGGTCGTGGCTGCGGGGGGCTTCGGGGCTGCTGAGGAACCGGCGCCGGGGGAGGGTGACTTGGAAGGTTTCGGCGCGGGCTTGGGTGTGCCGACGTCCTGTTGGCGGGGTGCCCTGGTCGTCGCCTCGGCTGTCGACAGGCCGCCCTTGCCCTTCGGGGGAGTCTCCGAGGGTGTGGCGAAGGAGATCAGGCCGGGGGCCGTCATGGTGTCGTCGGCCGGTGCCGAGCGTGTCTGCTCGTCAGGTGCCCTCTCCATCACGACGATTGCCGTGGCGCACGCGACGATCGTCGCCACCGCCATCCCGCCCGCCAGCCACAGGCGGCGCGTCCCCGGCGCCCGGGTGGTGTCCGGAGCCCAGCCGTTCTCCCAAGGTTGGTCCTGGGACGGCCGGGACCTGTTTTCTGGCATGCGCTGTTCCCCCCCAGCGGTGTCATGGGGCGACGACCGCGGCTGCGAAGGCCCGGTATGTGAACGGTAAAACACTAGTGGACCCGGTGGCCCTCGAGCAGCTGTTTGGAACGAGCCGTATCCAGATTGATTTCTGAGCCGGTTTCAGGAGGGAGCGGGCGGGGTTCCTCGCGTCAACATTCGAGTACGTGATCACTGACGGTCAGTCAATTACCCCAAGGTGATGACCTGTTGACGTCCTGGCCGGTGGCACAGCTCCGCAGCAGGGCATCATGGCCGGGCAGGACCGCACGAGCACACACCGACAGGAGCCCCCGGATCATGGCCCACCGCGTCCCCCGTGCCCTCCGCCGCGCGCTCGCGGCCGCTGCTCTGTGCGGTGCGCTCGCCGTGGCATCGGGCGGGTGCACGTCGTCCGACGGCGGGGACCCCGGCGAACCGGGCCGCTCCACCGCCCCGACGGCGCCCGGTGCCGGCGGTACGGGGAAGGTGGTCCTGCCCGAGCCGGGGGTCGCCTTCGACTACCAGATCGGCGGGGCCTACCGGCCGCCCACCGGCGTACGCGCGGTCTCCCGCGACCGTGCGGCGAAACCGGCGCCGGGGGTCTACAACATCTGTTACGTCAACGCCTTCCAGGCCCAGCCGGACACCGAGGACTGGTGGGAGGACCGCCATCCCGACCTCCTCCTGCGTGACGCCGACGACTCACTGGTCGTCGACCGGGACTGGGACGAGGCCGTCCTGGACATCTCGACACCCGCCAAGCGCCAACGGCTCGCCGATGTCGTGGGGGAGTGGATCGACGGCTGCGCCGCCGCCGGGTTCCAGGCGGTCGAGGCCGACAACCTCGACTCGCACGAGCGGTCCGACGGTCTGCTGACCGCCGACGACAACGTGGCCTTCGGCAAGTTGATCGCCGCCCGGGCCCACGCCGCGGGCCTGGCGATCGGTCAGAAGAACGCCGCCGAACTGGCCGGCCAGGGCCGCGGTATCGGCTTCGACTTCGCGGTGGCCGAGGAGTGCGGACAGTACGACGAGTGCGACGTCTACGCGGACGCGTATGACGGCCGCGTCTTCGACATCGAATACCGGCAGGACGGCCTCGCCGCCGCGTGTGCGGAGTGGGGCGACGAGCTGTCGGTGGTCCTGCGCGACCTGGACGTCGTACCGGTGGGGGCGGACGCCTACCGCCGCCGCACCTGCTGACCTGGCCCACTCGCCCCGGACGGCGCCTGCCCGGTCGTGGGCTTCAGTGGCTCAGTCGAGGACCGCGGTGGCCTCGATCTCGACCAGATGCTCGGGCACGTCCAGTGCCGCGACGCCCAGCAGCGTGGCCGGCGGTGCGGCGGTGACTCCCAGCTTGGTGGCCGCCCGGGTGATCCCCTCCATGAGCTGGGGCATCTTGTCGGGGGTCCAGTCGACGACGTGGACGTTCAGCTTCGCGACGTCGTCGAAGGAGGCGCCGGCCGCGGCCAGGGCTGTGCCGACGTTGAGGTAACACTGCTCGACCTGCGCGGCGAGGTCGCTCCCCACCGCAACGCCGTCCGCGTCCCACGCGACCTGCCCGGCGACGAAGACCAGCTTCGAGCCGCTCGCGATCGACACCTGGTGGTAGGCGCCGACCTCCACCAGTCCGCTCGGGTTCACCAGAGTGATGGCCATGTCGTCCGTCCGTTCCGTCTCGTGCTCACTTGTGGTTACTCAGGAACCGTAGGAGAGTGGCCGCTGACATGGAAGAACGCACTTTTCGGTGACTGGGGAACCTCATGGGAACCAAGCAGTTCAGCGGCTCGGTGGACCAGGCGGACGTGACACGCGCGGACTCCCTGGCCCGGGAGATCTTCTCGGACATAGCGAATAAATGGGCTCTGCTGATCATCGAGGCCCTGGGGGAGGAGACCCTGCGCTTCAGCGAGCTGCGTGGCGAGGTCGACGGGATCAGCCACAAGATGCTCACCCAGAACCTGCGCATGCTGGAGCGCAACGGCCTGGTCGAGCGCACCGTGCACCCCACGGTGCCGCCACGCGTCGAGTACACCCTCACCGAGCCGGGCCAGGCCCTGCGGGTGACCATCGACGGCATGTGCGACTGGACCCACCGGTACCTCGGGGACATCGAGACGTCGCGGCAGCACTTCGAGGCGCGGAAGGCATAGGTGTGCGGAGGTCGTTATGTACGGCCGTACGCAAGTGGCGCTCTCGTTGTGTACGCTCGTACACATGGGATACCTGCTGCTCGCCGGAGCCATAGCGGCCGAGGTGGCCGCCACGACATCCATGAAGTACAGCGACGGCTTCAGCAGGCTCTGGCCGTCGCTGCTGACCGCCCTCGGATACCTCGTCTCCTTCGCGCTGCTCGCCCAGACCCTGAGGACCGTCTCCGTGGGCACGGCCTACGCGATCTGGGCGGGCGTCGGCACCGCGGCCATCGCCACCATCGGGATCCTGTTCATGGGGGAGGGGATGACGGTCGCCAAGGCCGCGGGCATCGCGCTGATCATCGTCGGCGTGGTGGTGCTGAACCTGGGAGGAGCGCACTGATGCCCCGTCGCTATGACCCCGAGCGGCGCCAGCGGATCATCGACGCGGCGATCCGGGTCGTCGGGGAGAAGGGCATCGCGGGGCTGAGCCACCGCACCGCCGCGGCCGAGGCGGATGTGCCGCTCGGCTCCACGACGTACCACTTCAAGACGCTCGACGATCTGCTGGTCGCAGCCCTTCGCCAGGCCAACGAGGGCTTCGCCAAGGTGATCGCCTCGCGCGGCGGCCTGGCGGACCCGGACACCGACCTGGCCGCCGAACTCGCCGGCTGGATGGGCGAGTGGCTCGCGGGAGACCGCACGGGCGTGGAGCTGGAGTACGAGCTCTACCTCGCCGCCCTGCGCCGCCCCGCCCTGCGCCCGGTCGCCGCCGAGTGGGCACAGGACCTCGCCGACCGGCTCTCCCGGCGCACGGACGCGGTCACCGCGCGGGCGCTGGTGGCGTTGATGGACGGGATCTGTCTGCAGGTGCTGCTGACTGAGGTGCCGTATGACGAGGGGTATGCGTGTGAGGTGCTGCGGCGGGTGATTCCTGGAGGGGCCGGGTGAGTCCCGACGGGGTGTGATCTGTGGCAGGGCGCGATGGCCCGGCCGGCGGTGCGATGCCCTGGCCGGGGCCGCTCCGGCCGGACCAGGACGGCCGGCCCCGGCCGACCGCACCCGGCCGGGGACGGCGGCCCGGTACCGCTGCCACGGACAGCGCCGGACGTCCACGAGCGGCCCGTACCCTGAGACGCCCCTCCCGTCGGTTGGCCCGGGCGGCCCCCCGCCGGTTAGGTTGCCCTCATGACCGACACGACTGCTCCTCGTACCACCGGCGCCGTGGCAGCCGGCCTTGCCACGATCGCTGCTGACGGCACTGTTCTCGACACCTGGTTCCCCGCGCCCGAGCTCGTCGCCGAGCCCGGTCCCTCCGGCAGCGAGCGGCTGTCCGCCGAGCGCGCCGTCGAGCTGATCGGCGAGGGCGCCGCGAAGGCGATCGGGCCGGATGCGCGCCGGGGCGTCGAGGTCGTCGCGGTCCGCACGGTCATCGCCTCGCTCGACGAGAAGCCGATCGACGCGCACGACGTGTACCTGCGCCTGCACCTGCTCTCCCACCGCCTGGTCAAGCCGCACGGCCTGAGCCTGGAGGGCCAGTTCGGCTTCCTCGCCAACGTCGCCTGGACCTCCCTCGGCCCCGTCGCCGTCGACGACGTCGAGAAGGTCCGCTTGAACGCCCGCGCCGAGGGCCTGCACCTCCAGGTCACCTCGATCGACAAGTTCCCGCGGATGACGGACTACGTCGCCCCCAAGGGCGTGCGCATCGCCGACGCCGACCGGGTCCGCCTGGGCGCCCACCTCTCCGAGGGCACCACCGTCATGCACGAGGGCTTCGTCAACTTCAACGCCGGCACCCTCGGCACCTCCATGGTCGAGGGCCGGATCTCCGCGGGCGTCGTGGTCGGCGACGGCTCGGACATCGGCGGCGGCGCGTCGACGATGGGCACGCTCTCCGGCGGCGGCAACGTGATCATCACCATCGGCGAGCGCTGCCTGATCGGCGCCGAGGCGGGCGTCGGCATCGCGCTGGGCGACGAGTGCGTCGTCGAGGCCGGCCTGTACGTCACCGCCGGCACCCGCATCACGATGCCCGACGGCCAGATCGTCAAGGCCCGCGAACTCTCCGGCGCCTCCAACATCCTCTTCCGCCGCAACTCGGTCACCGGCACGGTCGAGGCCCGCCCGAACAACGCGGTGTGGGGCGGTCTGAACGAGATCCTGCACAGCCACAACTGATCATCGGCGGCCGTGATGTGCGGCCGCCTGCTTTGAGCGCCCTTCCACGGCCCGAGGACGGCCTGGGAGGGCGCTCTCGCACGCTGGGGCCGTCAGTGGCCGAGAGGCGCTATCCCGTCACGGGGACTACGTTGGTCCAGTTTGTTGAGAGTCCTCCGCCGGTGGTGAGGCCGGTGAAGTTTCCGTCGGTGCTGAGTCTTCCGGCGGCGACTGTTCCGGTGGAGGCGTTGTAGAAGAACAGTTCGCGATCGACGGGGACTACGTTGGTCCAGTTTGTTGAGAGTCCTCCGCCGGTGGTGAGGCCGGTGAAGTTTCCGTCGGTGCTGAGTCTTCCGGCGGCGACTGT
>NZ_JBSGVW010000046.1:44285-63991 GCF_053608645.1 Streptomyces sp. NPDC055013
TTCCGGTGGAGGCGTTGTAGAAGAACAGTTCGCGATCGACGGGGACTACGTTGGTCCAGTTTGTTGAGAGCCCTCCGCCGGTGGTGAGGCCGGTGAAGTTTCCGTCGGTGCCGAGCCTTCCGGCAGCGACTGAACCGGTGGAAGCGTTGTAGAAGAACAGCTCCCGTGTCATGACGTGAAGTGCTTCTACCATGAGGTGCTCCTTGAAATTCGAACCGAATGCCACCCGGAGACCAACCTGTTAATACTCTATCTGGATATGGATGGTCCGACATCCGGCCGAAATGAACCCCTATTTGGCATCTCCCCGATTCATCTTGTTTGTTTGACGTGGTGACAATTAATGCCGGAATTCGTTGAACTTGCGATTGCCGGGGCAGGCGTTCCTTCGGTGGCCCGGCGCGACGCGCCCACGTACGGGTTACTCCACGTGACCTCACCGCGGTCCAGGCAGATGAACAGGTCGACGCAGTTTCCGATCACACGCCGAACCGACGAGATGAGGACCGATGGTGGGTCGAGTGAAGACGAGGGCGCGGGCCAGGGTTGTAGTGCGCCTGGTGGTGGGGACGTTGGCCGCGGGGGCGGCGTGCTGGCTGCCGGCCGGGGCCGCGTATGCCGACGAGACCAACACGGGCTCGCACAACGGGCCCCGCATCGGGCTGGTCAACGTGGGGCAGGTGGACGATCCGATGGAGGATGTGCTGGAGCACTTCCTACTCTTCGGCGACGGGTACAAGTGGGGCTGATCGCGCCCTGACACAGTGAAGTCGGGCGGGGCCCGTGGCGCACAGGGTGGCGGTACGGGCCCCGCCGCGTGCGCGAACTCGGTTTCCGTGCGCCGGCATAGCGACAGCGCACCGCACGCGTCACAAGGGGTAGGAGGCGGGCACCCGGCCCGTCCGGGGGAAGAGAAGGTGACGATGGATGCCGAAGCGCAGGAGAGCTTCCGGGAGTTCGTGGAAAACCGGTCGTCCGCGCTGTTGAAGACGGCCGTGCTGCTGAGCGGGGGCGACCGGCACGCCGCTGAGGATCTGTTGCAGAACGCCCTGATCAAGGCGGCCGGCCGCTGGCATCGGATCGACGAACCGGAGGCGTACGTACGCCAGATCCTGTACCGGCAGCAGATCAGCCGCTGGCGGCTGAAGTGGCCCCGGCGTGAACTCACCGTCGCCGAGCTGCCCGAGGGCGGCGCGAGCCCGGACGCGGCATCCGCCGCCGAGCTGCGGCTGCTGATGCGGGGCGCGCTGGCGCGGCTGACCGCGCGGCAGCGGACCGTACTGGTGCTGCGCTACTTCGAGGACCTGCCCGAGGCCGACGTGGCCCGGATACTCGGCTGCTCCGTGGGGACCGTACGGTCCACGACCCACCGCTCGCTGGCCCGGCTGCGGTCGCTCGCGCCGGAGCTGGCCGCCCTGGCCCCGGCGGCCGTCGCGGCGCAGCCGTCCCGTGACTTCTCACCCGTGGAGGTGCGTCCGTGAACGTCGAGGAACTCGTGCGTGACTCCCTGCGGGAGCTGGCCACCGAACAGCCGTCGGCGGGAGCGGGGTTCGCCGACCGGGTGCTCAGCACCCGCCGGCGCCGCCGCACCCGGCGGATCGCCTCCGTCGCCGCGGCCACCGCGGCCGTCGTCGCCGTCGGCGTGGCGGTGCCGATGCTGGACGCCGGAAAGGACGACATACGTCCCGCGAGCGTTCTGGAGGACCGCGGTGTCCACGCCCGGCCGGACCAGTCGCCGCCGCGCGATCTGATCGGGGCGGGGGACTCGGTGCTGGCCGCCTACTCCACGGCGGAACTCCGCGCCCGGACCGACAAGAGGGGTGCCATGGTGCGCACCTACTGGCTGATCGATCCGCAGACCGGGAAGTACGAGAAGGACACCAGGTGGTCCTTCGTCGCGGTCGCCCCCGGTCTGAAGACCGCCGCCGTGCTGGAGCGCGACCTGCCGGCGAACCGGATCGGCCTGCTCGACCTCGCTACGGGGAAGGTCGAGCGGTGGATCCCCGTCCAGCGCGGGGTCGGCGGGCTCGCCTTCTCGCACGACGGGAGCAGGCTCGTCGCGACGACGTACGGCGAGAACCCCGATCTGCGCGTCAAGGAGAAGATGATCAGCGACGACGGGCCGGTGTGGGAGTGGCAGTCCAAGTACGGCCGGTCGAGCCGGACCGGCTTCTACGACCTCGACCTGGCCTCCGGCGAGGGCCCCTGGAGTGCCGTCGCGACCGAGACCAACATCAACGCCCGTCAGGACTTCGCCTACAGCCGGGCCGGCGACCGTGTGTACGCGCAGTACATCGGCAGCAAGGACGGACTCCAGCAGTTCTACGACCTGAAGGGCAACAAGGTCGCGCCACCGGCGAACGAGAAGTACCTGCGCTCGGACGTCGACGCGCGCCTGTCCCCGAACGGCAAGCTCGCCGCCGTCGGCCTGACGAAGGAGGTCGACGGCAACCCGGGCAGGAGCTATTCCAAGGTCAGTGATCCGCGGACCGGCAGGGAGGTCGCCCGGGTCCGGGGCGCCGAGCTGCTCGCCTGGGCCGACGACCGGCGGCTCATCGCCTGGGAGAGGGTGACCGGCCTGGAGGAGTCGTACCGGCCCCGGCTCGTGCTGGTTACGATCGGCAGCGACAAGGTCGTACCCCTGAGCGGTGTTCGTGAGCCGGACCAGGACGAGAAACGACAGGGGTGGGAGCCGGTCTTCGCACGGCGCTGATCAGTCCGCGGTGAGCTCCTCGTACGCCGCCAGCAGCCCGTCGACCGCCTCGCGGCCGGCGGGCCGCAGCGGTGCGCGGAGCGGGCCCGCGGGCAGGCCGAGCTCATTGAGCAGGGCCTTCGCGGTGACCGCGCCGGGCAGGCCGGCCGCCATCATCAACTCGATGAGCGGCGTGGCACGTTGCTGGAGGCGGGCGGACACGGGGGTGTCGCCCGCCTCGAACGCGTCGAGCACCGCACGGAGTTGGGACGGTACGACGTTCGCCACCGTGCTGATGTAGCCGGTGCCGCCCACCGCGTACAGCGCGAGGTTGTGCTCGTCGCAGCCCGCGTAGTACGCCAACTCCGTGCGGGCGAGCACCTTCTGGGTGCCGAGGAAGTCGAAGGAGCAGTCCTTCACCGCGACGATCCGGGGGTGCTCGGCGAGCCGGATGAGCGTCTCCGGCTCGATCCGGGTGCCGGTGCGGCCGGGGATGTCGTACAGCGCGAGGGGCAGTCCGGCCGCGTCGGCGATCTCGCGGAAGTGCGCCTCGACGGCGTCCTGCGGGGGCTTGCTGTAGTACGGCGCGACCACCAGCAGACCGTCGGCGCCCGCCTTTTCGGCCGCCAGGGCGAGTTCGACGGTGTGCCGGGTGTCGTAGGTGCCCACACCCGCGACGACCGTCGCCCGATCGCCCACCGCTTCCCGGACGGCCGTGATCAGGTCGGACTTCTCGGCGTCCGAGGTGGTCGGCGACTCGCCCGTGGTGCCGGAGAGCACGAGCCCGTCGCACCCCTCGGTCACCAACCGGTCGGCCAGACGCTGGGCGCCGTCGAGGTCGAGGGATCCCGCCTCGGTGAAGGGCGTGATCATGGCGCAGAGGGCCCGGCCGAAGGGAGGGGCGGAGGCGTTGGCGGTCGTCATGGTAGTAGTGTCGGCACTCTCACGTCGTAGCTCCACTTAATTTTTCTACGGGATATCGGTAAGCATTGCTTTGGAGTGCGAGGGCTTGCCCTATGTCCAAAGCCGGGCGTCATGGGTCACCATGGCCGGGACGGTCAACGACCCCTGGTCATGGGAGGCGTCATGAAGCTCGGCAAGGCACTCGCCACCGGAGTCGCGGAAGAGCGGTCGCAGGACCGCGACGAACAGCTCGAACTCGCCCAGGAGATCGGGGAGATCGAGGTCGCCGAGGCGTCCGCGCCCGAAGAGGTCCCGGTCGCCCGATGAGGCTGCGGCTTCCGGAGGAACGCCCGACGGAGCCGCCGACCGGATACAAGATCGCCCACCCGATGCTGTCCCAGGACGGCACCCGGGCCGGGTTCACCGGTGTGTCGCTGGGCGGCGCGCTGCCGTACGGAGTCCTGGCCGACGCGTCCTGCGTCTACGGCCTGCGGCACCGGGTGCCGAACCGCCGCTGCGACTGCGGCTTCCACTGTGTGCACGACCGTACGGCGGCCGAGGCGCTGCTGTGCACGGCCGAGCACCGGGCGGCCGTACTGCTCGAAGTCACCGTGCTGGGCCGCTACCTGCGCTTCGAGCGGGGCCACCGCTACGCCCGTCAGCGGGTACGCACCGTCACGGTCGGCCCGTGCGCCTGCGGTACGGTCGCCGCCGCCCTGGCCGACGCCGGCTGGGGCCGCCCCGGCCGGCGGGCACTCGCCCCGTCCTGCGCGGGCTGCCTGCGCGGCCGTACGTCCGTCTCGCTCGCGGAGTTCGCCCGGCTGGCCGGGGAGCGGCTGCGGGTGGTGGCCGGGAAAGGGGTGTCCGTCGCCTCCGTGCCCGACCTCGCCGTGGCCGATGAGCCGGGTGTGCCCGAACTGGCAGCCGAGGCCGCGCTGTTGCAGGCCCGCCTCGACTGGTTCCAGGCCCAGCTGGCCCGGCTGGGCGGGCGCGGACCGGACGGCGGACGGAAGGGATAGCGGGGGCGGCACCGGGTACCCGGGTGTTCCGGATCGAGAGGAGGCGGAACACCGTGACCGGGTCCACGACCCCCGAGCGGGTGCCCGACGAGCACCACTCGGTGAGCGAACTCGTAGGGCAGGCGGGCGAACAGCTCTCCCGGCTCGTACGACAGGAAGTCGCCCTCGCCAAGGAGGAGCTGGCCGAGAAGGGCCGACGCGCCGGCACGGGCGGCGGACTGCTCGGCGCGGCGGGCGCCGTCGCGTACGCAGGTCTGCTGTTCCTGGCCGCCGCGGCCACCGCCGCACTCTCGCTGACGCTGCCCGTGTGGGCCGCGGCGCTGATCGTGACGGGGGTCCTGTTCGCCCTCGCCGGTCTGCTGGCCGCGACCGGCCGCGCCCGGCTGCGGCGCGCCGTACCCCCCACTCCGGAGGAGGCCCTCGGCAGCGTCAGGGCCGATGTCGAGGAGATCAAGGAAAGGGCACACCGATGACGGACCGCAAGGCAGGGGCGACGGGCGGCGGAAAGGCCGCGCAGAAGGGTGCCGCCAAGGCCGCTGCCGCGGGGAAGTCCGCGGCGGCGAAGGCGGGCGCGGGGGCCAAGGGCCCCGAGGAACTGCGCAGCCAGATCGAGCGGACGCGCAGCGAACTCGGCGACACCGTGGCGGAGTTGGCCGGGAAGGCGGATGTGAAGGGCCGGGCCTTGGCGCGCGCCGCCGACCTCAAGGACAAGGCGGGCGCGATGACCGTGCAACTGCGCAGCAGCGCGGCCCAGGCCGGGCACGTGGTGCAGGAGCGGGCCGTACGCGCCGGGCACGTCGTGCAGGACCGGGCGACCCAGGCGGGGCACGTCGTGCAGGACAAGGCGACGCACGCCGGGCATACGGTGCAGGACCGGGCGACCCAGGCCGGGCACACCGTCCAGGGCAGGGCGACGCACGCGGGCCATGTGGTCGAGCACAGCGTGCCGCGCCCCGTGCGCACCGTCGTCCAGGCCGGACTGCGCAATCCGCGGCCGGTGCTGATCGCCGGCGCGGCCGTGGGCGCCGTGGTCGCCGCGCAGGTGTTGCGGCGCCGGCGCCATGGGCACCGCTGAGAAACGCCGATCGAGGGAGACGGCGAGGCGGCGCGGGACCGGTCACCGGTCCCGCGCCGTTCTGTGTGTACTCGGATCCCGCGCGGCGACTTCGTGCACTCGGGCCCCGCGCGGCTCTGCGCGTACCGGATCCCGTGCCGTCCTGTGCCGTCTCGCGGACCCCCGTCCTCGAACCCCCGTCCGCCGAGGGCCACTTGACCTCAAGTCCGGTTGAGGTCGAAAGGTGTTCAGTGCACGCATTGACCACCGACGCCGGAGGCCTCCATGACCCGTCGCACCGCCGCCCACCCCGACCTCACCCGCCCCGAGATCGGCGCCCCCTTCTTCAGCACCTGGCGGGTCGGCACCCCCTTGCGGCAGACGCAGGCCGTCGAGGCGATCGCCGGCACCTGGGAGCGCCGGCCCTGGCCCGCCGATGGTCTGCTCGGCTACCACGTCTACACCGGGCACGACGCCGCCACCCTCCTGCACTACTCGCAATGGCGCAGCGAGCAGGCCTACGAGGCGTTCGTGAAGACCCACCGCCAGGAGCGCAACGACGAGATCGACACCGCTGTACCGGGCATCGAGCGGCTCGGACTCGGCCGGTACCGGCACTACCGCAGCGGCACGCGCGAGGGCGACGCCCGCGTCCCCGGCTGCGTCGTGATCGTCGACATCGAGTTCGAGGGACCCGACCCCGACCGGCAGCGCGCCTGGGTGGACGCCGTCTTCGAGGCGCTTGAGAGCGAGCCGACGCCCCATCCCGGGGGCATCTCCGCCCACTTCCACCTGAGCACCGACGGCACCCGCGTCCTCAACTACGCCGAGTGGGAGAGCGCCGCGGACCACATCGCCGCCCTCGCCGCCCCGGGCGACGGCATCGGCTCGGCGACCGAGCTGTGGCACCGCGTCCAGACCTGGCCGGGGCTGAAGAGCAGCACGGTCAGCCGGTACGACCACGCCGTCGGCCTCGTCCCCGACTGACGCCGCAGGGGTCGCCGTACAAGGTCCGGCAAGGTCGATGAGGTCGACGAGAGCCGCCTCACCGAAAACTCCAACCGTCTGGACAAAAAAAGTTTTCGGTGAGACGGTGGACGCATGCTGGACGTCACCGTGATCGAGGACCCCGAGGCCGCAGCCGTCTCCCTGGACCCCACAAGGGCCCGGCTGCTCGCCGAGCTGGCGGCCGGCCCCGCGTCGGCCGCCATGCTGGCCGGGAAGGTCGGGCTGCCCAGGCAGAAGGTGAACTACCACCTCAAGGCACTGGAGCGGCATGGACTGGTGGAGCTGGCCGGTGAGCGCCGCAAGGGCAACGTCACCGAGCGGCTGATGCAGGCGACCGCCGCGTCGTACGTGATCTCGCCGCTCGCGCTCGCCTCCGTGCAGCCGGACCCGGACCGCTTCCGCGACCAGCTCTCCGCCCGCTGGCTGCTCGCGCTCGGCGCCCGGCTCGTCCGGGACGTCGGCTCGCTGATCACCGGCGCCGCGAAGGCCCGCAAGCGGCTGGCGACGTACGCCCTGGACGGCGAGGTCCGCTTCGCCTCGGCGGCCGAACGGGCCGCGTTCATCCAGGAGTTGACGGCGGGCGTGAGCGCGCTGATCCACAAGTACGACGCGCCCGACGCGCAGGGCGGCCGCGATCACCGGATCGTGGTCGCCGTACACCCCACGGTCAAGGACCAGCCGAACCCCGCACTCGACCAGTAATCAGCAGGAGCCCGCCATGTCCAAGGAATTCGAGATCGCCCGCGAGTTCGAGGTCGACGCCACGCCGGAACAGGTGTGGGACGCGATCACCGACAACACCGGCGGCTGGCTGTGGCCGTCCGAGCCGCCCGAGCCGCGCGTCGGCGGCAAGGGTGCGATGGGCTCCACGGTCACCGCCTGGGACCCACCGCACCGCTACACCAACCGCACGGAGGACGTCGAGGGCATCGCCGAGCAGAGCCTCAACCAGCTCGACTACACCATCGAGCCGCGCGAGGGAGGCCGCCGGGCCTGGGTGCGGTACGTGCACAGCGGCATCCTCGTCGAGGACTGGGACAACCAGTACGACGCCGCCGGCCGGCACACCGACTTCTATCTGCACACCCTGCGCCAGTACCTGACCGAGTTCGGCGGCCGTCCGGTCGTCGCCTTCACGACCTTCGACGGACCGGACACGTCCAAGTCGGCGGACGCCTTCGCCGCCGTGGGCCGCGCGCTCGGCCTCGGGGACGACACCGCCGAGGGAACGCGGGTTCAGGCACGCGGTCCCCAGGGGCGGCTCCTCGACGCCGTGGTCGACTTCCGCAACCCGTATTTCCTCGGGCTGCGCACGGACGACGCCATGATCCGCTTCTTCGGCCGCAACCACTGGGGCTACCCCGTCGGCATCTCCGTGCACGACTTCGCCCCGGGCGCCGACGCCAAGGCGGTCGAGGCCGCCTGGCAGGACTGGCTGAACGGAGTCTTCAGCCAGTCCTGAACCTCACCGGAGGTTACGGGCGGAACCGCAGCACCTGCGGGTCGTGGTCGCTGATCTGGTCGTTGAACTCCGCGTTGACGTGCACGCTGTCGTACTCGAAGTCGCAGGAGCGCCGGATCGACGGGCTGACCAGGATCTGGTCCAGCGTCTGGGCGTTGCCCTGGTAGACGTAGGAGTAACGCTCGCTCCTGGGCAGCGACTTGATCGCCGACCACAGCGCGCCGTCGTCCTCCAGCAGCTTGGTGGTGCCGGAGAACTCGAAGTCGTTGATGTCGCCGAGCGTGACGACGTCCGCGTTCCTCTGGACGGCCAGGATGTCCTTGACGAACGTGTTGACCGCAGTCGCCTGGAGGTGACGCTGGGTCTCCGAGCTGCGGGTCGGCGGCTGGTACTGCGCGTGCAGCGACTGGTCGCCGCCCTTGGACGCGAAGTGGTTGGCGATCACGAAGACCGTGCGGCCGCGGAAGTCGAACTCACCGGCCAGCGGCTTGCGGCTGTTCGTCCAGGCCGCGTTCGCCGGGTCGATACGGCCCGGGGAGACCGTCAGCGCCGCCTTGCCCTTCACCTTGGTCACCCCGGCGGCGGTCGTGGCGTCGCCGCCCGCGCGGTCGGTGAAGGAGACCCGCTTCGGGTTGAACAGGAACACCTGGCGGATGTTGCCGCCCGGCTCACCGCCGTCGGCCTTGTCGACCGGGTCGATGGAACGCCAGTCGTAGGCCGGGCCGCCCGCCGCGACGATCGCGTCGATCAGCTTGCCCACCGTCTGGTCGGCGGCGACCGTGCCGTCGTTCTTCGCGCCGTTGTTGTCCTGGATCTCCTCCAGGGACACGATGTCGGGCGACTGGAGGTTGTTCACGATCGCGGAGGCGTGCTCGGCGAACGTGGCGTCGGACGGGTCGAGGTTCTCGACGTTGTACGTCGCGACCGCCAGCTCGTCGCGCCGCTGCTTCTGCGTCGTCTCCCGCTCCAGGCCACCGCTCTTGAGGGTGCCGAGCTCGCTGGCCACGAGGGTGTAGCCGCCGAACTGGTTGTAGTCCAGCGGGCCGGCGGTGCTGCCGGTGAGGGTGTCACCCACGTTCGCGACCGGGAACTCGGCGCCGGGGCCGAGCGACTGGATCTGCAGCCGGCCGGTGTTCTGGGAGTCGTAGGAGCCGTAGACCGTGCCGCCGCGGCGGTTGCGGTGCTCCCACGGCTTCACCGTCACCCACAGCTCGTGGAAGTCGTCGGTCGCGGTGACCACGCGGGCGTCGGCGACCTCGACGTTCATGCCCTCGAGGGACTCGTAGAAGTCGAGGGCGTACTTCGACGGCCGCAGCGTCAGGCCGTCGATCGAGCCCTTCGCGGCCGCGTCGCCGGCCGGCGTGTACCTGTCCGGCACCGAGTCCTCGTCGACGACCTTCGCGGCCGGGACGGCGTTGCCGCTGGAGACGACGGTGACCGTCGGCTTGGTGATCTCGGTCAGCGACTGGTTGCCGGAGGTCGCGCCGCCGGGGACGTACTCGGCGACCGTGCCCGCCACCAGGACCGAGTCGCCGACGGCGACCTTCGGGACGGAGCTGGTGAAGACGAACACGCCCTCACTGGTGGCCGCGTCGGCGTCGGCGTCCGGATCCTGGATCCAGAAGCCTCTGGACGAGCCGTAGGTGCGCACGCCGGTGACGATTCCGGCCACGTCCGTGACCTGCTTGCCGGCGTACGGGGATATGCGGGTGCTGCCCTGGATGTCATGGATGCGCACGGAGTCGGCGTGCGCGGGCGCGGTGAGGACAACGGTGGACGCCGCGGAACACACGGCGGCGACGGTGAGCGCGGCGAGGCGCGCGGACTTCTTGCTCGGCAACGGGATCCCTCCGGGGACATACGTGGGCGCCGGGACGAGGGTGGTGCGTGGAACGGTGGGTGCAGGCGCGACCGGTGGGGCGGCGACGCGCGTAGAAAATACAGTGAACAGATGTCCGCTCGATTTCTACGCGCGTCAATCTCCTGCCTGCTCGGGCCAGTTGTCAAGGTTTCGGCCATGTACACCGCCGGTCGGGTAGATGAACCGGGCGGCATGGGTGGAAACCCGTCTAGGCTGAGCGGTTGAGCCGTGAAGTGGAGCGGCTGGGCCGTGACGCCTGCGGCCCTGCGGAACGCCCTAGGAGAACCAGCCGATGTCAGACAGCTCCCCCCTGCCGCCGGTGCGGCTGCATCCCGAAGCGGAGCTGGCGCGGGACGCGCTGTCCACGCCGTTGCTTGCCCGGGCCACACGGCTGGCCCGCTGGGCCGGCCCCGACACCCGGGTCGACGCCGGGGGCGGCCTCCTGGAGGAGCAGCTCCCGGCCGCCGCCGAGGTGCTCGGACTGAGCGGGGACGACGCCGCCGCGTACGCCAGTGAGGCCTTCCGCGTCGCGGTCGACACCGGGCTGGTGGAGATCGTCGACGAGGAGGCGGGCACCGTCGCGGCGGGCGCGGACCTGGCGCTGCTGACCGGCGGTTCGCCGCAGGACGTGCTCGCGGTGTGGCTCGGCGCACTGGAGACGGTGCTCGCGGACGCGAGCGTGCCCGACCTCGACGACCTCGTCGACGCCATGGGCGCGGGCGGCGAGATCGACCTCTCCACGCTGGACTGGGACCCCGAGGCCGAGGCGGAGTTCCTCGACGGAGTGCTCGGCAACCTGTACCTGCTGACGGTCAGCGAGGACGGGCCCGGCGACGCCCCCGTGCCGCTGCCGGCCCTCGCCGCGTCGATGATCGTGCCCAGCGACATGGGCGAGCCCACCAACGACGTGCTGGAGCAGGTCTCCGACGCGATGATGCGCCTGGACGACCAGTTCCGGCTGCTGGAGCCGGTCGGCCTGGTGGAGTACCAGCCTGTCGACGAGGCGCTGATGGCGGACGTCGAGGGTGCCGAGGAGGCGGCGGCCGCCGTCGACGACACCGACGTGTCGCGCTACGGCATGGTGCGGCTGACCCCGCTCGGACTGTACGGGCTGCGGGCGCGGCTGCTGGAGGCCGGGTTCGAGTCGCCCGCGGTCGGGGACCTGGCGGACAAGGGCGCCGACGCGCTGCTCGACGGCACGGCCACCTTCCCGCAGGCAGCCGCGCACGCCGAGACCGTGCAGTGGCTGGAGCGCCGCGAACCCCTCGCCGCGGCGCGGGAGTTGCTCGCGGCGGCAGGAGGTCTGGACGCCGGGGCGCCGCTGCGGCGGCTGCGCTGCCAGCAGGCGCTGTCGCTGGTGGGCGCGGAGGCCGAGCCGGCGCTTCGGGAGGTCCTCGACGATCCGGAGCTGGGCGGGCTGGCCCGGGTCTGGCTGACCGAGGCGGGGTTCTCCGACGTGCCCCCGCCGTCCCAGGACCTGGTGTTCTGGCTGACCGTCGACACGCTTGCCGCGCAGCTGGCGGCCGAGGGGAACTCCGAAGAGCTGAGGGCGCTGGTGGAGGGTCTGGCCGCACAGCACAGCGGGTTCTTCGCGGCGGCCTGGCGGGTCGAGCATCCGGCCACGGCGGATGTGCTGGAGGCGATGGGGCGGTTGCATCCGGACAAGAAGATCGCGAAGGAAGCGCGGAAGGCCGCGTTCAAGGCGCGTTCGCAACAAGGGGGCTGAGCTCGTTCTGCGGGGTGCGGGGTGCGGGTGCGTGGGGGCTGGTCGCGCAGTTCCCCGCGCCCCTGGGGGTTGCCCGCGGCCGGCGTTGTTTCACGGAAGCCGACCCCCTGAGGATGCCTGGTGTTCAACCGGCGTTCAGGCATGAGCGGCAGCGTTGCGGCGTTCCGGAGTTCGCCGCCTCCACGGCACACCCACTGTCACAGGAGACCGCATGTCGCTCACCCGCAGGGACTTCGCCATGAACTCCGCGATCACCGGGGCCGGTGTCGCGCTGGCGGGCAGCGCCGGTGTCCTCGCCACCGCGCCGAACGCGCTCGCGTCCACGGAGTCCGAGACCGCGAGCGAGAAGTCCGCGGACGCCCACTGCGGCGGTGTCGGGTACGGACCCCTCCTCCCGGACCCGAAGGGCCTCCTCGCGCTGCCCGCCGGGTTCAAGTACCGGATCATCACCTACAGCGGCAGGACCAAGCTGGAGTCGGGCGAGTTCACCCCCTCGAACCACGACGGCACGGCCGCCTTCGACGGCCCGCGCGGCACGACCCTCCTCGTCAACAACCACGAGCTGAAGGGACCGCGCGCCGACTGGGACCACCCCGTCCCGCTCACCGAGGGCCTCGTCTACGACCCCGCCGCGGCCGGCGGCTGCACCGTCGTCGAGGTCCGCCCCGGCGGGCAGGTCGCCGAATGGGTCGGCATCGCGGGCACCTCCACCAACTGCGCGGGCGGCAGCACCCCTTGGGGCACCTGGCTGACCTGCGAGGAGAACTCCGACAAGGCCGGCACCAACGGCATGACCAAGGACCACGGCTACGTCTTCGAGGTCGACCCCGTCGACCGGCGCGCCAACAAGGACCCCAAGCCGCTGAAGTTCTTCGGCCGCTACGACCACGAGGCCGTCGTCATCGACCCCAGGCGCGGCCACGCCTACCTCACCGAGGACGCCGCCTCGCCCAACGGCCTGTTCTTCCGCTGGACCCCGCCGAAGGGCTTCGAGTACGGCCGCGGCAAGTTCCGCAAGCTGGCCGACGACGCCGGCGTCCTCCAGGCGCCCAAGTGCTTCGACTCCGGCGGCAAGTTCGTCGACGACCTCTCCCGGGCCACCAGGATCGGCACCGTGTACGGCGTGGACTGGGTGGACGTCCCGGACCGCGACGCCAGGACCACGCCCGTGCGCAAGCAGTTCGCCGACGGCGAGATCACCCGCGCCCGCAAGCTGGAGGGCATGTGGTGGGGCGACGGCGGCGCCTACATCGTCTCCTCGTACGCCCGTGAGGAGAGCCCCGGCCGGCACGACGGGCAGGTCTGGTTCTACGACCCCAAGCGCCGCACCCTCACCCTGAAGGTCCTGCTCGGCGTCAACCCCGACCCGTCCGAGGACGGCGCTTTCGACGGCCCGGACAACATCACCGTCTCTCCGTACGGCGGCCTCGTCATCGCCGAGGACGGCGAGGGCGTCCAGCACCTCTTCGGCGCCACCGACAGCGGCCGCACGTACCCGATCGCCCGCAACGAGCTGAACATCGGCACCGAGGAGGAGCCGGAGTACAGCGAGTTCACCGGCGTCACCTTCTCGTGCGACGGCCGGACGCTGTACGCCAATATCCAGACGCCGGGCATCATGCTCGCGATCACGGGGCCCTGGAAGCGGCAGCGGCGGTAATTAATTCGGTCGCCCGGCTCGAGTTGCGCCTCCTAGAGTGAGATCACAACGTCACGCACCTCCCGGTGCGATGGCAGCGGCTACTTCTTTTCCAGAGAATCAGATGCCGCCGCCGACTTGATCTCGGGAGGCGCAGCTCATGGTGGGTGCCCGGTGCGCAGGCAACGGTTACTTCATTGGATCAGAGGGTTGCGGGTTCGAGTCCCGTCATCGACTTCCGGTCGATGTAGCTCAATTGGGTAGAGCATCCGATATAAGTCCGTCGCCGACTCCTGATCTCGGGCACCCACCTTTTGCTGCGTCTCCCTCCGAAACGCAAACGAATTCGGGGGGAATTCACCATGACACGATTCAACAGGCGTGCCGCCACGGCGCGGCCGACCTCGCGGGTCACCTCGACGGGGCGAGTGCTGCGTACCTATGAGGGCGGCCTGGGACGTGAGCGCGACGCGCGCTCCGAGCTCTTCCTGCTGGCGGTCGCCAACTTCGTCTCGCAGCGGACCTTCTACGAGTCCGGCGCCGACCGTGACGACCGGTTCGCACGTCTCGTGGGCGAGCTCGCCGTCACGGATCCCGAGTGGACCGCCGGCCTGCTCGGCTGGCTGCGCGGCGAGGGCAACCTCCGTACGGCCGCCGTCGTGGGCGCCGCCGAGTACGTGAAGGCCCGGCTGGACGCCGGGGCCACCGGCGGTCCGTCGAACCGGCAGGTCATCGCCTCCGTGCTCCAGCGGCCGGACGAGCCCGGCGAACTGCTCGCGTACTGGACCGCGCTGTACGGCCGTAACGTCCCGAAGCCGGTCAAGCGCGGTGTCGCCGACGCCGTACGCCGGCTCTACAGCGGCAGGTCGCTGCTGAAGTACGACACCGCGTCCAAGGGTTACCGCTTCGGCGACATCCTCAACGTGGTGCACGCGGCTCCGGACCCGGACAAGCCGGGGCAGGGCGACCTGTTCCAGTACGCCCTGGACCGCCGGCACAACCCGGACACCGCTGTGCCGCCCGCGTCCAACCGGACGCTGGTCGCGCATCGCGAGCTGATGGCGCTGCCCGTCGAACAGCGGCGTGCGGTGGTCACGTCGGACGGCGGTGCCGAGCGGCTCGCGGCGGCCGGGATGACGTGGGAGGCGCTGGCCGGCTGGCTGCAGGGGCCGATGGACAGGGAGGCCTGGGAGGCCGTGATTCCGTCGATGGGCGCCATGGCGCTCGTCAGGAACCTGCGGAACTTCGACGAGGCCGGGGTCTCGGACGAGGTGGCGGCCCAGGTCGCCGCCCGGATCAGTGATCCGGCGGAGGTCGTACGGTCGCGGCAGTTCCCCTTCCGGTACCTCGCCGCGTACCAGCACGCGCCGTCGCTGCGCTGGGCGTACCCGCTGGAGCAGGCGCTCGGCCACTCGCTGGCGCAGGTGCCGGCGCTGCCCGGCCGGACGCTGGTGCTCGTCGACCGCTCGGGCTCGATGTTCTGGTCCCCGCTGTCCGACCGCTCGCAGCTCAACCGGGCCGACGCGGCGGCGATCTTCGGCACGGCGCTCGCGCTGCGGGCGGCGGACGCGGATCTCGTCCAGTTCGGTACGGGCAGCGGCGAGATCGCCTTCCGTAAGGGCGAGTCGGTGCTGAAGGTCCTCGGGCGCTTCGGGGACCTCGGCGGCACGAACACCACCGAGGCCGTGCGCCGGCACTACCGCAAGCACGACCGGGTGCTGATCGTCACCGACGAGCAGTACGCGCCCAGCAGCCACGGCGACCCGACCGAGCAGGTCCCGGCCGGCGTGCCGGTCTACACCTGGAACCTCGCCGGGTACCGGGCGGGCCACGGCCCGTCGGGGACGGGCAACCGGCACACCTTCGGCGGGCTCTCGGACGCGGCCTTCCGGATGGTGCCGCTGCTGGAGGGTGCTCGGGACGCCGACTGGCCCTGGACCGCCCGAGCCGCTTGAGCTGACCGAGTTGCCTGAGTCGAGAGTGGCCCGCACCGCGTGGGGAGTGCGGGCCATTCCCATGTCCACGCCCTTGTCGCCGCCTCGACTGACATCTAACATTTCAGTTCATGGAGGCGATACGACCCGTAGGCCGGACCCTGCTCCGGGACCGGGCCTACGAAGCGATCCGGGACGCCATCGTGGCCGGGGAGATCGAGCCCGGCGCGGTGGTGCGGGACGCCGATCTCGCGGAGCGGCTCGGGCTGTCCCGGGCGCCGGTGCGCGACGCGTTCTCGCGTCTCGTGGACGAGGGGCTGCTGGAGAGCAAGCCGCAGAGCTACACGCGCGTGACGTCGGTCGTCGCCGCCGAAGTACGTGACGCGGCCGCCGTCGTCGGCGCCATGCACGAGCTGGTGACACGGGTCGCCGTGCCCCGGCTGGCAGCCGCGGACGTGGAGATCATGCGCGCCGCCAACGAGCGCTTCGCCACCGCCGTCGCGGCCGGCGAGGTGGACCTCGCCCTGCGGGCCGACGACGACTTGCACGACGTGCTGGTGCGGGTGAGCGGCAACCGCGCGGCCGCCGCCACCGTCGCCCGCTACACCCCGCTCATCCGCCGCCTGGAGCGTCGGCGCTTCGGCGAGGGCGGGACCTGCCGTTCGGCCGGGCTGCACGAGCGGCTGATCGAGGCGTGCGCGGCCGGTGACGTGGACGAGGCGGTCCGGGTCACGGCGGAGATCTGGCGAGGGCTCGCCGAACTCGCCGACAGTGACTGACCCATCTCGGGAGGACCCCATGTCCCTTTCCTCGTACGACCGTTACCCCCTCCTCTTCGGCCCGTCCCCCGTGCACCCCCTGGAACGCCTGACCGCCCACCTCGGCGGAGCCTCCCTCTGGGCCAAGCGCGAGGACTGCAACTCCGGCATCGCGTACGGCGGCAACAAGACCCGCAAGCTGGAGTACCTGGTGGCCGACGCGCTCGCGAAGGGCTGCGACACGCTTGTCTCGATCGGCGGGGTGCAGTCCAACCACACCCGTCAGGTAGCCGCGGTGGCCGCCCGCGCCGGGCTCAATTGTGTGCTCGTCCAGGAGAGTTGGGTGGACTGGCCCGACTCCGTGTACGACAAGGTCGGCAACATCCTCGTCAGCCGCCTCGCCGGGGCCGACGTACGCCTGGTGCGGGCCGGCTTCGGGATCGGCTTCAAGGAGAGCTGGGAGCAGGCGCTGCGCGATGTGGAGGAGTCGGGCGGAAAGCCGTACGCCATCCCGGCCGGTGCCTCCGACCACCCGCTCGGCGGGCTCGGCTTCGCCGGTTGGGCGTACGAAGTGGCCGAGCAGGAGCGGGAGCTGGGCGTCTTCTTCGACACCGTGATCGTGTGCTCGGTGACCGGCTCCACGCAGGCCGGCATGGTCGCCGGATTCGCCGCGCTCGAGGAGGCGGGTGGCCGCCCGCGCAGGGTCCTCGGTATCGACGCCTCGGCCAAGCCGGCCACCACACGCGAGCAGATCGCCCGGATCGCCGGCGACACCGGCCGGCTCATCGGCGTCAAGCGCGAGGTGACCGAGGCCGACGTCGAGCTCGACGACCGCTATCACGCGGGCACGTACGGGATACCGGACGAGACGACGCTGGAGGCGATGCGGCTGGTGGCGCGGACCGAGGGCATGGTCACGGACCCGGTCTACGAGGGCAAGTCGATGGCCGGGATGATCGACCTGGTCTCCCGCGGGGAGATCGCGCCGGACTCCACCGTCCTCTACGCCCACCTCGGCGGGCAGCCCGCGCTGAACGCGTACAGCGCGCTGTTCTAGGCGGCCGCCCGCTCAGCTGCGGGGCCCGGGCCGGCCCTGCGGTGCCGGGCCCTGCCGTGCCGCGCTTCTGGCCGGATACAGTGCACAGCGTGTGGGCGGACGATCAGCAGCGGGAGCCGGGTGCCGAACGGCCTGACGGCCCCCGCCGCCGGGCCACGATCCACGATGTCGCCAAGCTGGCCGGCGTGTCCCGGCAGACGGTCTCCCGGGCGGTCAACGACAAGGGCGAGATCGACCCGGCGACGAAGGAACGGGTGCTGGCGGCGGCGCGGCTGCTGGACTACCGGCCGAGCCGTTTCGCACGCGGCCTCGTGCAGAAGGGGACCGTGACGGCGGGGCTGGTGATCCCGGACCTGATGAACCCCTTCTTCCCCGAGGTGGCCGCCGGTGTGCTGGAGGCGGCCGAGCAGCGCGGCTGGCAGGTGGTGATGTGGGACTCCCGCATCGACGAGGCCCGGGAGCGCGACGCGCTCGATGCGCTGTCCCATCAGGCCGACGCGATCGTGGGCTACTTCCGGAGCCCGGAGGACGTGCTCGCCCGGCACCTCGGCGGCGTACCCCTGGTGCTGCTGGAACGCGGGCCGCAGCAGACCCGTTTCGCGGCCGTGGGCATCGACGCCGCCGCCGGTCTCGAACAGGGCATGGCGCATCTGGTCGCCGCGGGGCACCGCCGAATCGGCATGCTGGACGGCGTGCACGGCCCCGCCCTGCGCAGGCGGGCCTTCCTGGAGCTGGCGCGGCGGCACGGTCTGCCGGTCGACGACGGCTGGATCGCGCTCAGCCCGGAGCACAGCGTGGCCGGCGGCGAGGCAGGCATGGAGCGGCTGCTGGATGCCCGGCCCGACATCACGGCCGTGTTCGGCTTCAACGACCTGATCGCGGTCGGCGCCATGCGTGCCGCCCGACGGCGCGGCCGGCGGGTGCCCGAGGACCTGGCCGTGATGGGCTTCGACGGACTGTCGCTGGGTGAGCTGGTGGAGCCCGCGCTGACCACCTTGCACATCGACAAACGGCGGCTGGGGCGGCTGGCCGTCGAGCAGGTCGCCCGGCTGCGCGCCGGTGAGGAACCGCTGCGGGGCGCCGCGGCGTGGGTGGTTCCGGAGCTGGTGGTGCGGGCCTCGGCCTGACGGCTCGGTGGGCCGGTGGCGTCTCAACGCCGGGCGCCCCCTTCGACCGAGGGCGCCCTGGACGTCGTACGGCTGTCTACAGCGCCTGGGCCGCCGGCTTCACCATCCCCCGCACCGTGCGGGACTTCACGAAGTCGCCCATGGCCGTCATCTCCCACTCGCCGGAGAACTGCTTGATCAGCTTGGCCATCATCACGCCCGTCTGCGCTTCGGCGTTGGTGAGGTCGAAGCGGACGAGCTCCTCGCCGGACGCGGCGTCGATCAGCCGGCAGTAGGCCTTGGCGACCTCGGTGAACTTCTGGCCGGAGAAGGAGTTGACCGTGAAGACGAGGCCGGTGACCTCCTGGGGCAGGCGCCCGAGGTCCACGGTGATGACCTCGTCGTCCCCGCCGCCCTCGCCGGTGAGGTTGTCGCCGGAGTGGCGGATCGCGCCCTGCACGATCTGGAGCTTGCCGAAGTAGCAGCTGTCGATGTGGTTGCGCTGTGGGCCGTACGCGATGACGGAGGCGTCCAGGTCGATGTCCTTGCCGCGGTACGCCGGCTCCCAGCCGAGGCCCATCTTGACCGAGGAGAGCAGGGGGCGGCCGCCCTTGACGAGGGAGACCGTCTGGTTCTTCTGGAGGCTTACGCGACCCTTGTCCAGGTTGATCTTTCCGGCGCCGGGGGCGGGCGGCGCGGGCGGGGCCGGGGGAGCGGCGGGGGCCTGGGGTGCCTGGGGTGCCGGGGTGGACATGGGCGGGGCCGGCGGGGCGGCCGGGGGCTGCATCGTGGGCTGCGGCGGGGCCACGGACGCGGCCGGGGCGGGGGCCGGTTCCTCGACCGTGACGCCGAAGTCGGTGGCGATGCCGGCCAGGCCGTTGGCGTAGCCCTGGCCGACGGCGCGGGCCTTCCAGGCGCCGTTGCGCAGGTAGACCTCGACGATCACCAGGGCCGTCTCGGTGCCGAGTTGCGGGGGCGTGAAGGAGGCCAGGACGCTGTTGTCGTCCGCGTTGCGGATGGTGGCCGTCGGTTCGATGCCCTGGAAGGTCTGGCCGGCGGCGTCGGGGCTGGCGGTGACGACGATCTTCTCGATGCCGGGGGGGACGGCCGAGGTGTCGACGACGATCGCGTCGGGGCTGGTGCCGCCGCCCGAGCGGTAGGTCACGCCGGGGCCGGACGGTTGGTTGTAGAAGATGAAGTCGTCGTCGGAGCGCACCTTGCCGTCGGCGGTGAGCAGCAGGCCCGATACGTCGAGCCGCACCGGGGCGGCGACGTCCACCGTCACGCGCGCGGCGGAGAGAGGGATGTTCGAGCCGGGGGTCATAGCTGTCATGGTCCGTGAACGAGCGGGGGCGCTTTACCGTTCCCTTACCCACGGCCATTCGGCGGGGGCCGCGGATTTCGCCCCCGCCGCCCCTGCCCGTCCCGTCCTCGAGGGGCGCTGCCCCTTCGACCCCGGTCCCTGGGGGCTGCCGCCCCCAGACCCC
>NZ_JBSGVW010000047.1:0-63142 GCF_053608645.1 Streptomyces sp. NPDC055013
GTACGTGTCCTGCGTCTCCACGACGATGGGGTCGCCCGGCTCCAGCCGGTTGATGTAGCGGAACGGCTCCCCGTGGGTGTTGCGGTGGCCGGCGAGCCCGAAGTTGCCGGTCTTGTCCTCGGGCATGGCCGTCTTCAGCGCACCCTCGGCGTAGTGGCCGACCATGCCCCGGTCGAGCACCTTCTTGCTGTTGATGCCCTCGGCGATCGGCACGACCACGTCCAGCTTCGGCAGCACGGTGACCTCGCGCCGGGCCGCGTCATCGGGCCCGGCCGTCGATGTGGCGTTGTCCCGCAGCACGCCGAGGACACGCACGGACGCGGCGCGGGCGCCGGCGAGGTTGGGGACGGACGTGCGCGCGATCGCCTGGATCTGCGGCAGCAGTGCCTGGGCGAGGCCGACGGCGGTGATCAGCCCGCCGATGGTGAGCTGTCCGTCGACGGCGAACCAGCCCGCCAGTCCCACCACCGCGGCGACGAACGTGCCGCTGACCACGCCCGAGCCCACGAGGAACCTCCCCAGCAGGCCCGCGTTGCGCCTGGCGCCGACAAGCGTCTCCTGGCTCGCCTGCCGGTACCGGCTGGTCGCCTCGGCCTCGGCACGCATCCCCTTGATCACCCGGTAGCCGGCGACCAGGTCCGTGGCCTGTCCGACCGTGGAGGCCAGCAGCTCCTGGTACGCGCGGGTGTCCCGGGAGAGCCGCTCGCTGAGCAAGCCCATCGACCAGACCGCGACCGGCGCCCCGACCAGCACCACGAGTCCGAGGAGCCAGTGCGTCGCCAGCAGCGACACCGCGATGAATGCGATGGCCGTGATCCTGGAGACCGGGATGATCGTCAGGATCACCGCGTTGGCAAGGCGCGCGACGTCGCTGGTCATCACCGAGACCACGTTGCCGCCCGGCGGACGGCCGGCGCCGCCGACGGGGTGCAGCACGCCAGTGGAGAGGGCGCCGCGGAGTCGGTGCTGAAGTACCTGCACCGCGTGGGCGGTCAGCCGCAGCGAGAGCCTCGCCGCCGACGTCAGCGCGACGTAGAGGGCCACCAGCACGCCGAGCCACAGAACCAGCTGTCCCTCGTCCCCGGTCGCCACGGCCCGGTCGATCGCGAGTCCCATCACCACCGGCACCGCGGACTCGCCCACCTGCCACACGATCGCCAGCAGCATCGCGGGAACGCTGACCCGCCGCACCGAGAAGATCACGCGCAGCAGGAACCGGCCCGGGGTGGTCCCCGGCCCGGACTCGAACGGCGGGGCATCGAGCGGCTCGGCGGGAGCGAGCAGGAGCACGGGCAGCCGGCGGGTCAGCGGTCCCCGCCCCAGCCCCGCGGGGTCGGCGCCCGAGGAACGCAAGGAGTTCCTCATGCCCGGCTCCCCTCCCCGCTCGTGAGCGGGAAGCACCAGAGCAGGGCATCGGCGAGGATTCCTCGCCACCATGCGTAGTCGTGTCCGCCGGCGAACTCTCTGTAGAGGGTGTCGTAGCCCTTTCCGGTGAGCACGTGGTCCAGCCAGCGGCTGTGGGTGTTCGAGCTTTCCAGCTCACCGACGTCGTGAAAGATGCGGACCGATGCCGTGTCCGCGGCCAGGAAGTCGGCGATCAGTGTCGGTACGGGGGTGCGGCGCAGCAGCTCGCCCGCCCCGGTGCCCCACCTGAGGTCGGGGTGGTATCCGCACGACGGGGACTGGAGGATGGCGTTGCCGAACGTCGTCGGGTGGTGGAGCGCTGTCCAGCCGGCGCACAGACCGCCGAAGCTCTCGCCGGCCAGCGCGACGTCACCGGGGTCCCGCGAGAGCGGATACCGGTCGTGGAGCCACGGCAGCAGTTCCTGGACCAGCATCCGGGAGAACGCCGGGTTGCAGAGCAGCTCCTTGGCGCGCTGCGGTGCGGGCTGGCCGACGAGGACCACCACGCAGGGCCGGACCAGTCCCGCCCGGACCAGGGCGTCACGCACGCTCGGCGCGCTGTGGTCCGGCGTCCCGTCCAGATGGATCACGACGGGCAGTGCGCTCTCGTCCGAGAACTCTCCGGGCGGCATCGAGACCCAGATGCGGCGTTCGTCCCCCAGGAACTCGCTCGCCAGGACGGCGGTTTCCACTGCCGGGGGCGGCCCCGCTTCGGCCTGGTCGAGCCAGTGCAACGGCACCGCGTCGGGCAGCACCGCCACCGAGGCCCCGGAGAACCGCTCCACGGAGCACTCCGAGAACCTCGGCGGCGGGTTGAACGGGTCCGCAACCCGCTCGCCCTCACCCGTCGGCCCACGTCGTACGAACACGTACGAGAAGCGCAGGTCGGAACGCATCCGCAGGGTGCGAACACGGAACGGCGTCCCCGCCACCGGGGCGAACTCCCCCTCGATCGGGTTGAAGCCGATTCTGGGGCCGATCACCACCGAGAGGGTGACCGTCGTGTCGGATCCGGGCTCGTCGACGAACGTCACCTCCACCTCGTCCGCGGAGACCCGCTCGACCAGCGGTGCACCCGTCTCCTCGAGGTGTCGTCTGAACCTTTCCGGGCCCCACTGACCGGTCGACAGCTTCTCGACCCACGGATCAGCCATTTCTCGCGCACTCCACGTCGGTGTTGTCGGCGGATTTTCGTCGGGTTCGTTCGCGGCCGAGCGGCACCACCTGAGGGCTGCCGGCCACCGGATCGGGCACCACCAGACAGCGCAGCCCGAACACCTCCTCGACCAGCTCGGCCGTGACGACCTCGTCCGGGGTGCCCTCGGCGACCACGGCGCCGTCCTTCATGGCGATCAGGTGGGTGCCGTAGCGGGCGGCGTGGTTCAGGTCGTGCAGGACGGCGACCAGGGTGTGGCCGACGTGGTGCAGGTCGGTGAACAGCTCCATCAGCTCGATCTGGTGGGTGATGTCGAGGAAGGTGGTCGGTTCGTCGAGCAGCATGATGTCGGTGTGCTGCGCAAGCGCCATCGCCACCCACACGCGCTGGCGCTGCCCGCCCGACAGCTCGTCCACCAGGCGCCCGGACAGGTCGGCGACCGAGGTCTGGTGCATCGCCCTGAGCACGGCCCGCTCGTCGTCCTCGGTCCACTGCCGGATGAACCCCTGGTGGGGGTAGCGTCCCCGGGCCACGAGGTCGGCGACGGTGATCCCGTCCGGGGCGGTCGAGGTCTGCGGCAGCAGTCCGACCCGCCGCGCCACCTCTTTGGTCCGGTAGGAGTTGATGTCGGCGCCGTCGAGGACGACCTGCCCGGCCGACGGCTTGCGCAGTCGGGACAGACTGCGCAGCAGGGTGGACTTGCCGCACGCGTTCGGGCCCACGATGACCGTGAACGACTCGTCGGGGATCGCCACCGAGAGGTCCTCGGAGATGATCCGCCTGTCGTAGCCGATCGTCGCCGACTCCACGCGCAGACGCGCGGTGTCGGGCGGGGTGGCGCTCACAGGCGTCTCCTGGCTTCGGTGAACAGCAGGTGTCCGAGGTAGCCGCCGCCGAGCACGACGGTGATGATGCCGACCGGCAGCGGGGTGGGGGCGACGTGCTGGGCGAGGTAGTCCGACGCCAGACACAGCAGCGCGCCGACGAAGGCGGCGGGGGCGAGGGTGATCCCGGCGGTGCGGGCGAGCCGTCGTCCGATCTGCGGGGCGACCAGGGAGATGAATACGATCGGCCCCGACGCGGCCGTGACAGTCGCCGTCAGCGCCACTCCGACCAGGATCAGCCCGAGGCGTACGGGCGAGACCCGTACCCCTAGTGAGGCGGCCGCGTCGTCGCCCAGCTCCATCTGCCGCATCGGCCGGCTCAGCATCCCGGCCAGCAGCAGGAGTCCGGTGATGCAGGCGCCGCCGATGACGACCTGGTCCCAGGACACGCCGTTGAGCGACCCGGCGCCCCACGCGGCCGCGGACATCGCCTGGTCCAGGTCGGCCTTGAGGATCAGCCAGGTGTTGAGCGACCCGAGCATCGCCGAGACGCCGATGCCGACGACGATCAGCCGGAACCCGTGCACCCCTCGGCTGTGGGCGAGCAGGTACACGGCCACGGCGGTGGCCATCCCGCCCAGCAGCGCCCCGCCGACCAGCTGCACGTAGGTGCCGTTGACGACCAGGATCACGATCAGGGCGCCGGTGTAGGAGCCTTGGGAGAACCCGACGATGCCGGGGTCCGCGAGAGGGTTGCGCAGCAGTGACTGGAAGACCGCACCGCTCACCCCCAGGGCCGCGCCGAACACCACCGCCGCGGCCACCCGGGGCAGCCGCCACTCGACCACGATGTCGTGGACGATGCCGGTCTCCCGGCCGGTCAGTGCAGACAGCACCTGCCCGGGGCTCAGCGCGTACGAGCCGGTCATCAGCGCGAGCACAGCCGTACCGGCGATCGCGGCCGCGAGCACCGCGCAGACGACGACCGAGCGCCACTGGAGCCGTACCGCGATCCGCCGGCGCCTCAGCACCAGCGCCCGCCGGCCGAAGTCCACCGGCGGAAAGTGCGTGTTCATAGTCCGCTCGATTTCTTCCGCCGCACCAGCGCGACGAGAACGGGGGCGCCGACGAAGGCGGTGACAATACCCACGGGGATCTCGCCGGGTCTCATCACGACGCGGCCGAGGATGTCGGAGACCAGCAGCAGGCTCGGAGCCAGGAGGATGCTGTAGGCGAAGATCCAGCGTTGGTGCGGGCCGACGATCCAGCGGGCCACGTGCGGCACCATGAGTCCGACGAATCCGATGGGTCCGGCGATGGCGGTGGCGCCACCGGCGAGGAGGGTGAGTGCGATCACCGCGAGCACGCGGGTGCGTACCAGCCGGACGCCTTGGGCGACCGCCAGCTCGTCACCCAGGGCCAGTGCGTTGAGCGGGCCCGCCACCGCGAAGACCAGGACGAGTGCCACCGCGAAGAACGGCAGGACCGGCCACACGACTTCGAGCGGGCGGCCTGCGATCGACCCGGCGTTCCAGTTCCGCATGGCGTCGAAGGCGTCCGGATCGGTCAGCTGGAGCGCCTCCCTGGCGCCGCCGAGCACAGCGCTGACGCAGACCCCGGCGAGCACCATGACCACCGGCGAGGAGCCCTGCCGTGTCGACCCGAACACGAGCACCAGGAGCGTGACGATCAGTGCCCCGGCGAACGCGAACCACATGTAGCCCTGGACGTCGCGGACGCCGAGCAGGCCCACGGCGACCGTCACCGCGAAGGATGCACCGGCATGGACGCCGAGGACGCCCGGATCGGCCAGGGGATTGCGGGTGAGCGCCTGGATCAGCGCGCCCGACAGACCGAGGGCGACGCCGGCGACCAGCCCCACGATCGTGCGCGGCAGCCGGAAGTCGCGGATCGCGAACTGGTCGATGCCGGCCGAGGAGTGGAACAGCGCGTCCCACACCACCGACGGCGCGATCGCCGTCGAACCGATCATGACGCTCAGCATCAGCAGGACCACCAGGACCAGCAGCGCGACGACCAGGCCGAGCAGACGACGGGGCGGTCCGGGCACAGTCTTGGTGCCCGGACCGTCCTGCCGCAGGGCGAGGGCTGTCACTGCTTGCCGGGGAGGGTCGCCAGTGCGCTGTCGAGCGAGTCCAGGTACCGGTTGACGGGCCCGTAGGAGTTGTTGCCGGGGCAGAAGACTCCCAGCGCACGGTCGGAGCGCACGGCGGGCAGGGACTTCCAGGTGTTGGTCTTGATCACCGGCGCGAAGGGCTCGGTCGGCTTGCCGTCGGCGTCGACGGGGTAGGTGATCACGTCGTACTCGGACAGCTCACCGATCTGCTCGAACGGCAGGGACTCGTAGGCCAGGGGGTCCTTGCCCGCGGCCGCCTCGGGGAGGTCCAGGCCGATGTCGTCCCGGGCGATCTCGGAGCAGCCGATGTCCGCGATGTAGAACGTTCCGGGATCGCTCCAGTCGCCGCGGGAGACGTCGACGAACGAGGTGTCCTTGATGATCTTGCCGTAGGTCTCCTGGATCTTGGCGACCTTTTCCTTGAAGTCCGCCTTCTGCTGCTTGAGCGCGTCCGCCGTGTTGCCGGCCTCCGCGATCGCGTCGGCGAAGGCCTTCCACTCGGTGTCGAGCCCCCAGTACACGGTCGGGGCGATCGCCTCCAGCTGCTTGCCGACCTTGTCCCAGTCGGTCGAGTGGAACTGGACCAGGATGACGTCCGGCTTCAGGGCGGCGAGCTTCTCGAGGTCCACCTCACCACCGTCACTGCCGACGATCTCGGCTGCCTCGTACGCCGTCCTCTGGTCCTCCGGCAGCACGTCGAGGTCGGACTCGGACACCTCGGTGACACCCACCGGCTTACCCCCCAGATCGAGGAAGGGGAGGCTCGTGTTGCCGATCGTGACGATGCGCTGGGGGTCGGCGGGAATCTCGACGGTGCCGTTCTCGGCCTTGACGCTGTGGGTCCCGGCGGCCTGGTCGCTGCGGGTCCCGGCGGCCTTGTCGCCGGTGTCGTCGCCGTCACTGCCGCAGGCGGTGAGGACGAGCGACGCGCTCATCAGTGCGGCGGCAAGGGCTGCGCCCCGTCTCATCAGGGAGGTCTTGCTCATGAGTGTTCTCTTCTTTTCTCTCGTTCTTGGGGTGGAGGAGGGGTTCAGTCGGCTGTGGAGCGGAGGAGCTCATGGACGGTGGCGCCCAGGCCGACGGTGTGCGCCGCCCTGCGCGTGAGGCCGGCACGGGCGATGACGGCGTCCAGCTCCGCTGCGGTGCGCAGGCCGGAGCCGTGGCAGACCAGGCCGAGAAGGTCCTCCTCGCCGTCGTGCTCGTCGAGCTCGTCGGTGCCGAAGACCTCCTCGATCAGCAGCACCCGTCCGCCGGGGTCGAGGTTCTCGGCTGCCCGGCGCAGTGCGTGAGCGGCGTCGGCGTCGGGCAGGGTCTTGAAGGCGCGGCTGATGAGCACGGCGTCGGCTGCCGGTCCGGGCTCGAAGACGGACTGCTCCAGCACGCTGACCCGCGCGCGTTGCCGCTCGTCGGGAATCGTGGCGGGCAGGTCGCGGCGCAGCCAGTCGGCCTGCGCGGGCAGGGCGCAGATCGTCACGCGCAGGCTTGCGTGGGCCGCGACGTACTCACGGGCGTGAGCGCCGGCACCACCCGAGTGGATCACCAGATGCTGAACTCCGGTGAGCAGGTCGGACGTGGCGATCGGTTCGGCCAGTGCGGGCTGGAACTTCGCCAGGCGTTCCAGGTGACGGTCCTCGTAATCCTGCTCGGCCCGCACGTCGGCGAAGGTCTGGCCGGTGACCGAGGCGTAGGCGTGCCGACCGGTGCGGACCGACTCCGTGAGGCCGTGGATCCCGAGCATCTCGCGACCGATCACTCCGGCGGAGTGGAGCCGGTCGGCGATGAACTCGAGTGTGAGGACGTCCCCGACCGGCGTCAGGGCGTAGTGAGACGGTTCCGTCTCGGTCACTACGTCCAGGGTGTGCAGGTAACGCAGGAGCTTGCCCAGGGCGCGCACGTCGGCGCCGACCTTGGCAGCCAGCTCGCTCACGCCGGTCACGCCGCGGGAGAGCAGATCGGGAACGCCCAGCTCGACGGCGGTGCGGATCGCGATCGGCGCGACAAGCTCGGTCAGGTCGTGGAGCTTCTGGAACGGGGTGACCGTCCGCTCCGGGTCCGGTACCGCCGCGTCGGTGTCCAGTGCGACGACCTCGGAGCGACGCCAGTAGCCGGAGAAGTCGATGTCCTCCTTGGCCACGCCACGGTCCTCGACCAGGTGCCGGCGAATGTCCCGGACGGCCCTGTGCTCGCCGGCCAGCCACGCGAACGCCTGGCCCGGCCACCACTTGGCACTGCGGACGGTCTCGGTGAGCAGCGACACAGTCCCGGCCCCTTGGCTGGGGCGGACCAGCCACGTCACTACGACCCCGGGCAGCTCGCGCAACTCCTGGAGGTGGGCGTCCTCGGCGATCTCGATGAACACCTGCGCCCGGGCGTCGGGCGGGAGCTCGTCGAGCAAGCGGCCGATCGCGGGGAGTGCGGTGTCGTCGCCCGCCACGAACAGCCAGTCGGCGCCGGTCGGGAACGCCTTGGACGTGCTCGGGCCGCTGAGGTGGATCCGGTCACCCGGCTGGGCGCGATAGGCCCATGTCGTTCCCGCGCCCACGCCGTGCTTGACGAAGTCCACGTCCAGCTCGCCGGCCTCGGGGTCCCACCGGCGGACCGTGTAGGCCCTCGACAGCGGTCGAGGATCCTTGGGCAGGAGCAACTTGGCCTCGCCCTGGACCGGGAGCACCGGTTCGCGCTGACCCGGGTACGGGAAGTAGAACGCGAGGTCGTCGTCGAAGCCCGGGGATTCGAAGGGCGGCCGCACGACTCCGTCCGCAGTGGTGAACGTACGCAGCTGTTCGCCGCTCAGCGTGACCCGGCGCATCCCCGAGGTGATGTCGACGGTCCGGATCACCTCGACCTCACGCAGGGTCGGCGGGCGCACGGTGAGTCGGCGCGAGGTCTTGGGCATACGGGAACTGACCTTTCCGGTCACTGCGAGGGCAGGAGTCGCGCACCGGCATCGGGGGGCGCGCACTGCTAAAGTTAGGTGAACCTTACCTAGCATGGTGTGCGCAGACTGCCGTAGGGTTAGGACATGGCGGTTCTCTCCTCGTTCGCCGCAGGCCCCGGCGACCCGCCGCCGATCCCGACCGCACGGTTGGGTCGTGCAGATGCACCCGTCCGACCACTGCTGCTCTGGGTGCGCAACGGCGCGGCGCACATACGCCTCGACGACGGGCCGGCGCTCCGCCTCAGGGCCGGCGAAGGCGCCTGGATTCCCGCAGACGGCTGGACAGAGCGGAAGATCATCACTGATCCAGGCACGGTCGCCTTCCCGCTGTGGCCCCACACCGGCGTCGGCGCCTGGGGGCTATCGGAACTGACGCGGTTCGACGTTCCCAGCGGCTGGCAGGACTGGTTGATCCAGCTCTTCAACCTGCAGGTCACTCCGTTCAGCGGCCACGGGTACTCCCCCGAGGCGATCGAGGAACTCCTACGGCGTCCTGGCTCGCGCTCGCCGGCACCCGCCGAGGCCGGGCGAAATCCGAGCCCAGAGGGGTTCGCCTCGCCTGCGATGCCGCGAGCCCTCGGCGCCAGAGCAGTCGCCGAGGAACTGACTCGCGACCCCGCGCTCGACCTCACGGTCGAGCAATGGGCTGCGCGGGTGCTCTCCAGCGCGCGCACCCTTCGCCGTGACTTCCTCGCCGACACCGGGCTCACGTTCGAACAGTGGCGGCTGCTCTGCCGACTCGGCGCCGCCGTGGAGTTCCTCGCTGCCGGCTACGACGTGGACCAGGTGGCCGCCCGAGTGGGCTTCGCCAGCCGCAACGGCCTCACGCGCGCCTTCAAGGGACGGTTCGGACTGACCCCCCACGAGTTCGGACGGGAGCTCTCCGCTCGACCCGGCGCCGGCGGGATGACGCAACGGGCAGCGGCGGCACGGCAGACCGACGACCTGATCCGGATGATGCGCAAGACGGACACTCCCGCTGCGCCCGAGATGCTGCCCGCGGCCAGCACGCCGTCGCACACCAACGACATCCACGTCCTCAGCTGGATGTACCGAGGCAGCGGCTACCTGGACATAGGCAACCAACGCTACGAGCGGGAGCGCGGGGTGGCGACCTGGATCCCCGCAGAAATCGAGCACGTCACCGGGCTCCGCGAGAACTCCGTCTCCCTGCCGCTGGGCAACGCGAACACCGGCGACCTCCAACTGACAGAGCCGCTGCAGGTGCGGTTCTCGCCTGCGTGGGACGACTACTTGATGTTCTGCTCGATCAGCGCCCGGTCCGGACTGCGTCCTGACGACTACAACCCCCACCACATTCTCGACCTGTTCGCGGAACAGGTTGCCGCGCAGCGAGCGCTGTCGGTGCCGATGCCCGCGAATCCGCGTGCGCGTGCTGTCGCAATGGAGTGCTTGCGTCGTATCGGCGAGCCTGGCGGGACGCAGAATGTTGATGTCGGCGATGAGATCCACCGCGCCTTCCGTGACGAGACAGGTATGACACTGGGGCGCTGGCGCTATGCCGCCCGCATGCGCATCGCCCGCGACCTGCTCGCCGGGGGCGCGCCGCCCAGCGCCGTCGCACGCCGGACCGGGTACGCCCACCTACCCACGTTCAGCGCCGCCTTCTCCCGCTTCCATGGACTGTCTCCGCGCGACTACCAGCAGCGCGAGTCCGAGCGGAACCAATAGCACCGCTGCGGTCCTGTAGAGCGGCACTATCCGCTGCGATTAGCGGACGTTCTACTTGAAGTAGCGGTCCTGCCGGTGCACATCGGCCAACACCCCTACGATGCACCTTGCCCCCTTGGTGCCTTTTCGTGGCATCACGCCATTAGAAGGACGCATCGCCGCGCGCACACGGCCCCACCAGCGCATCGCCGTCCTGGAAAGCCCGGAATCCGGCCACGGCTCGCCCCCTCGGGATAGACGTCCTCCCGTAGCCCTGGGAATGGCCGCGCCCCCGGCGGGCGTTGCGCCTGGGGCAGCACACCCGGAAACCACGGTAGGACCGCATGCACGGGGCCTCAACGAGCGGCAGTTGGCCCAAGGTGAGCGCCCAGGCTCCCCGAAACCAGTGGACTGGTCAAAGTCACCTAACACCGTGGGCATTGGAGCGGAGCGCCCAGCTCACCGACAAAGGTCGGGCGTATCGAAGAGCTGGCAGCCGGCAAAAACTATCTCGTCAAGGCGGTCGAGACCGGCCCGCACGCTGTGAACTGGGCATCGCGGATCAGCGCCGCACGCAAGTCCGGCAAGGTCCCTCACGCACAGGAGCTCAACGGAGCGAATGGGCCGACCTCCCCACCCGCCCGCTGGAAGACCGGCTCGCAGAAATTGTGCAAGAAGTCGATCTTCGCGGCGAAGTCGCGGAACGCAAACGGCGCGCAGGTCAGCAAGCCCAGGAAACCGAACGGCAGAACGGGGAAACGCACTACACGACACCAGGCCAAGCATCTGAGCGAATACGTAACCGCCGTACGCAAGCACGCCGAATCCCACCGCCCAGTCAGGAAAAGGGAGAGACCGAAGTATGGCTCACCTTCGCCGACACACACCTCCAGCGCCTCACCGAGACCACCTCGGCACCGAAGCGACCTACGCCACCCAAGCCCAGCGCTGCAGACCTCCAGCCCTACCTCGCCAGCCCCGGAGCCGCAGCGCGCCCCGCTCCTCCTGCCTTGAGGACGACAACGCCGGAGTCCCCTCAGGCAAGATCTGACGGTAAGTCAACTGCGCAAGCAAGCCCCTGACGCCTCATCAGAGCATGCGTCAAAAGTGCGTCACGTGGGTCAAAAATGCGTCGAACATGCGTCAAGATATCGCCCGTAGCGCACACAACGCACCCGCTAAAACGGCAGGTCAGCGGCCTTTTTCGGCAGGCTCAAGGATCGCCACACACTCCACATGATGAGTCATCGGAAACAGATCAAACGCCCGAAGCATCCGCACCCGATACCCCCCATCCCGGAAGTACCCCAAATCCCGCGCCAACGCCGCCGGATCACAAGCCACATACGCGATCCGCCGCGCCCCCAGCGACGCCAGATGCGCCACCGTCCCACGCCCGGCGCCCGCGCGAGGCGGGTCCAGGACGATCAGGTCCACCTCGGTGATCCCCGTACGCGGCAGTACCGACTCGACCTTGCCCTGTTCGATGCGGACCCGTTCGAAGTCGGCCAGGTTGTGCCGGGCGTCCTCCACCGCGCGCTTGCCGGACTCGATGCCGAGGACCGCGCCCTTGTCGCCGAGGCGGTCGGCGAGGGCGCCGGCGAAGAGGCCGACGCCGCAGTAGAGGTCGAGGGCCATCTCGCCCTTGCGGGGCAGCAGGCCCTGCATGACGGCCGTCACCAGGGTGTCCGCGGCCTTCGGGTGGACCTGCCAGAAGCCGCCGCTGCCGACCCGGTGCGTACGGCCGTCCGCGCGTTCGCGGACGAAGGGGCGGCCGTGGACGCGGTGGACGCCGCCGTCCTTCTCGCCGACCCGCATCACCGAGACCGGCCGGTCCAGTTCGACGATCGGCAGGCGCCCGCCCGGCCTCGGCGTCAGGATCACCTGGCGGTCCTGCGAACCGGTCGCCGCGATCGCCTCCACCCCGGCCATACCGGTCCAGTCGCGCTTCTCGATGCCTAGTTCGCTGACGCCCTCGGCGGCGATCATGCAGTGGTCGATCGGCTCGACGTCGTGCGAGCGGTGCCGGCGCAGTCCGGCGTGGCCGTCGGCGTCGACGGCGTACTGCACGCGCGTCCGCCACTGCGGCACCTGCCCCGCGGGCAGCTTGTCGCCCTCGGCGGGCATGACGGTGCCGTCCCAGCCGATGTCCTCGGGCGTGAGTCCCGCGAGCCGCTGCAGCTGCTCGGCGATGACCTCGCCCTTCATCCGGCGCTGCGCCCCCGGCTTGGCGTGCTGCCAGTCGCAGCCGCCGCAGCGGCCGGGCCCGGCGAAGGGGCACGGGGCCTCGATGCGGTCCTTGGACGCCGACAGCACCTCGACCGCGTCGGCCCGCAGGAAGCGGTCGCCCTCATCGCCCTCGGTCACCCGGGCTACGACCCGCTCGCCGGGCAGGGTGTGCCGGACGAACAGGACCTGGCCGGCGTCCGTGCGGGCGATGCAGTGCCCGCCGTGGGCGACGGGGCCGATCTCGACCTCGTACTCCTCCCCCACCAGCGACTTCTTCTGTTCTGCCTGCATGGTGGGGTGACTCCAGATCGAGAGGCGGGACGGCGCGGCCCTCGACGGCGCGCTTCAGCGGCCCGGGCCCGGCAACAGCCCACCAGTCTACGTCCTCCAGGCCGCGCGCCCGGCCCCCGTCAGCGCTGGGCGCCGGGCCCCGTCAGCGCTTGGCGTCCGGCTCGGCGGGCTCCTTCGCCCGATCCGTGGCCGGCCCCCGCCGCACCGCTCCCGGCGCGTTCCAGTCCTGCCGCTTGCGGGCCCTGACCTTCGCCGCCTCGGACGACTGGAGCTGGTAGGGCACCGAGGTCACCATGATGCCCGGCGTGAACAGCAGCCGGCCCTTCAGCCGGAGCGCGCTCTGGTTGTGCAGCAGATGCTCGTACCAGTGGCCGACGACGTACTCGGGGATGATCACGGACACCGCGTCGCGCGGGGACTCCTTGCGCAGCCCCTTCACGTACTCGATGATCGGCCGCGTGATCTCGCGGTAGGGCGAGTCGAGCACCTTCAGCGGTACGTCGATCCCGCGCCGCTCCCACTCCTCGCGCAGCGCCTTGGTCTCCGCCGGATCGACGTTGACGCTGAGCGCCTCCAGGGTGTCCGAGCGCATCAACTTGGCGTAGGCCAGGGCGCGCAGGGCGGGGCGGTGGATCTTGGAGACCAGGACGACCGAGTGCACGCGGGACGGCCGTACGCTGTCGTCGCTCGGGCCCTCGGGGGCGGCGAGCTCCTCGGAGACGTGGTCGTAGTGGCGGCGGATCGCCGTCATCACGCCGTAGAAGATCACCATGCCGAGCAGGGCCACCCAGGCGCCGTGCGTGAACTTGGTGACGAGGACGACGATCAGGACCAGGCCGGTGAAGAAGGCGCCGAAGGTGTTGATCGCGCGGGAGCGGATCATGTGGCGGCGCTTGGCCTGGTCCTTCTCCGTCCTCAGCAGGCGGTTCCAGTGGCGGACCATGCCGGTCTGGCTGAGCGTGAAGGACACGAACACGCCGACGATGTACAGCTGGATCAGGCGCGTGGAGTCGGCGCCGTAGACCCACACCAGCAGCATGGCCGCGCCCGCCAGCAGCACGATGCCGTTGGAGAAGGCGAGCCGGTCGCCGCGGGTGTGCAGCTGGCGCGGCAGATAGCGGTCCTGGGCGAGGATCGAGCCGAGCACCGGGAAGCCGTTGTAGGCGGTGTTGGCCGCGAGGAACAGCACCAGAGCGGTGGCCGCGGCGAGCACGATGAAGAAGAAGCTGCCCTTGCCGAAGACGGCCTCGGCGACCTGGGTGATCACGGGGTTCTGGACATAGCCGGAGCCGACCGCGACACCGTCCTTGATCAGGTCGACGGCCGGGTTCTCGGCCATACGGACCTTGGTCGCCATGGCGAGCCCGATGATGCCGCAGAACATGGTGACGGCCAGCAGGCCCATCATCGCGAGCGTGGTCGCCGCGTTCTTCGACTTGGGCTTGCGGAAGGCCGGGACGCCGTTGGAGATCGCCTCGACACCGGTCAGCGCGGCGCAGCCGGAGGAGAAGGCGCGCAGCAGGAGGAAGACCAGCGCGAAGCCCGCCAGGCCCTCGTGCTCGGGTTTGATCTCGTACGACGCCGTGGGTGCCCGCATGGTGTCGTCGAGGACCAGCCCGCGGAACGCGCCCCACGTGATCATGATGAAGACGCCCACGACGAAGACGTACGTCGGGATGGCGAAGAGGCCGCCGGACTCCCGTACGCCACGCAGGTTCATCACCGTCAGCAGCAGGATCACCGCGGCGGCGCACTCGACCTTGTGCTCGACCACGAACGGGATCGCGGAGCCGAGGTTCTCGATGCCGGACGAGATGGAGACGGCGACGGTCAGGACGTAGTCGACGAGCAGGGCGCTCGCGACCGTCAGGCCGGCCTTGGGGCCGAGGTTGGTGGTCGCCACCTCGTAGTCGCCGCCACCGCTGGGGTAGGCGTGCACGTTCTGCCGGTAGGAGGCGACCACGGTGAACATCAGCACGACGACCGCGACCGCGATCCAGGGGCTGAAGTGGTACGCCGACACGCCCGCGATGGAGAGGACCAGCAGTACTTCTCCGGGCGCGTATGCCACGGAGGACAGCGGGTCGGAGGCAAAGACGGGCAGTGCGATGCGCTTCGGCAGGAGCGTTTCCGCCAGCCGGTCACTGCGCAGCGCGCGCCCGATCAGAATCCGTTTGGGCACGTCGGTCAGTTTGGACACAACAGAGAATCGTAGGCCCCCTGCCTGGGCCGGAGCACATCCGGGTGAAATCACGCGCGGCGCCGGGGTGAATTCCGTGCCGCGCTCGTGCCTTGCGCCGATCCGTCCGGCGCCCCCATGCCTCCATGACCTGCGCCTGAACGCTCATCACCTGCTTGAAACCACCGGGAGACCTCATGTCGCAGATGACCGCTCAGCTCGTCGGAGCCCTCGTCTCGCTCGCCGGCCTCGGCGTCCTGACACTGGCCAGTCTGCGCAGCTTCAACCGCCGCTGAGGGGCGGGCGCTCAAGGTCGGGTGCGCAGCGGCGGGACGCCCCGGTCGGCCTGTCGGACCCGGAGGTTACGGTGGACGAAGGCACACGCGAGCCCACGATCCGAACCGCGGGGGATCATCGACGGGATTCCCCGGCATGATGATGCCCAGCGGTCCCCGACCGGCCCGCGCCTGTTGCCCGGCGAACCGAGAGAAGGATATGAGCACCACGTTCACGCAAGTCAGACGCCTCACGAGGAGTGCGGGGTAAGCGCCGTGCACATCGTCATCATGGGTTGCGGAAGGGTGGGCTCCGCTCTTGCCCAGACCCTGGAGCAACAAGGGCACACGGTCGCCGTGATCGACCAGGACCCCACCGCGTTCCGCCGGCTGGGCCCCGGGTTCGGAGGCCGCCGGGTGACCGGCGTCGGCTTCGACCAGGACACCCTGCGCGAGGCGGGCATCGAGGAGGCGGGCGCGTTCGCCGCCGTCTCCAGCGGTGACAACTCCAACATCATCTCCGCGCGCGTGGCCCGCGAGATGTTCGGCGTGGAGAACGTCGCGGCCCGGATCTACGACCCCCGCCGCGCCGAGGTCTACCAGCGCCTCGGCATCCCCACCGTGGCCACGGTCCGCTGGACGGCCGACCAGATGCTGCGCCGCCTGCTGCCCTCGGGCGCCGAGCCGCTGTGGCGGGACCCCACCGGCGGCGTTCAGCTCGCCGAGGTGCACGCGTCCACGGACTGGGTGGGCCACAAGATCAGCAGGCTGCAGGAGGAGACGGGCGTCCGCGTCGCCTTCCTGACCCGGCTCGGTGAGGCGATCCTGCCCACCTCGCAGACGGTGCTGCAGGAGGGCGATCTGGTGCACGTCATGATGCGCACCGACGAGGTCGACAAGGTCGAGGCGGCGTTCGCCAAGGGTCCCGAAGAGGAGGGCGGTCACTGATGAGGGTCGCCATTGCCGGTGCCGGTGCGGTGGGCCGCTCGATCGCGGGCGAACTGCTGGAGAACGGCCACGAGGTCCTTCTGATCGACAAGGCGCCGACCGCCATCTCGGTCGAACGCGTCCCGCAGGCGGAGTGGCTGCTGGCCGACGCCTGCGAGATCACGTCGCTGGACGAGGCAGCCCTCCAGCGCTGCAACGTGGTGATCGCCGCGACGGGCGACGACAAGGTCAACCTGGTCGTCTCCCTGCTGGCGAAGACGGAGTACGGCGTGCCGCGCGTCGTGGCCCGCGTGAACAACCCCAAGAACGAGTGGCTGTTCAACGAGGCCTGGGGCGTCGACGTGGCCGTCTCCACCCCCCGCCTTATGTCGGCCCTGGTCGAGGAAGCGGTCTCGGTCGGCGACCTGGTCCGCCTCCTGCGCTTCAGCCACGGCGACGCCAACCTCGTCGAACTGACCCTGCCGGAGGAGTCGGCCCTCGCCGGCACCCAGGTCGGCGACGTGGAATGGCCCCAGGACACCTCCCTGGTGACCATCATCCGCGGCACCCGGGTCCTCACCCCCTCCCGCGAGGACTCCCTGGAAGCAGGGGACGAGCTCCTCTTCGTGGCCGCCCAGGCCCGGGAGGAACAGTTGGAGGACCTGCTGTCGGTCCGGCGCGAGGACGCGGCGGGCTAGCCCCTGCGGGCTTACGACGACGGAGGGCGCCCTGCAGATCGCAGGGCGCCCTTCACCTTTGGGTTCAGACCGGTCACAACCAGCCCGTCCGGCGTTTGAGGACGAGGCCGTTCAGGCCGATAGCGGGGGTCTGGGGGCTGCCGCCCCCAGCACGGGCCACACCAACGCCGGGTACCTACTCGCCCGAGCCGGCGGCAGCCTTCCGCTCGGCCTTCTCGGCCGCCTCCATCTCCGCGAACACGTCGATCGGCGCGGGCGCCTTCGCCAGGAACACCCAGGTCAGCCACACGGCCAGCAGGAACGGCGGAATCTTCAGGGCGATCAGGACCCAGCCGAACTGCGTGGTGTCCGCCCACCAGTACAGCGGGAAGAGGATCGCGCACTTGGCGAGCAGGATCAGGCCCCACGCCCAACTGGCCTTCGCATACGCCTTCTTGCGCCCGGGATTGCGCGTGCGCCAGGAGAGGTTCTCCTTGAACACCGGGCCCAGGATCAGCCCGATCAACGGCACACCGCACAGGGTCGTGATGATGTACGCGAGCGCCAGTCCCAGCGTGTAGAGCATGCCGGGCAGGTAGAAGTCCTTCGCGTTGCCGGTCATCATCGCGAACACGACACCGAAGGCGACGCCGAAGACGCCGCTGAACGCGTGCTTGATGGTGTCTCGCATGACGAGGCGCACCACCACCAGCACCAAGGAAACCGCGAGCGCGGCGATGGCCGACAGGTGCAGGTCCTTGTTGATCGTGTAGATGGTGACGAAGAGCAGACCGGGCAGCACCGTCTCGATCATGCCGCGCATGCCGCCGAAGGCCTCGAAGAGCGCAGCCTCGGTCACCGCCCGGGCATTCTGCTCGGCGTCTGCGGTGGTGTCGGTGGTGTCTTCAGTCGGCTTGTCGAGCGACGTCACCGGCTACTCCCGTCCGAGGGGTCTCAGTTCGTATTTCGGGTTGAACAGCACCCGGCGGCCCCGGCTCATGGAGACCCGGCCCGATGCGATCAGCCGGCGCCCCGGCTCTATCCCGACTATGGAGCGCCTGCCGAGCCACACCACGTCCAGGGCGGCGGAGCCGTCGAACAGCTCGGCCTCCAGGGCGGGGACTCCCGCACGCGGCCGCAGGGTGACCGTGCGCAAGGTACCAGTAACCGTCACTATCTGTCGGTCACGGCAGTCACCGATCTTGATACAGCCGGCCGTCTCGGCGTCCTCACGCAGCTCCTCGGACTCCAGGTCCTCCTGCGACGAGGAGAGCCGGTCGAGCATGCGCCGGAACCGGCCCACCGACTTTTCCGAACGAGGAACAGCACTCATGTCTTGAAGCCTACCGGGGTGCACCGACACTCTCGTACCCCCGGTGCCGACGCCCGAACCAGCCGCTGCCGACCCGCCCGGCGGCTCACTTCTCGAACCGGTACCCCATCCCCGGCTCGGTGATGAAGTGCTTGGGGTGCGACGGGTCCCCCTCCAGCTTCCTGCGCAGCTGTGCCATGTACACCCGCAGGTAGTTCGTCTCCGTCCCGTACGACGGCCCCCACACCTCCTGGAGCAGCTGCTTCTGGCTGACGAGCTTCCCGGTGTTGCGGACCAGCACCTCCAGCAGATGCCACTCCGTGGGGGTCAGCCGTACGTCCTTCCCGCCCCGGTTGACCTTCTTCGCGGCCAGGTCGACGGTGAACGCCTCGGTCTCCACCGTCGTGACGTCGCCCTCGCCGGGCCCGACCGGCTCGGCGCGGCGGACGGCGGCGCGGAGCCGGGCGAGCAGCTCGTCCATGCCGAAGGGCTTGGTGACGTAGTCGTCGGCGCCCGCGTCCAGCGCCTCGACCTTCTCGTCCGAGGAGTGCCGGGCGGACAGCACCAGGATCGGCACCCGGGTCCAGCCGCGCAGCCCGCGGATCACCTCGACGCCGTCCATGTCGGGCAGACCGAGGTCGAGGACGACCACGTCGGGGTGGCGGGTGGCCGCGAGTTCGAGGGCGGTGGCTCCGTCGTGGGCCGCGTCGACCTCGTACTTGCGGGCCTTGAGGTTGATCACGAGGGCGCGCACGATCTGCGGCTCGTCGTCGATCACCAGCACCCTCGTGGGGGCCTGGGGGGTCCCCCCGGTCGGGCTCAGCATGTGGCCTGCCTTTCGGGTTCCACGGGGGGTTCCAGTGGTACGCCCCCCTCTTCGTGAAGCGCCGCGCGCGTTCCCGCCGCCCGCAGCGTGAGCACCATGGTGAGGCCGCCGCCCGGCGTGTCCTCGGCGTTGAGTGTGCCGCCCATCGCCTCGGCGAAGCCGCGCGCGACCGCGAGCCCGAGCCCCACTCCGGCTCCGCGCGGGGCGTCGCCGTAGCGCTGGAAGGGCGCGAAGATGCGTTCCTTCGCCTCGTCGGGCACGCCGGGGCCACGGTCGACCACCCGGACCTCGACCCGTTCGGCGATGGCGCTGGCGGCGACGAGGACCTTGCTGCCCTCCGGGCTGTATTTGACGGCGTTCTCGACCAGGTTGGCCACCGACCGCTCCAGCAGCCCGGGGTCCACGGCGACCATGGGCAGCGTCTCCGGGATGTCCAGCTCCACGCTGTCCTCCGGCACCCCGCCGAGCGCCATCGGCACCACTTCGTCGAGGTCGATCTCGCGGATGAGCGGCGTCACCGTGCCGGTCTGCAGCCGGGACATGTCCAGGAGGTTCCCCACGAGGTGGTCGAGCCGGTCGGCGCCCTCCTCGATGCCCTCCAGCAGTTCGGCCTCGTCCTCCTCCGACCACGCCACGTCGTCGGACCGCAGCGACGAGACCGCCGCCTTGATGCCGGCGAGCGGCGTACGGAGGTCATGGCTGACGGCCGCGAGCAGCGCCGTACGGATCCGGTTGCCCTCGGCCAGCTCCTTGGCCTGGTCGGCCTCCTCCTGGAGCCTGCGGCGGTCCAGGACGACCGCGGCCTGTGCCGCGAAGGCGGCGAGCACCCGGCGGTCCTCGGCGGGCAGCACCCGGCCGGTCAGCGCGAGCGCCATGTGGTCGCCGACCGGTACGTCGACGTCCGCGTCCTCGGGCCGCTGCGGTGCCCGTTCCAGGCCCACCCGGCCCGCGCACGTCCACGGGTCGACGTCACTGGCGCGCTCCAGCAGGGCCGCGGACTCCATGCCGAAGGTCTCGCGGACGCGCTCCAGCAGCTCCTCCAGGCCGGTCTCGCCGCGCAGCACGTTGCCCGCGAGGAAGGAGAGGATCTCCGACTCGGCGCGCAGGCGTGCCGCCTGGTGTGTGCGGCGGGCGGCGAGGTCGACCACGGAGGCGACCGACACCGCCACGAAAACGAAGATCACGAGCGCGAGCAGGTTCTTCGGGTCGGCGATGGTCAGCGTGTGGGCGGGCGGCGTGAAGAACCAGTTCAGCAGCAGCGAGCCGACCGCCGCCGAGGCGAGTGCCGGGAAGAGCCCGCCGAGCAGGGCGGCGCCCACTGTCAGGGTCAGGAACAGCAGCATGTCGTTGGCGAGACCGAGGTCGGCGTCGACATGGGTCAGCAGCAGCGTGAGCAGCACGGGGCCGACGACGCCGGTGAACCAGCCCCAGATGATCCGTGCCCGGCCGAGGCGCGCTCCCCGGGCCACGGGAAGTCCGCGCCCCTTGGCGACCTCCTCGTGCGTGACGATGTGCACGTCGAGGTCGGGGCCCGACTCCCGGGCCACCGTCACGCCCACCCCCGGTCCGAACACGTACTGCCAGCTCCTGCGGCGCGAGGAGCCGAGGACGATCTGGGTGGCGTTCACACCGCGCGCGAAGGCCAGCAGGGCCGCCGGGATGTCGTCCCCGACGACATGGTGGAAGGTGCCGCCGAGGTCCTCGACGAGGGTGCGCTGGACGGCCAGCTCCTTGGGCGAGGCGGAGGTCAGGCCGTCGCTGCGGGCGATGTAGACGGCCAGCACCTCGCCGCCCGCGCCCTTCTCCGCCAGCCGGGCGGCCCGGCGGATCAGCGTCCGGCCTTCCGGGCCGCCGGTCAGACCCACGACGATCCGCTCCCGTGAACCCCAGATCTTCGACACCCGGTGATCACTGCGGTACTGCTTCAGATACTCGTCGACCCGGTCGGCCACCCAGAGCAGCGCCAGCTCGCGAAGGGCGGTCAGGTTCCCGGGGCGGAAGTAGTTCGACAGGGCCGCGTCGACCTTGTCCGGCTGGTAGACGTTGCCGTGCGCCATCCGCCGCCGCAGCGCCTGGGGCGACATGTCGACGAGCTCGATCTGGTCGGCCCGGCGCACCACCTCGTCCGGCACGGTCTCCTGCTGCCGTACGCCCGTGATCGACTCGACGACGTCCCCCAGCGACTCCAGGTGCTGGATGTTGACGGTCGATATCACGTCGATGCCGGCGGCGAGGAGTTCCTCCACGTCCTGCCAGCGCTTGGCGTTGCGTGAGCCGGGGATGTTGGTGTGGGCGAGTTCGTCGACGAGCGCGACCTGCGGATGCCGGGCCAGGACGGCGTCGACGTCCATCTCGGTGAAGGCGCTCTCCCGGTAGATCAGGTCCTTGCGCCGTATCTGCTCCAGCCCGTGCAGCATCACCTCGGTGCGCGGCCGGCCGTGGTGCTCCACGAACGCGACCACGCAGTCGGTGCCCCGCTCCACCCGCCGGTGCGCCTCGGACAGCATGGCGTACGTCTTGCCGACGCCCGGTGCCGCACCGAGGTAGATCCGAAGCTTGCCGCGTCCCATGTTCCTCATTGTGTTCCGGCCACTGCTGCCTACGCAGCGTCGACCTTACGGCCAATATTCGCGACAAATGGGGCCGGGTGCGGCGGCGGGAGCGTCTTTGACGCAACTCTGACGCTCCCGCCAGGTACGTCGCGGGAACTCAGCTGGGGTTGTCGGCGTGTGTGAGGGTCTCCCAGGCCACGAAGAGGTTGTTGCTGCCGGACGGGCGATTGCGTGTGTTCAGCGTCTCGGTGTTGGTCATGGCATGGCCGAGCCGGTTGGCCAGGGCGTTGTGCCCGACCTCGGTGACCGGTCCGAGCCCGAGCTTCAGCGAGCCGCGGCACAGCCAGCTGGGCACGCCCTCACCGAGCTCGTACTTGGCCTGGAACCCGAGCGCGTGCCGCAGCCGCTCACCGACGTCGGTGCCGTACAGGTCCTGCCCCTGGATCCGGCTGGTCTCCGCGACATGCGAGATCGCGGAGATGCCGTAGCCGGTGTGCGTGAAGTCGCGGCAGGTCTCCTGGGTGAGGCCGGTGACGAAGGTGGACTGCCCCTGCCAGTAGTTGACGATCTTCTCGCGGGTGTTGAGGTTCTGGCTCGGCACGGTCTTCGGCAGATCGCCGTCCGAGGACAGGTACACATAGGCGGCGGTACGGGTACGGAACTTCCCCATGGCCTTGTCGTACGACGCCTTGTCCTCGAGGAAGACGGAGATGCCGACGGCGGCCTCCATCATCGACAGCTCCCAGTTGCCGTTGGAGTTCGAGCCGTTGATGATCTCGGGCAGGTAGACGGTGCGGAGCATGGTGGCGAACCGGCCGGAGTTCGCCCAGTTCCCGGTGTACGTGTGCTTGATGATCTCGGCGGCCTTGGGCCAGGACGAGCCGGCCCAGCCCGTCTGCAGGGGCGCGTTGCTGTTGGTGTGGTCCCTGATGGTGGCCGACCAGGCGTCCATCAGCTCGATGGCCTTCTTCGCGTGCCGCTCGTCGCGGGTGATGTACCAGGCCAGAGCCTGGGTGTAGGCGGCTATCGCGTCCTCACGCTCGTCCGTGCAGCCGTAGTTGGGGTTCGAGTACGACCCGCATTCGACGACCGCGCGGGGCTTGGGGGTGCGGTTCAGATCGGCGTACTTGCTCGCCATCATCCGGTCGAAGGCGCCCTTCCAGGGCTGGGCGCCTGCGTTGACCTTGGAGCGGGTGAAGTCCAACTGGCTCTTGGAGACGGTGACTCCGGGGTGGACGAAGGTGGTGGGAGCGGCGCCGGCGGGCCAGGCGAGAACACCGGCGACGAGGGCGGCCGCGGCCGTGAGGAGTGCGGTTCTGCGCATGCGTGGGGGGCCTTCCGTTCTCGTATGTGAACGTGAAGCGCCTTTATGAACAGGCGCGTTGGGCCGAGACGGTAGGTACAGACCAATGCACCGTCAAGAGTTCACGCACGAGAAAGGGCCGTACCCCTGAGGGGTACGGCCCTGATGTCGCTACGAGATTCAGCGAACCTCGGTGATCTCCGGCCCGCGCTGGAGCTGACCCATGCCGCCGGAGAAGCGCGAACCGGCCTCCTCCTGCTGGACGCCCTCGGGGACCATCTGGGCGTCGGTCGGAAGCTGCAGGACGATCGGGTCACGGGGGGCCATCGGGCCTTCGCCGCGGACCACGACCGTGTCCCGGAAGATCTGCTCGAGCAGACCGGCCGCCTGCGGCTGCACGGCACCCTGACCCGAGATCACACCGCGCAGGAACCAGCGGGGGCCGTCCACGCCGACGAACCGCACGACCTGGAAACCGCCCGTGCCGTCCGGCAGCTGAACCGGTACCTGGGCCCGCAGTTCCCAGCCGAGCGGCCCCTCGACCTCGTCGATGATGCCACCCTGCTGAGTGATGCCCGAGCCGATCTCCTCGCGCACCTCGCCCCAGATGCCCTCGCGCTTGGGCGCGGCGAAGGCCTGCAGCTGAATGGCGCTGTCGCGCAGCACGACCGTGGCCGCGACGATCGCGTCACCCGCGACCTCCACGCGCAGTTCCATGCCGTCGACGCCCGGCACCAACAGGCCGCCCAGGTCCACCCGGCCCTCGCCGGGCTCGCGGACCTCGGAGCTGTCCCAGGGCCCGTCGGGCCGCGGTTCCGGCTCCAGCCGTACGCGCTCGCGCGTACCGTCGTCGTCCGCCTCAGTGTCGATGTCGACGACCTGCTCGGGCTCGCCCGCCGCGTCCTCGGCGGCACCCTTCTTGTTGCGACGTCCGAACACGTCACTGTCCTTCCCGGTCGGATACGACCGAAGCGTATCGATTCCCACCCGTAGTGCCGCCATCGGCGGCCTGACCGCTTGTATCGCTTGTTTCGCCCACCGCGGCATGCCCGCCGGTGGACCCGAAGCCCCCCTCGGCCCGTGCCGAATCGGGAAGCTCCGCGACCTCCTGGAAGCGAACCCTCTCGACCTGCTGGACAACCAGTTGGGCAATCCGGTCGAAGCGCTCGAACCGCACGGGCTCGTGCGGGTCGAGATTCACCACGATCACCTTGATCTCCCCACGGTACCCGGCATCAACCGTCCCCGGGGCATTCACGAGGGCGACACCGCAGCGGGCGGCGAGACCGGAGCGCGGGTGCACGAAGGCCGCGTACCCCTCCGGGAGGGCGACAGACACCCCGGTGGGCAGCACGGCCCGTTCCCCCGGCTTGAGTTCGCGGCTCTCGGTGGTGCGCAGATCGGCTCCCGCGTCGCCGGGAAGCGCGTACGTCGGAAGCGGTACGTCCGGGTCGACCCGGCGGATCAGCACGTTCAGGGGTTCACGGCTCACGGGTTCACCTCGAAGGCACGGGCACGCCGGACCTGGTCCGGGTCGTTCATGGCGGCCCGGATCTCCTCCGGGCGGCCGTTGTCGATGAAGTGGTCGACCTTCACCTCGATGAAGAGGGCGTCGGCACGGACGGCGACGGGTCCGTCGGGGCCTCCGATCCGGCCGGTGGCGGTGGAGTAGATCTTGCGGCCCGCCACGGCCGTCACCTCGGCCTCCAGGTACAGGACCGTGCCCACCGGAACCGGCCGTACGAAGTCGGTCTCCAGCCGTCCGGTCACGGCGATCGTCCGCAGCAGCCAGTTCAGCGAGCCGAGGGTCTCGTCGAGGGCGGTCGCGAGGACACCGCCGTGCGCCAGCCCGGGCGCGCCCTGATGGGCGGGCTGCACGGTGAACTCGGCCGTGATGCCGACGCCGTCACCCGCCCGTGCCTCCAGGTGCAGTCCGTGGGGCTGCTCGCCGCCGCAGCCGAAACACTCGCCGTAGTGCGCGCCGAGAAGCTCACCGGGCGCGGGGGCCGCGGGATGCCGCACCGGTTTCACGGCGTCGGCCGGAGGCTCAAGAGACGGGGAATTGCCACTCACAGCCGCAGACCTTACCCGCGCGTCGGCTGTATCCGGACACCGTGCCAAGCTTGGCTCCATGCAGCTCTCCGCCGCCCCGTACGAAGAACGCCTCACCGCCCCCCGCTCCTGGTGGCTGGTCTCGTTCCTGGTCGGACTCTCCCTGGCCCTGATCCTGCTGCCCTTCGGCACGCTGCCCATGCTCGCCGGCCTGGCCGGCGGCACCGCCGTGGCGGCCGTCATGGCCAGCTCGTACGGCTCGGTCCGCATCCGCGTGGTGGGCGACGCGCTGATCGCCGGTGAGGCGAAGGTTCCGGTGCGGGCGCTGGGCGAGGCACACGTGCTGGACCCCGAGGAGGCCCGCGCCTGGCGCACCCACAAGGCCGACACACGGGCCTTCCTGCTGCTGCGCGCGTACATCCCCACGGCCCTGCGGGTCGAGGTCACCGACCCCGACGACCCGACCCCGTACCTCTATCTGTCGACCCGTGAGCCGGAGCGGCTGGCGGAGGCGATCAAGGCGGCGAAGGTCTCGGCCTAGCACACCAGAGCGGGCCGTCACCGGCCCTGGTCAAGGCTTGCTCTGCACGTCGTAAAGGTTTCGCCGCGGCACTCCGAACGGCTCCTCTCGGGCGTCCCGACTGCCGGTTCTCAGCCGTCGCCGCGCTTCTTGTGCCGGGCTTCACGCATGATGTCGCCCATCTCGAGCGGGTGCGCCGGGCGTTCCAGAGCCGGCAGTTCCGGCAGCTCGTCCCACGGGACCTGGACCTTCCGGAGGTCCGCCCGAATGCGTGCCGCGAGTTTCTTGGTGTCCCGGCGGTTCATGACCGCGCCGACGGCGGCGCCCACCATGAAGGGCATCAGGTTCGGCAGGTTCCGGACCATGCGCTTCATGATCTGCTGACGCAGCTCGCGCTTCATCTGCCCGCCGAGGGCGGCGTTGATCGTCGCAGGCTTCATCGGGTCGATGCCGCGCTCCTCGGACCACGAGGACAGATACGCGGTGCTGCGTTCTCTGAGATTGCCGGGCGGGCGTACGCCGTACACCTCGTGCAGCTCGGCGATCATCTTCAGCTCGATGGCGGCCACACCGGTGATCTCGGCGGCCAGTTCCGTCGGCATCGCGGGCGGCACCGGCAGCATCGCCGCCGCACCCACTCCCGCACCGACCGTGGAGCTCGCGTTCGCGGCGCCCGCCACGAGTTTGTCCGCGAGTTGCTCGGGCCCGAGGCCCGGGAAGTGCCGACGCAGGGTCGCGAGGTCCCGTACGGGGATCCGCGGGGCGTTCTCGATGATCCGGTCGGCCAGGTACGCCAGGCCCGTCCTGGCGCGGCTGCCGCCCTTACGGACCCCTTCCCTGGCCTTTTCCCGGATCACCGCGACCCGCCGCTTCGCGACGGGCGCGGGAACCTCCACCGATGCCGGGAGGTCAGCCCCGGACATCGGTTCGAGCGAGGCTCCCTTACCGGATGAGCCCCGCTCGCCTTCACGCGCGCCGTACGAGCCGTCGGACGGCCCCTGGTCCGCTCCCCGCGCGGGGAAGCGGCGCTTCCAAGGAGGGGTCGAGCCAGTCATGCCCGACCCGACCTCAGTCGCAGTCGCGGCAGATCGGCTGGCCGTTCTTCTCCCGGGCCAGCTGGCTGCGGTGGTGCACCAGGAAGCAGCTCATGCAGGTGAACTCGTCCTGCTGCTTGGGCAGCACCCGGACGGCCAGCTCCTCATTCGAGAGGTCCGCGCCGGGCAGCTCCAGGCCTTCGGCAGCCTCGAACTCGTCGACGTCCACTGCGGACGTCGACTTGTCGTTCCGCCTGGCCTTCAGCTCTTCAAGGCTGTCCGAGTCGACGTCGTCGTCGGTCTTGCGTGGGGTGTCGTAATCCGTTGCCATGTCGCTCTCCCCCTCTGGGTGTCTGCGGTGTCTCCAGCGCACGTAACGCGTGAGAGGCCGGACTTGTGCCCGACCCGAGGCGGAGATTTTGCCTCACATCAAGGTCTGTTACTCAATCGACACCCAACCGGACTCCTCAAGAGTGATCGGCTTGGATGGCGAACGGGACCGTACACGGTCCCAATGCCGCAGTTCAAAGGCGTCTCACCGTGTACTTCCCGTGATCAAGACCCCCGAAAACCCGGATTTTCCCGGCTTTCCGACTGGGCACATGATCACGGAGAGTAGATGGCCGGAAAACCGCCCTTGTGATCGATCACACATGGAACAGCCGACCGGGTGCCCAGAAAATTCCGCGCAAAGCGAACATCCCCGAATACCCGCCGGGTGTCGGCGCACATGGTCTCAGACCGGAAGGGTGACTCGCATCACGAGACCTCCGCCCTCACGTGGCTGCGCCGAGATGTTTCCGCCGTGCGCCCGCGCCACGGACCGCACGATGGACAGTCCCAGGCCCACTCCCTTGTCACTGCCGGTGCGCTCCGTACGCAGCCGCCGGAACGGCTCGAAGAGGTTGTCGATCTCGTACGCCGGCACCACCGGTCCGGTGTTGGAGACGACCAGGACGGCCTGCCCGTGCTGGATCTCGGTGGTGACCTCGACCCAGCCGCCCTCCGCGATGTTGTACCGGACGGCGTTCTGCACCAAATTCAGCGCGATCCGCTCCAGCAGCACGCCGTTTCCCTGGACGACCGCGGGCTTCTGTTCGCCGCGGATCATCACGCCCTTGGCCTGCGCCTCCGCGTGCACCTGGTCGACGGCCTGCTCGGCCACCTCCGCGAGGTCCACCGGTTTGCGCTCGACGATCTGGTTGTCGCTGCGGGCGAGCAGCAGCAGGCCCTCGACCAGTTGCTCGCTGCGCTCGTTGGTGGCCAGCAGCGTCTTGCCGAGCTGCTGGAGCTCCACCGGTGCGCCCGGGTCCGACAGGTGCACCTCGAGGAGCGTGCGGTTGATCGCGAGCGGGGTGCGCAGCTCGTGCGAGGCATTGCCGACGAAGCGCTGCTGGGCGGTGAAGGCCCGCTGCAATCGCTCCAGCATCTCGTCGAAGGTGTCGGCCAGCTCCTTCAGCTCGTCGTCCGGGCCGTCCAGTTCGATACGGCGGGACAGGTCCGAGCCCGCCACCGCGCGCGCGGTCCGGGTGATCCGGCCCAGCGGCGACAGGACACGGCCGGCCATGGCGTAGCCGAACGCGAAGGCGATGATCGCGAGGCCGAGGAGGGCCAGCAGGGAGCGGCTGAGGAGATCGTCCAGAGCGACCCGGCGCTTTTGGTCGATGCATTCGCTGATCGCGGAGTTGAACTCGTCGAGCCTCAGGCCGTTGGCGTTGTTGACCGCGGGGCAGTCGGCGCTCGCGACCCTGATCTCGTTACTGGCGCTCACGATCTTGAACGGCGGCTGGTTGCCCGTGCTGATGGCCTGCGCGGCCAGCAGATAGATGATCGACAGCAGCAGGATGCCGGCGATCAGGAACATGCCGCCGTACAGCAGCGTGAGCCGTATGCGGATGGTGGGGCGCAGCCACGGGAAGGCGGTTTCCGCCCTGCGGGGGGCCCAGGTGGGTTTCGGGGGCGCCTGCGGAGGCGGCGCGGGTGTCGTGGCCATGGTGAATCAGATCCGGTAGCCGGAACCGGGGACGGTGACGATCACCGGCGGCTCCCCCAATTTGCGGCGCAGCGTCATGACGGTCACCCGGACCACGTTGGTGAACGGGTCGGTGTTCTCGTCCCAGGCCTTCTCCAGCAGCTGCTCGGCCGAGACGACCGCGCCCTCGCTGCGCATCAGCACCTCCAGGACGGCGAATTCCTTCGGCGCCAGCTGCACCTCCTTGCCGTCGCGGAAGACCTCGCGGCGGTTGGGGTCGAGCTTTATGCCGGCGCGCTCCAGGACGGGCGGCAGCGGCACGCTCGTGCGGCGGCCGAGGGCACGCACGCGTGCCGTCAGCTCGCTGAACGCGAAGGGCTTGGGCAGATAGTCGTCGGCGCCGATCTCCAGCCCCTCGACACGGTCGCTGACGTCGCCCGACGCCGTGAGCATCAGCACGCGCGTGGGCATGCCGAGTTCGACGATCTTGCGGCAGACGTCGTCGCCGTGCACTAGGGGGAGGTCGCGGTCGAGGACGACCACGTCGTAGTCGTTGACGCCGATGCGCTCCAGGGCGGCCGCACCGTCGTACACGACGTCGACGGCCATGGCCTCCCGGCGCAGTCCGGTGGCCACCGCATCGGCGAGCAGTTGCTCGTCCTCGACGACGAGTACGCGCACGTCGCTTGTCCTTCCTGTGTCCACCCGCGTAGCGCGTGTGATCGCGCGCGGGCAGGGGTCTTTGTCGGGTGTCTTGGCCTCCATCCTGCCCTTTTCGGCCATAAGTCGGCGGTAAGACGGGTGAGTGGGCCTTGAAGGACGGGTGTGAAGCCCGGGAACGCGAGATTTTCTCTTCCGGTTGAGGTTTCCGCGGAAGAGAGCGGGGGGAGGACGGCTTTACACCCCGCGATCACGCTCTGCTTGTACCGCACCACCATGCGGTACGAGGGGATCCGCTTTCCGCAGAGTGGATGTGGGTGTCCGGCACCGTCGCCGCCCGGCAAGGGCAGCGCTGGGCATCCACCGGAGACGTGATCGTCCCTTCCGAACCGGCACACCCCCGTGCCACCGACCCACCCGACCCAGGACGAGGGGGCGCAGCATGGACGCATTCACCGCAGGACTTCTGCAGCGCATAAGGGCGACCGAGTCCGACCTGACGCGGGCTCTCGACGAGGGCGACGACTTCCTCGTCGAGGTGGAGCAGGGCGAGCTCGACGACCTGCGCCGCCTCGCCGCCGAGCATGGCGTGGAAGTCGGCGCGACGAGCGTCTGACTGGCTACTGAGCACCAGAGGGCCCCCGGCGAATCCAGCGCCGGGGGCTCTCCTCTTCGCCGGTGCGGTGCCGTCAGTCGTGCCAGGCGCCCAGGTCCTCCAGGAGCTGCTGCAGGGGCTCGAAGACCCCCGGCGTCGCAGCCACCGCCAGGTCGCGTGACGGACGCTCTCCGGGGCGCCCACCCGTCAGGGCGCCCGCCTCACGGGCGATGAGGTCCCCGGCCGCGAGGTCCCAGGCGTTGAGGCCCCGCTCGTAGTAGCCGTCCAGCCGGCCGGCGGCGAGGTCGCACAGGTCGATCGCGGCCGAGCCACCGCGGCGGATGTCGCGCAGGAGGGGGATCAGCCGCTGGGCGACGTCGGCCTGGTGGGTGCGCACCTCGGTGACGTAGTTGAAGCCTGTCGAGACCAGGGACTGGGCGAGCGGGGCCGTGGGACGGCAGGCGAGCCTGCGCTCACCGTCCCAGGCGCCCGTGGCCCACGCGCCGCCGCCGCGGACCGCGTGGAAGGTCTCGCCCCGCATCGGGGCAGCCACGACACCGGCGACCGTCTCCCCGTCCTGCTCGGCGGCGATGGAGACCGACCAAGTCGGCAGTCCGTAGAGGTAGTTGACGGTGCCGTCCAGGGGATCGATCACCCAGCGGACGCCGCTCGTGCCCTCGGTGGAGGCACCCTCCTCGCCGAGGAAACCGTCGTCCGGGCGGTGCTCGGAGATCAGGCCCGTGATCAGCTTCTCGGCCGCGATGTCCATCTCGGTGACCACGTCGATCGGGCTCGACTTGGTCGCCGCGACCGCGAGGTCGGCCGGCCGGCCGTCGCGCAGCAGTTCTCCCGCGCGGCGGGCGGCCTCCTGGGCGAGGCCGAGCAGTTCCGTGTGCAGGGCGTCGGTCACGGGGCTCCTCATGCGTAGGGGCTGTCGGCGCCCGCCGCGGCGGGCCTGGGTGCGCGGGACGGGCAGCAGCCCACCGGGCAGAGGTTGTGGCTGGCCCCGAGTGCCCCGAGGGCGCAGGGCGTGACCTCCTGCGCGCGCTCCACGGCGGCACGCTCCAGGACGAGGTCGCGGATCGCGGCGGCGAACCGCGGGTCGTCGCCGACGGTGGCCGAGCGGCGCATCGGCAGGCCGAGCTCCTCGGCCTTGGCCCTGGCCTCCGTGTCGAGGTCGTAGAGGACCTCCATGTGGTCGGAGACGAAGCCGATGGGGGCGATCACGACCGCCGGGGCGCCGGACGCGTGCCGCTCCTCGAGGTGGTCGCAGATGTCGGGCTCCAGCCACGGGATGTGCGGGGCGCCGGAGCGGGACTGGTAGACGAGCCGCCAGGGATGGTCGACGCCGGTGCGCTCACGTACCGCGTCGACGATCAGCTGCGCGACGTCCAGGTGCTGCTCGACGTACGCCCCGCCCTCGCCGTGGTCCTCGACGGGGCCGGAGCTGTCGGCGGCCGCGGTCGGGATGGAGTGGGTGGAGAACGCGATGTGGGCCCCGTCCCGGACGTCCTCGGGGAGGTCGGCGAGGGAGTCGAGCACGCCGTCGATCATCGGCTCCAGGAAGCCGGGGTGGTTGAAGTAGTGCCGCAGCTTGTCGATCCTCGGCAGCTCCAGGCCCTCGGCCTCAAGGGCGGCGAGCGAGTCCGCGAGGTTCTCGCGGTACTGCCGGCAGCCCGAGTAGGACGCGTAGGCGCTGGTGGCGAGGACGAGGATGCGACGGCGGCCGTCAGCGACCATCTCGCGCAGCGTGTCCGTCAGGTACGGCGCCCAGTTGCGGTTGCCCCAGTGAATCGGCAGATCCAGACCGTGCTCGGCGAAGTCCTTGCGCAGGGCGTCCAGCAGGGCGCGGTTCTGATCGTTGATGGGGCTGACGCCGCCGAACTGGAAGTAGTGCTCGCCGACTTCCTTGAGACGTTCGGTGGGGATGCCCCGCCCGCGGGTGACGTTCTCCAGGAACGGGATCACGTCGTCCGGGCCCTCGGGGCCGCCGAACGAGAGCAGGAGCAGGGCGTCGTAGGGGGTGGCATCGCGCACGTCTGGCATGGATCGATCCTGTCATCCGGTACTGACAGCCTGGAAACGGCGGGGTGACCACCCGGGTTCCCCCTGCGTCCGAGCGGGTGCGTTAGGGTCACCTAACTCGTAAGCCGTATCGGCCATCCACACGCCTTACGGGGCGCCTTCACGCCCAGCCGGGCGCCCGCACGCCTGCCTGCACCACCCCGAGCCACCGCAGCCCCGCTGCTCCTGCCTGACGGAGACCCCCGTGCCGAGCCCCTACCGCGCCCTGTTCGCCGCCCCCGGCTCCAAGGGCTTCTCCGCCGCGGGGTTCCTCGGCCGGATGCCGCTGTCCATGATGGGCATCGGCGTCGTGACCATGGTGTCCCAGCTGACCGGGCGCTACGGACTCGCCGGCGCGCTGTCCGCCACCATCGCGCTCGCCGCAGCGGTGGCGGGTCCGCAGGTCTCTCGGCTGGTCGACCGGTACGGGCAGCGGCGGGTGCTGCGTCCCGCGACTCTGATCGCGCTAGTGGCGGCGGCCCTGCTGCTGTTCGCCGCCCACTACGAGTGGCCGGACTGGGTGCTGTTCGTGGCGTGCGTCGGCATCGGCTGTGTGCCGAGCATCGGGGCGATGACCCGTGCCCGTTGGGCCGCCCTGTACCGCGGGACGCCTCAGCTGCACACGGCGTACTCCTTCGAGTCCGTGATCGACGAGGTCTGCTTCATCTTCGGGCCGATCATCTCCATCGGCCTGTCCACGGCATGGTTCCCGGAGGCCGGGCCGCTGCTCGCGGGCTGCTTCCTGGCGGTCGGCGTCTTCTGGCTGACCGCGCAGCGGGCCACCGAGCCCGCGCCGCACCCGCGCGAGCACCACGACGACGGCTCGGCGCTGCGCTCGCTCGGTCTCCAGGTCCTGGTGGCCACCTTCGTGGCGACCGGAGCGATCTTCGGTGCCGTCGACGTGGTCACCGTGGCCTTCGCCGAGGAGCAGGGGCACAAGGGCGCCGCCAGCATCGTCCTCGCCCTGTACGCGGCCGGCTCCTGCGCGGCGGGCGCCGTGTTCGGGCTGCTGCACTTCAAGGGGGCGCCCGAACGTCGTTGGCTGCTGGGCATATGCGCGATGGCCGTGAGTATGATCCCCCTCCTACTGGTCGGAAACTTGCCGTTTCTGGCCGTGGCGCTGTTCGTCTCGGGCATGGCCGTCGCTCCCACGATGATCACGACCATGTCCCTGATCGAAGAGCACGTACCACGCGCGCAACTGACCGAGGGCATGACCTGGGTGAGCACCGGGCTCGCGGTCGGGGTCGCGCTCGGCTCCTCCGCGGCCGGCTGGGTGATCGACGCCGCCGGTGCGGGCGCCGGGTACGGGGTTCCGGCGGTGTCCGGGGCTGTCGCGGTCGTGGTCGGTTTCCTGGGGTACCGCCGGCTCAGCAAGCCGGCTCCGCGTCGGGGAGGCACCGTTGAGCAGCACAGCGAGCGGCAGGAACGGCACGTGGCGTAACTGGGGCGGCACGGTTGCCGCCCGCCCCGCGCGGGAGGTGTCCCCCGCCTCCGTCGAGGAGTTGGCGGCGGCGATACGCCGGGCCGGCGAGGACGGCCTGAAGGTGAAGGCGGTCGGCAGCGGACACTCCTTCACGTCCATTGCCGCCACCGACGGCGTGCTGATCCACCCTCAGCTGTTGACCGGCATCCGCGACATCGACCGGGAGGCCATGACGGTCACGGTCGAGGCGGGCACCCCGCTCAGGAGGCTCAACGCGGCACTCGCGCGCGAGGGGCTCTCGCTCACCAACATGGGCGACATCATGGAGCAGACGGTCTCCGGCGCCACCAGCACCGGCACCCACGGCACGGGCCGCGAGTCGGGTTCGATCGCCGCCCAGATCAAGGCCCTGGAACTGGTCACGGCGGACGGTTCGGTGCTCACCTGCTCCGAGAAGGAGAACCCCGACGTCTTCGCGGCCGCCCGGATCGGCCTCGGCGCCCTGGGCGTGGTCACCGCGATCACCTTCGCCGTCGAGCCCATCTTCCTGCTCTCCGCGCGCGAGGAGCCGATGCCGCTCGACAAGGTCCTGTCGGACTTCGACGAACTGTGGGCCGAGAACGAGCACTTCGAGTTCTACTGGTTCCCGCACACCGGCAGCACCAACACCAAGCGCAACAACCGCAGTGCGGGCCCGGAGAAGCCGGTACCCCAGCTGCGGGGCCTGCTCGAGGACGAGATCCTCTCCAACGGCGTCTTCCAGGTGGCCCAGTGGGTCGGCCGCGCGGCGCCCGCCAGCATCCCCACGATCGCCCGGGTCTCCAGCAAGGCGCTGTCCTCGCGGACCTACACCGACATCCCCTACAAGGTCTTCACATCGCCGCGCCGGGTGCGTTTCGTGGAGATGGAGTACGCCGTCCCGCGCGAGGCCGTCGTCGAGACGCTGCGCGAACTGAAGGCCATGGTCGAGCGCTCCGGTCTCAGGGTGAGCTTCCCGGTCGAGGTGCGCACCGCGCCGGCCGACGACATCACCCTGTCCACCGCCTCGGGCCGTGACAGTGCGTACATCGCCGTCCACATGGTCAAGGGCACGCCGTACCAGCGGTACTTCACCGCCGCGGAGCAGATCTTCACCGCGCACGACGGTCGCCCGCACTGGGGCAAGGTGCACACGCGGGACGCCGATTACTTCGCTCGGGTATACCCGCGCTTCGGCGAGTTCACGGCCCTGCGGGACCGGCTGGACCCCGACCGCCGGTTCCAGAACGACTACCTGCGGCGGGTGTTGGGGGCCTAGCGTCCGACCGGCTCGCCCCGCACGGTCAACCGACGTCGCTGCTGGGCGGCGTACGGACGAAAGCAATAGTTCCGCTTCCGATGTTTGCGTGAAGTACGCCACTTTCAAGATCCGCAAACCGCCCAACGGACGGCCGAGTCACACTTCTTGTCAGAAGTTGGGCGGCGTGCCAATCCACGCACGTGGCCCAAATGGAGTACTGTTGCGAGCCCTGGGTCCGGTCTCCCGCCTGGGCGTCCGTGGCCTTCAAGGACCGCCGGGAGGGGGCTAGTTGCACAGGGTGACGGAGTTGGTCACTTAGCGTTGCGAATAGGTAACCGTGCCATAACGGTGATCCAGGGCCCGTGCCCGACACGCCGGGCAACTCGGCAAGGTTGTGGCAGGCTGCACCCGGGCAGGCCACACTCGACTAGCGGAAGCAGCGACGCACGTGACGTCGGCAGGCACCACCCGGGAGGTCCCCATGCCCGAACTGCGTGTCGTGGCCGTCTCCAATGACGGCACACGGCTGGTGCTGAAGGCTGCCGACTCTACGGAGTACACCCTTCCGATCGACGAACGCCTGCGCGCCGCCGTGCGCGGCGACCGTCCCCGTCTCGGCCAGATCGAGATCGAGGTCGAAAGCCATCTCCGCCCCCGCGACATCCAGGCGCGTATACGCGCTGGTGCCACCGCGGAAGAGGTCGCCCAGCTCGCGGGCATCCCCGTCGACCGCGTACGGCGCTTCGAGGGCCCCGTCCTCGCCGAGCGTGCCTTCATGGCCGAACGGGCCCGCAAGACTCCCGTCCGTCGGCCCGGCGAGAACGCCGCCGGTCCGCAGCTCGGCGAGGCAGTCCAGGAGCGACTGCTGCTGCGCGGTGCCGACAAGGACACCGTGCAGTGGGACTCGTGGCGCCGCGACGACGGCACCTGGGAAGTGCTGCTGGTCTACATGGTGGCGGGCGAACCGCACTCGGCGAGCTGGACGTACGACCCGCCGCGGCGGCTCGTCCAGGCCGTCGACGAGGAGGCGCGCTCGCTGATCGGCGAGTCCGACGACCTCGCCGCGCCGGAGCCCAGTTTCCCGTTCGTGCCGCGTATCGCCCGGCTTCCGCGCGAGCGTTCGATGGACCGTGCCCTCGAACGCACCGAGCGCCCGAGCCTGCCGGCTCAGGCCTCCGAGCCGGTCGAGGAGACGACGGAGGAACGGGACTCGCTCACCAGCCTGCTGGAGGCGGTGCCCAGCTTCCGCGGCGACATGGTGGTGCCGGAGCGCCCGCCGGAGCCCGAGGTGGAGGAACCCCCCACCGAGCCGGCCGCGGAGGAGCCTCCCGCTCCCGCCGCCTCGGCAGGTTCCGCCTACGCGGACGTCCTGATGCCACGTTCCGTCGGCAGCCACCGCGACCGTCTCATCGGCGCCACGGACCGCCAGGCCGAAGCGGACGGCGTCCGCCCGGGCCGCCGCGCCGCCGTACCGAGCTGGGACGAGATCGTGTTCGGGACGCGGAGGAAGAAGCAGGAGTAGTCGGTCGTACGGCTGCGGGTGCGGTCGTACGAGGACGAGGGCCGCGCCGGCAGCAGCGCGGCCCTCGTGCTGTGCGGGGTGGCGCGGGGCTGCCGCAGTCGTGCCGTCCCGCTCCCCCGCCCGTCACGCCCTACTGCGGATCCGCCCCCACGGCCACCGGCCGCGACGGGTCCGACGACCACTCCGACCACGAACCGACGTACAGCGCCGCCGGAATGCCGGCGACCTCCAGCGCCAGTACCTGGTGCGCGGCGGAGACTCCCGAGCCGCAGTAGACACCGACCTCCGTGCCCTCGGCCGCCCCCAGGGCCTTGAAGCGTGCCGTGAGTTCCTCGGCGGGGCGGAAACGGCCGTCCGCGGTCACGTTCTCGTTCGTGGGGGCGGACACGGCGCCCGGGACATGACCGCCGACCGGGTCGATCGGCTCGACCTCGCCGCGGTACCGCTCCCCCGCCCGCGCGTCCAGCAGCACCCCGGACCGGGCGAGCGCCGCGGCAGCGTCGGCGTCGAGCAGTCCCGTCGCCCCCGGAACCGGCTCGAAGTCGCCCTCGGCCGGAGTCGGCACGGACGTCTCCAGCGGTCCCTCCCAGGTGGGCAACCCGCCGTCGAGGACGCGCACGTCGGGGTGCCCCGTCCAGCGCAGCAGCCACCACGCCCGGGCCGCCGCCCAGCCCTGCCCGCCGTCGTACACGACCACCGGCGTCCCGGACGTCACGCCCGCCCGCCGCATCGCCCTACCGAATTCGGCCAAGTCCGGCAGCGGATGACGCCCGCGCGAGCCGGGCGCGGAGGCCAGTTCCCGGTCCAGATCGACATAGACCGCGCCGGGGATGTGCCCGGCCCCGTACTCGGCCCGGCCGTCGAACGGCGGCTCGCCGGACGCCTTGGCCAGGGACAACTGCCAGCGGACGTCGAGCAGCACCGGGCGATCGTCGCCCGTCAGTTCGCCGGCGAGTTCTGATGCGGAGATGATGGCGTTCATGGCCACCATCCTTGCGCACGGGGTGGCCCCATCGTCGCGGTCCGGTTACTCTGCCCGCCGGACAGGCCCGATCACGAAGCGTACGGGATCAGGCACATGCTGTACAGCCGATCGACATCCAGCGGCAATCGCACGGAAACGGGCGGTAAATCGCACACCGGGCATCCTCCGGGCACCGGCCGCCATGCGCGGCGCGCCCGCAGCGCACGTGACCACGGGTGGTGCGAGCATCGGCACGGGGGTCCGGAGAGCGGAAGCGACACGGCCACCGCGAGGGGCCGAGGAGAGAGTGACGATGACCGAGGCACGGGGGTCGGCCGGCCCGAACGGCGAGACGCACGCTCGGCACGCGCCCGGCACGCCCTGCTGGGTGAGTCTGATGGTGCACGGACTGGCCGCGACCCAGGACTTCTACGGAGCGTTGTTCGGCTGGGAGTTCCAGCCCGGCCCCCAGCAACTCGGCCCCTATGTGCGGGCCCTGCTGAACGGCCGTGAGGTCGCCGGCATCGGCCAGCTGCCGCCCGACCGCCACCTCCCCATCGCCTGGACGCCCTACCTCGCCTCGAACAACGTCGACCTGACCGCCGACACGGTACGACTGTGCGGCGGCACGGTCGGCGTGGGCCCGCTGGACGCCGCCGAGGCCGGCCGGCTGGCGATCTGCTCCGACCCGTCCGGCGCCGTCTTCGGCATCTGGCAGGGGGCCGAACACCGCGGCACGGCCATCTCGGGCGTGCCCGGCACCCCGGCCTGGAACGAGCTGCTGACCTTCGAGTCCGTGAACGTGGCCAAGTTCTACGAGACCGTGTTCGCCTACGAGGAGGAGCCGGTGGTCTCCGCCGACTTCGACTACGTCACCCTGCTCATCGACGGCCGCTCGGTCGCCGGAATCCACGGCGTCGGCACCTCCCTGCCGCGCGACCGGGGCCCGCACTGGGTGACGTACTTCGAGGTCGCCGACACGGACGAGACGCTGGCCCGAGTCGTCGAGCTCGGCGGCCATACCCTCAGGCCGGCCCACGACAGCGCCCACGGCCGTGTCGCTACGGTGGCGGACCCCGAGGGCGCCCGGTTCGCCCTGATCCAGGACCCGCGCTGACGGGTTCGGGAGCAGTGCCGCCGAACGGAATCTCGGCTCGGACCTACTGCACCGGCAGGACGTCCGGGGACAGCGCCGCCGCCCGTGCGCTCGCCGCCGTCATACGGCGTCGGTGGTGGCGGCGGCACAGGACCTCGTAGCCGACGGCGTCCGCCTGGTTGACGTCGCCGACGACCACCTGGGCTCCCTCGACGACCATCTCGCCGCCTATCGTGCGGGCGTTGTGCGTGGCGCGGGCGCCGCACCAGCACAGGGCCTCCACCTGGAGCACCTCGACCCGGTCGGCCAGTTCCACCAGGCGCTGCGAGCCGGGGAACAGCTTGCTGCGGAAGTCGGTCGTGATGCCGAAGGCGTAGACGTCCAGGCCCAGGTCGTCGACCACACGGGCGAGTTGGTCGATCTGGTCGGGCGCGAGGAACTGCGCCTCGTCGGCGATGACGTAGTCCGCGCGGCCGCCCCTGGAGAGGTGGTCGACGACGTACGCGTACAGGTCGACGCCGTCCTCGACCTCCACCGCGTCCGTGACCAGGCCGAGCCGCGAGGACAGCTTGCCCTCGCCCGCGCGGTCGTCACGCGTGAAGATCATGCCCGCGAGCCCACGCGCCGAACGGTTGTGCTCTATCTGGAGAGCCAGCGTCGACTTCCCGCAGTCCATCGTTCCGGAGAAGAACACCAGCTCGGGCATGTTGAGTTGAGCACCTTTCGGCGGAGAGCGTCGGCCACGGCGGGCTACGGGAGTTTCAGGAGCGTACTTCGAGCAGGGGGATCAACTGCTCGGCGGGGGTCATCGAACCGTGGTTGCCGACCATCGCCGACTCCTTCGGCTCCCGCTCGGAGGCGATGATCAGGACGTCGTCCCGTGCGGCCGCGATCACGTCGCCGATCCGTCCGTGCACCCGCTCGTCGATCCGTGGGCCGAACCAGCCCGCCGCGATCGCCTCGTCCCGGGAAGCCACCCAGAACTGTTCGCCGAGCACCTCGCGCCAGCACGTCAGGACGTCGTTCGCGGCGCCGGGCACCGCGTACACGTGCCGCGCGCGGCCCTCGCCGCCGAGCAGGGCGACGCCGGCGCGCAGCTCCCAGTCCTCGTCGAAGTCGATGCGGTGCTGCTCGTCGAAGGGCACGTCGATCATGCCGTGGTCGGCGGTGACGTAGAGCGCGGTGCGCGGGGGCAGTTGCTCGGCGAGGCGCTGGACGAGCCGGTCGACGTACATGAGCTGGCCGCGCCAGGTGTCCGAGTCGACGCCGTAGCGGTGGCCGGCGCCGTCGAGTTCGGCGTAGTACGTGTAGACCAGGGAGCGGTCGCCCGCGGCCAGTTGCTCGGCCGCGAGGTCCATACGGTCCTCGCCGGTCAGCCGCCCCAGGAACGTTCCGCCACTGAGTGCGACCTTGGTCAGCGGGGTGTTCTGGAAGGTCGGCGACGACACCTGCGCCGCGTGCACGCCGGCCTGCTGTGCCAGCTGGAAGACCGTGGGGTACGGCTGCCAGACGCGCGGCGACGTCCACGGCTGCCAGCGCAGCTGGTTCATCAGCTCGCCGGTCTCCGGGTTGCGCACGGTGTACCCGGGCAGGCCGTGCGCGCCCGGCGGCAGGCCGGTGCCGACGGAGGCGAGGGAGGTCGCGGTGGTCGCGGGGTAGCCGGCGGTGATCGGGCGCCCGGTGCCGCCGCGCGAGCTGCTCAGGAGCGACGTCATGAACGGCGCTTCCTCGGGGTGCGCCTTGAGCTGCTCCCAGCCGAGGCCGTCGATCAGGAAGACGCAGGCGCGGTCGGCGGCGGTCAGCTCGGGGATCGCGGCGGTCATCTCCGGTACGGCCATGCCGGCGGCCAGCGTGGGCAGCAGATCGGCGAGCGAGCCGCTGCCGTACTCGGGGGCGGGCGCGGAGTCGACGGCGAGGGGTTCCGGGTGGGAGTCCCAGGCGGTGGGCTGGATCATCTCAGCGGGCGATGTCCGCGGTCGCCTCGGAGAGCGACTGCGCGAAGGTGAGCGCCTGGCGCACGGTCTCCGGTCCGTCGCCCGCCTCGCTGACACGCAGGCTGAGGTCGTCCGCCGTGGAGCTGCCCGTGTAGCCGTGGTCGGCCTCGCAGTTGGGGTCACCGCAGGCGGCGGGCTCCAGGTCGAGCCGGGAGACCGCGCCCCACCCGATGGTGAGCACGATCTCGCGGGGCAGCGTGCCCGGCGTGTACGACTCCGGGTTGGCGACGACGCGGCTGACGACGACCGAGGAGATCCGGCCGAGCTTCACGGACTCGGTGGACGTCGTGGCGTAGGGCGTCGGAGAGGTGCTGTCGGCGGCCTGCTCGTCGGTGTGGCTGACGATGAAGCGGTTGTGGGTGAGGACGAGCACGGTCACGTGCCGCCGCACCTCGTTCTGGTCGAACGTCGTCTCCTGGTGGACCAGGTACGACCGGATGGGCTCGCCGCCCACAGCGGCCTCCACCGCCTCGGCCACGAGGGCCGGGTAGTAGCCGCTGCGCTCGATCGCCGCACGCAGCCCCTGGGTCGTCGTACTGGTCTTGGCCATGACGCCCATCCTACGGGGGCGCACTGACTGCGAGGCACCGCTGAGGGCGCTCTCAGTACGTCGGCAGGGTCCTCGGCCCGAGGTCGTCCCGGGCGGGCGGCGGCGCGAGGCGTACCGAGGCGCCGAGCACGCTCAGGCCGTGGGTGGCGACGACGACCGGTTCCAGGGTGACCGCGACGACCTCCGGGTGGTCGTCGACCAGCCGCGACACCCGCAGCAGCAGCTCCTCCAGCGCAGGGGTGTCGACGGGAGCGGAACCGCGCCAGCCGAAGAGGAGAGGCGCCGTCCGGATGGAGCGGACGATCGAGGTCGCCTCGCGGTCGGTGACCGGGATCAGCCGGTGCGCCATGTCCCCGAGCAGCTGGGAGGCGGCTCCGGCGAGCCCGAAGGACAGCACGGCGCCGGCCGCCGGGTCGATCACGGCCCGTACGACGGTGTCGACGCCGCGCGGTGCCATGCTCTGCACGACCGGCCGCAGCTCCTCCGGCCTGCCGAACAGTTCGGTCAACTCGGCGTACGCCCGCCGTAGTTGCTCCTCGTCGGCGAGGTCGAGCCGTACGCCGCCGAGGTCGGCGCGGTGCCGCAGGTGCGGGGCGGTGGCCTTGAGGGCGACGGGGTAGCCGAGGGTGCGGGCGGCGTCGGCGGCGGCGTCGGGGGTGGGCGCGTGCAGGGCGCGGTGCACGTCGATGCCGTACTTCCCGAGCAGGTCACACGTCTCGTCCGTGCCGAGCGTGAGGCCCTGCCCGCGCGCGAGCAGTCCGCCGATCAGCTGGGCGGCGCCCTTCTCGTCGATGTCCTCGTACTCGGGGACCTTGCCGGGGTCGGCCGCGTCGCGCCGCCACTGCGCGTAGTTGACGGCTTCGGCGAGGGCGCGGACGGCGCGCTCGGCGGCTGGGTAGGCGGGGATGAGGGTCGTCGGGCTCTGCGTGGTGTCCGACTGCCCGGCCGGGTTCCCGGCCTGGAAGTCCAGGGGGCGGAACGGATGGGGACGGATCATGGCGCCGGGCGCCCTCCGGTCCGCCTGCGGTGCGGTGCTCGCCGCGGCGGACAGGGCTTCGGCGAGGCCGCCGAGCTCGACGTGCACCACCAGCACCGGCTTCCCCGGCACCCGCTCGGCCGCCGACCGCAGGGCCTGTGCCAGCTCGGCGTCACCGGTCGACGCGTCGCCGATCGCCGGGATGGCGGTGACGACGACCGCGTCGCACGTCTCGTCGGCGAGCGCGTGCGAGAGCGCCTCGTGGAAGTCCGCCGCGGACGCCCCCGTCGTCAGGTCCAGCGGCGGCAGCGGCCGCAGCCCCTGGGACAGACACGCGTCGTACGTCAGCAGCCCCAGCGACTCGGAGTTGCCGAGGATCGCCACCCGCGGCCCGGTCGGCAGCGGCTGGCGCGCGAGCAGCAGGCCCGCGTCCACCAGCTCGGTGATGGTGTCGACCCGGATCACGCCGGCCTGCCGCAGCAGCGCGGACACCGTGGCGTGCGGCAACCGTGTGGCGCGCACCGCGTGGCCCTGCGGCGCCGCGCCGCCGTGTCGCGCGCCCTGCACCACGACCAGCGGCTTGGCCGCCGCCGTACGCCGGGCGAGGCGGTTGAACTTGCGCGGGTTGCCGATGGACTCCAGATACATCAGGGCGACGTCGGTGTCCGGGTCGTCGTACCAGTACTGAAGGACGTCGTTGCCGGACACGTCGGCGCGGTTGCCGGACGAGACGAAGGTCGACACACCGGTGACGCCGGTCACACCGCCACCTCGCCGGTGGAGCCGGGACAGCAGTGCGATGCCGATCGCGCCGGACTGCGCGAACAGCCCGATCCGGCCCGGGCGGGGCATCTCCGGGGCCAGGGAGGCGTTCAGCCGTACGTCGGCGGAGGTGTTGATGATCCCGAAGGCGTTCGGCCCGATGATGCGCATGCCGTACGCGCGTGCCTGCCGTACGAGTTCGCGCTGCCGCTCGCGGCCGTCGGGCCCGCTCTCGGCGTACCCGGCGGAGAGCACGACCAGCCCCTGCACGCCGTGCTCTCCGCATTCGGCGACCACGTCGGGGACGTAGGCGGCCGGCACGGCGACCACCGCGAGGTCGACCTGTTCCTCGATGTCCCGCATGGAGCGGTGCGCGGGCACGCCGTCGAGTTCCTTGAGGTCCTCCGGGAACGCCCTGTTCACCGCGTACAGGCGTCCCGTAAACCCGGCGTCCCTGATGTTGCCCAGGACGCTTCGGCCCACCCCGCCGGGGGTGCGGCCCGTGCCGATGACGGCGACGGAGCCGGGCACCAGGAGCCGCTGCACGGACCGGCCCTCGGCGCGCTGCTCGCGCGCGTACTGCACGGCGAGCGAGCGGTCCGTCGGCTCCAGGTCGAACTCCAGGCGGACGACGCCGTCCTCGAAGCTGCGCTTCTGGGTGTACCCGGCGTCCGTGAACACCTTGATCATCTTGTTGTTGGCCGGCAGCACCTCGGCGGCGAAGCGGCGGATGTCGCGCTCGCGGGCGACGGCGCCGATGTGTTCGAGCAGGGCGGAGGCGACGCCACGGCCCTGGTGGGCGTCCTGGACGAGGAAGGCGACCTCGGCCTCGTCGGCGGGCGCGGACGCGGGCATTCCGTCGGCGCCGATCCGGTCGTAGCGTACGGTGGCGATGAACTCGCCGCCCACCGTGGCCGCGAGTCCCACCCGGTCCACAAAGTCGTGGTGCGTGAAGCGGTGGACGTCCTTTGCGGACAGTCGCGGGTAGGGCGCGAAGAAGCGGTAGTACTTCGACTCGTCCGACACCTGCTCGTAGAAGCTGACCAGGCGCTCGGCGTCATCAACGGTGATGGGGCGGATGCGCGCGGTGCCGCCGTCGCGCAGCACCACGTCGGCTTCCCAGTGGGCGGGGTACGCGTGCCTGTCCGAGGCGCTCTGCATGGGGCCCAGAGTACGGCTCGCGTACGACAACGGCGCGAGGCAGTCTGTTCAGGACGTACGTGGGGTCGAGGCCGCGACCCGACGGTCACCTCAGGAGGGGACGTTCGTCAGACGTTCGTCCAGTTTCGTCGTGCTTCACGGGTGTGGGAAACTGGTCTAGACAACCCTGAACACCGAAGGGCAGCATCACATGGCTGAGCGCCGCGTCAACGTCGGCTGGGCCGAGGGTCTCCACGCCCGCCCCGCCTCCATCTTCGTCCGAGCCGCCACGGCCACAGGCGTCCCGATGACGATCGCCAAGGCCGACGGCAACCCCGTCAACGCGGCCTCCATGCTGGCCGTTCTGGGCCTGGGCGCCCAGGGCGGCGAGGAGATCGTCCTCGCCTCCGACGCCGAGGGTGCGGACGCCGCCCTCGACCGTCTGGCGAAGCTGGTCTCCGAGGGCCTCGAGGAGCTGCCCGAGACGGTCTGAAGGACCTGAGCGGGACTCCACACCAAGCGGTGAAGCCGCGTCCGCCTTTCCGGCGGGCGCGGCTTCGCTGTTTTCGGCGGACGGCGTCCTGATTTCAGACAGGCGGCGTCCTGATTCGAGGGCAGCGGTTCCGCTATTCGAGGCCGACGTCCCGAGAATTACCGCACGCCTGAAAAAGGGCAGCGGAAATTACGCGCCTCCAAATATGCCCTCTTTGTATACGGCGCCCGTGTTAATGCCGCAGGCTCGGCATGTTTACGGGATGTTGCGAATTCCTCACACGCTCCGTGCGATCACCGCGGGAGCCGAAGCGCAGCCGATGCGCGGAGATCGAGCGCTCGGCGTGCAGCGCCGTGATCGCGCGGGCGCGCTCGCCGTCGCCGCGCGCCACCGCGTCCACGATCGCGCCGTGCTCGGTCCAGGACTCCACGGGGTCGACCGGCGCCTCGACTGCGTACATCCAGGCGATCTTGTGGCGCAGCTGGGTCAGCATCGAGGTCAGGGCGGGACTGCCGGAGGCCTGGGCCAGCGTCTCGTGGAACCAGCCGCCCAGCGAGCGCAGATCCTCGCTGTTTCCCCGCCTGGCCCGCTCCTGACCCAGCCTGACCAGACCGCGCAGGACCTTCAGATGGGCCTCGGTGCGCCGCTGGGCGGCCCGGGAGGCGCCGAGCGGCTCCAGGAGGGCACGCATCTCCAGCAGGTCGGAGGCCTCCTGTTCGCTCGGTTCGGCGACGCATGCGCCCGCGTGCCGCCGGGTCACCACGAAGCCCTCCGCCTCCAGGGTGCGCAGGGCCTCGCGCACGGGGACGCGGGAGACGCCGTAGCGACGGGCGAGGAGTTCCTCGGTGAGCCTGCCGCCGCGCGCGTGGACCCCGGCGACGATGTCGTCCCGGATCGCGGTGCATACCGAGTGCGCCGGAATACGCATGACCGACCTCCGCCTTAATCCCCGTGAAACGTCGACGAATGACGTGTGTTGAGTGACTCTATTGCAACCGGCGGGAATTTCCGACGGGAGGCCGGAATCCATGGATATTTTTTGGACAGTGGGTCGTTCGAAACGCCGAAAGCCCCGGCTCGGGGAGCCGGGGCTTTCGGAAGACGCGGGGCGTCAGCGGTGGGGCGTCAGATGTTCACACCGTGCGAGCGCAGGTAGGCGACGGGGTCGATGTCCGAGCCGTACTCCTGCGTCGTGCGGGCCTCGAAGTGCAGGTGCGCCCCGGTGACGTTGCCGGTGGCGCCGGACAGGCCGATCTGCTGACCGGGGGTGACCGTCTGTCCCACCGAGACGGATATGGACGACATGTGGCCGTACTGGGTGTACGTACCGTCGTTCATCTTGATCACGACCTGATTGCCGTACGACCCGCCCCAGCCGGCCTCCACGACGGTGCCGGAGGCCACCGAGTGGACCGAGGTGCCGCTCGCGGCGTGGAAGTCGACGCCGGTGTGGCTGCCGGAGGACCAGACGGCGCCGCCGGCCTTGTAGCCGGTGGAGACGTACGAGCCGGAGATCGGGGCGACGTAGGACAGCAGGCGCTTGCGCTCGGCCTCGCGGGCGGCGCGCTCCTTGGCTTCGCGCTCCTTCTTCGCCTTCGCGGCCGCCTTCTTGCGTGCGGCCTCCTCGGCGGCCTTCTTGCGGGCCGCGGCCTCCTTGGCGGCCTGCTCCTGGGCGGCGGCCTGGGCGTCGATCTGGTCGGCGATCGAGTTCTCGACGGCGACGACGGGGATCAGGCCGGTCTGCTCGACGGCCGGTTCCGCGGCGAGCGCCGGGGCGGCCAGGGTGCCGATGACGCCGGTGGCGGTGAGTGCGGCGACGCCCGCGGCGCGGGCGGTGGTGCGCTCGAAGCGGCTGGGGCGACGGTGCTTCCCCGCGGGACGCTTCCCGGTGGCGCAGGTGAACGCCATGAAGTGGCTGGTCCTTTCCTTCCTTCTCGCCTACCGGGTTAGCTGACGGGTTCGGAGCAGGAAGGTCTCCTACGGACCCCCTCGCGGCTGCGCGGGCGTCCGATTCACCCCAGGGACTTCGATGGGTCCCCGGCTCCCCTGGCTCGCGCCTTACGGGGACTCGGCGATGGCTGTCCGGTGCCGCGGGCGCGGCGCAGTGCCTGACGGACAGCCCGGAAGACGCTAAACGGGGCATCTTTCAATCCCCAAACGGATCCTGCCTTTTGTAGTGCATCCCACAGGTCAGACAGGCAACCTCTCCCTCAATTCGGGCATAAAGGGGCCCTGGTGACTCTTCCGTCACCAGGGCCCCTACGCACGCGTGCCGACTCCGGCGCCGCGTCTGTCCCCTACTCGGCCGCCACGACGCTGACTTCGCCGATGCCGAGGGCCTCGACGGGCTCCCGGATCTCGGCCGCGTCGCCGACGAGGATCGTCACCAGACGGTCGACCGGGAAGGCGCTCACGGCCGCCGCGGTGGCCTCGACGGTGCCGGTCGCGGCGAGCTGCTGGTACAGCGTCGCCTGGAAGTCGTCGGGCAGGTGCTGCTCGACCTGGTCGGCCAGAGTGCTCGCCACGGCCGCGGCCGTCTCGTACTTCAGCGGCGCCACCCCGACCAGGTTCTGCACGGCGAAGTCCCGCTCGGCGTCGGTGAGTCCCCCGTCGGCGACACCGCGCAGGACCTTCCAGAGGTCGTCCAGGGCGGGACCGGTGTTCGGGGTGTCCACGGAGCCGCTGATGGCGAGCATCGCCGCACCCGAGCCGTCCGGGGCGGAGCGCAGGACCTGCCCGAACGCGCGGACACCGTAGGTGTAGCCCTTCTCCTCGCGCAGGACCTTGTCCAGGCGGGAGGTGAGGGTGCCGCCGAGGCAGTACGTGCCGAGCACCTGCGCGGGCCAGACACGGTCGTGCCGGTCGGGGCCCACACGGCCGATCAGCAGCTGCGTCTGGACGGCGCCGGGGCGGTCCACGATGACGACGCGCCCGGTGTCGTCCGCGGTCACCGGCGGGACCGGCCGGGGCTGGGCCGGGGAACCGGTCCAGGCGCCCAGGGTGTCGCCGAGGAGGGCGTCGAGGTCGACGCCGGTGAGGTCGCCGACGACCACGACGGTGGACGTCGCCGGGCGCACATGCCGCTCGTAGAAGGCACGGACGCCGGCGGAGTCGATGCCGGCGACCGTGTCCTCGGTGCCCTGGCGCGGGCGGGACATGCGCGAGGTCGCCGGGAACAGCTGCCGGGACAGCTCCTTCGCGGCGCGGCGCGAGGGGTTGGCCAGCTCGTGCGGGATCTCGTCGAGGCGGTTGCGCACCAGGCGCTCGACCTCGGCGTCCTCGAACCCGGGCGCCCTGAGCGCGTCGGCGAGCAGGCCGAGGGCCTTCGGGAGACGGGAGACGGGCACCTCGAGGCTGACGCGCACGCCGGGGTGGTCGGCGTACGCGTCGAGCGTGGCGCCACAGCGCTCCAGCTCGGCGGCGAACTCCTCCGCGGTGTGCTTGTCGGTGCCCTCCGAGAAGGCACGCGCCATGATCGTGGCGATGCCGTCCAGGCCCTTCGGCTCGGCCTCCAGGGGCGTGTCCAGGAGGACCTCGACGGCGACGACCTTCTGTCCGGGGCGGTGGCAGCGCAGGACCGTCAGGCCGTTGTCCAGCTTGCCGCGCTCCGGTGCCGGGAACGCCCAGGGCCGGGCCTGGCCGGCCTGGGGCTGCGGATGGAACTCCATGCTGGCGAGCTCGGTCACTGCGCCGACTCCTCGTTCTCGTCGGTGGTCCCGGCGGGTGCGGCCCCGTCGGCGGCGGCTTCCAGGTCCTCGGCCTCGTCGGCGACCGGCTCGTACACCAGCACCGCGCGGTTGTCGGGGCGCAGACGGGCCTGGGCGACCGCCTGGACCTCCTCGGCGGTGACGTCGAGGACGCGCTGCACGGCGGTGAAGGCGAGCTGCGGGTCGCCGAACAGGACGGCGTACCGGCACAGTTCGTCGGCGCGGCCCGCGACCGTACCGAGCCGGTCCAGCCACTCGCGCTCCAGCTGGGCCTGCGCGCGCTCCATCTCCTCGGCGGTGGGGCCTTCCTGCGCGAATCGGGCGAGCTCCTCGTCGACGGCCGCCTCGATGACGGGCACCTCGACGTCACCGGACGTCTTCACGTCCAGCCAGCCCAGGGAGGGCGCCCCGGCCAGGCGCAGCAGTCCGAATCCGGCCGCCACGGCCGTACGGTCGCGGCGTACCAGCCGGTTGTAGAGGCGGGAGGACTCGCCGCCGCCGAGGACGGTCAGCGCCAGGTCGGCCGCGTCGCACTCGCGCGTGCCGTCCGTCGGGAGCCGGTAGGCGGCCATCATGGCGCGCGCGGGGACGTTCTCCTCGACGACCTCGCGCAGCTGCTCACCGATGGTGTCGGGCAGCGAGCCGTCGCGGGGCGCGGGCTTGCCGTCGTGGGACTTGATGGAGCCGAAGTACTTCTCCACCCAGGCGAGCGTCTGCGCCGGGTCGATGTCGCCGACGATCGACAGCACGGCATTGTTGGGCGCGTAGTAGGTGCGGAAGAACGCGCGGGCGTCCTCCAGGCCGGCCGCGTCCAGGTCGGCCATCGAACCGATCGGCGTGTGGTGGTAGGGGTGCCCGTCGGGGTACGACAGGGCGGTCAGCTTCTCGAACGCCGTGCCGTACGGGACGTTGTCGTAGCGCTGGCGGCGCTCGTTCTTGACGACGTCGCGCTGGTTTTCCAGGCCCTCCTCGTCGAGCGCGACCAGGAGGCTGCCCATGCGGTCGGCCTCCAGCCACAGCGCGAGCTCCAGCTGGTGGGCGGGCATGGTCTCGAAGTAATTGGTGCGCTCGAAGCTCGTGGTGCCGTTCGGCGAGCCGCCCGCGCCCTGGACGAGCTCGAAGTGGCCCGTGCCCTTCACGCTGCTCGAGCCCTGGAACATCAGGTGCTCGAAGAGGTGGGCGAGTCCGGTACGGCCCTTGACCTCGTGGCGGGAGCCGACGTCGTACCAGAGGCAGACCGCGGCGACCGGCGTGAGGTGATCCTCGGAGAGCACCACGCGCAGGCCGTTGGCCAGGCGGTGCTCCGTGGCGGTGAGGCCGCCGGATTGTGCCTCCGGTGTGGCCGTGTGACCCATGGGCAAGGTGTCCTTCCGGTCGCGTGCACTGCGTTGTGTCGAGCGGTTCGTGCTCAGTTCCTGCCACTGTATGCAGCGTCCGAAGGGTCGGCGAAGTTCCCGGTCAGAACGCCGTGCCGGTACGCGGGTGAGCGCGGGCCCGCGTCGACGCGCGGGACGGCCCTCAGGCACGGCTCGCCGTCCCCTCCCGCGACCGTGTCGAACGGGGCCGGCCCGGCACACGCCGGCCGTTCCCACACGCCGTGAGCGGGCTCGTACACCCCGCGACCTGGCACGGCGCCCGCCGATCACTCCGGCGAGTGAACGGTCGCGCGGCGCGCGCTTGCCTTGGACTCCGCCGGCCGCAAGCGCGCTCCCGGACAATGATGTTCGTGTCCCACCCCTCCCCTCCGTCGCGGGGGAGGCCCGGCGTCGGCGACACTTCTGCGATGCCGGGTCGGAGCCCAACATCGGGTCCTGGTCGGTGGTTGTCAGTGCCGCGGTCCACAATGGTCCGCGTCAGATCCGCAAACGCTCGAGCGACCAGAAACAGAGGAGCCGGCAGCGATGGCCCGCCGCAGCACGAAGAACCCGCCGCCCGAGGACTCGTACGAGGAGAAGATCCTCGACATCGACGTCGTCGACGAGATGCAGGGCTCCTTCCTCGAGTACGCGTACTCGGTCATCTACTCCCGCGCCCTGCCGGACGCCCGCGACGGTCTCAAGCCGGTGCACCGTCGCATCGTCTACCAGATGAACGAGATGGGCCTGCGCCCCGACCGCGGCTATGTGAAGTGCGCCCGCGTCATCGGCGAGGTCATGGGTAAGTTGCACCCGCACGGCGACGCGTCGATCTACGACGCCCTGGTGCGCATGGCACAGCCCTTCTCGATGCGCGTCCCGCTGGTCGACGGCCACGGCAACTTCGGATCGCTGGGCAACGACGACCCGCCGGCCGCCATGCGGTACACCGAGTGCCGGCAGGCCGCTGCGACCAGCCTGATGACCGAGTCGATCGACGAGGACACGGTCAACTTCACGCCCAACTACGACGGCCAGGAGCGGGAGCCGGTGGCGCTGCCCGCCGCCTTCCCGAACCTCCTCGTCAACGGCGCGTCCGGCATCGCCGTCGGCATGGCCACGAACATGCCGCCGCACAACCTCTCCGAGGTCATCGCGGCCGCCCGCCACCTGATCCGCCACCCGAACGCGGATCTGGAAACGCTGATGAAGCACGTCCCGGGCCCCGACCTGCCCACCGGCGGCCGGATCGTCGGCCTGGCCGGAATCCGGGACGCGTACGAGACGGGCCGCGGCACCTTCAAGATCCGCGCCACGGTCGAGATCGAGACCGTGACCGCCCGCCGTAAGGGTCTCGTCGTCACCGAACTGCCCTTCACGGTCGGCCCGGAGAAGGTGATCGCCAAGATCAAGGACCTGGTCGGCTCAAAGAAGCTGCAGGGCATCGCCGACGTCAAGGACCTCACCGACCGTGAGCACGGACTGCGCCTGGTCATCGAGATCAAGAACGGCTTCGTGCCGGAGGCGGTCCTGGAGCAGCTGTACAAGCTGACGCCGATGGAGGAGTCCTTCGGCATCAACAACGTCGCGCTGGTCGACGGCCAGCCCCTCACCCTGGGCCTCAAGGAGCTGCTGGAGGTCTACCTCGACCACCGCTTCGAGGTCGTCCGGCGCCGCAGCGAGTTCCGCCGCAGCAAGCGGCGCGACCGCCTGCACCTGGTCGAAGGCCTGCTCACGGCGCTGCTGGACATCGACGAGGTCATCCGCCTGATCCGCTCCAGCGAGAACTCCGCGCAGGCGAAGGAACGCCTGATGGAGCACTTCTCGCTGAGCGAGATCCAGACCCAGTACATCCTCGACACGCCGCTGCGCCGTCTCACCAAGTACGACCGCATCGAGCTGGAGGCGGAGAAGGAGCGGCTGAACGAGGAGATCGCCGAGCTGACGCGGATCCTCGACTCGGACGCGGAGCTGCGCAAGCTGGTCTCCGCCGAACTGGCCACGGTGGCCAAGAAGTTCGGCACCGAGCGCCGTACGGTCCTGCTGGAGTCGGCGGGCGCGCCGGTGGCCACCGTGTCGCTCCAGGTTGCGGACGACCCGTGCCGGGTGCTGCTGTCCTCGACGGGTCTGCTGGCACGTACGGCGAACGGCGATCCGTTCGGGGAGGACGGCGAGGCGAAGCGCTCCAAGCACGACGTGATCCTCTCGGCGGTGCCGGCCACGGCTCGCGGCGAGGTGGGCGCGGTGACGTCCACGGGCCGTCTGCTGCGGATCAACGTCGTCGATCTGCCGCAGCTGCCGGAGACCGCGGCGCGGCCGAACCTCTCGGGCGGCGCCCCTCTGTCGGAGTTCGTCTCCCTGGAGGGCGCCGAGACCCTGGTCTGCCTGACCACGCTCGACGAGTCCTCACCCGGCCTGGCGATCGGCACGGAACAGGGTGTCGTCAAGCGCGTGGTGCCCGACTACCCGACCAACAAGGACGAGTTGGAGGTCATCACTCTGAAGGAAGGCGACCGGATCGTCGGTGCGATCGAGCTGCGCACGGGTGAGGAGGACCTGGTCTTCATCACGGACGACGCACAGCTGCTGCGTTACCAGGCCTCGCAGGTCCGCCCGCAGGGCCGCGCCGCCGGCGGTATGGCGGGCATCAAGCTCACCGAGGGCGCGAAGGTGATCTCCTTCACGGCCGTGGACCCTGCGGTCGACGCGGTGGTGTTCACGGTCGCCGGCTCGCGCGGCACGCTGGACGACTCGGTCCAGACGACGGCCAAGCTGACCCCGTTCGACCAGTACCCTCGCAAGGGCCGCGCCACCGGTGGCGTGCGCTGCCAGCGGTTCCTGAAGGGCGAGGACTGCCTGGCCCTGGCCTGGGCGGGCGCCGTCCCGGCACGGGCCGCGCAGAAGAACGGCACCCCGGCCGACCTCCCGGAGATGGACCCGCGCCGCGACGGCTCGGGGGTGTCGCTGCCGAAGACTGTGTCGGTGGTGGCCGGCCCCGTCTAGGCCTCCTCGAAGGCCCCGTCCTCCGGGTCCTGCACATAGCGCAGAACGCCCCACATGCCATGCTCGTCGGCGTGTGGGGCGTCGCTCTTGCACGCCTCCAGGTCCTTGGCCAGGGCAGCGGAATCGATGCCGGAGCCGATGAGCACGAGCTGGGTGAGGCGGGCGTCGGCGGCCGGCCAGGGCTCCGGGTAGAAGCGGAGGAAGCGGCCGACTACGTGGACGGCGTAGCGGTTGCGGACGTCGTACGGGCCGAAGTCGACGTACCCCTTGATGCGGTAGAGCCCCTCCGGCCTGCTGTCCAGGAAGTCCATCAACCGACGTGGGTCGAGGGGGACTTCGGAGGTGAAGGGCAGGCTGTCGTAGCCGGTGTGCAGGTGACCGGGGTGATCCTCGCCGTGCTCATGCAGGCCGTCGTGCTGGTGCAGGTCGTCGAAGGACAGCTGCCCGATGCGCTCCTCGCCGGGCCGGCAGTCGAAGAGGAACTCGGGGTCGATACGAGCATAGGTGGCGGGGACCACGGCGGCGCCGTCGGTGAGCTCGTGGACCAGCCCGAGCACGCGCTCCCCGTCCTGCGCACGGTCCAGCTTGGTGACGACAACGAGGTCGGCGAGGGCGAGATGCCGGTCGATCTCGGGGTGCTTGGCGCGCGTGTCCTCGAACTCGGCGGCGTCGACGACCTCGACGAGTCCGCCGTACACGATACCCGGATGCTCGCTGGCGAGCACCATGCGCACGAGTTCCTGGGGTTCGGCGAGCCCGCTGGCCTCGATGACGATGACGTCGATGCCGGTGGAGGGCCGGGCGAGCCGCTCCAGGTAGACGTCCAGCTCGCTGGAGTCGACGGCACAGCACAGGCAGCCGTTCCCAAGGGAGACGGTGGAGTCGCCTAGCGCGCCGGCGACGGCCATGGCGTCGATCTCGATGGCCCCGAAGTCGTTGACGATGGCGCCGATGCGGGTGCCGCCGCTGCGGTGGAGGAGGTGGTTGAGCAGAGTCGTCTTGCCGGAACCGAGGAATCCGGCGAGAACGACGACCGGAATCTGCTGCGGACCGGGGCTCGGCTGACTCAACGTGCGACCTTTCTCACGCCGACGGGTGCACCGGCTCGCGGAGGCGGCGCGCGTACGAAGATTGAATGCCGACCCAGGATACGAGCCGGAAGAATCACTGCGAAGTGAACGATTGTTAGCAGCACTTGCCGGGCAGACGTTGGGCATGGCGCTGGAGCGTGCGACCCTCGCTTCCCTCCGTGCGCCGCCTCTCCGCCTCCCCGCCGATCAGAGCCGCTCGGCACTCTGGGAGACGGCAAGCGCCGCCCACGGCTCGCCGGTCCCCTCCAGTCGACCCGCACCCCGACGACCGGCGGACGGCCGTTTGATCGGGGGTAATTGACATGGCCACACTGAAATGTTCTGCAGGGAGGCTGGGTTCCACCACGCTCGCCGTACTGGCCGCCACCGCAACCGTCACGCTGGCAGCGCGTCAGTGGCGGTCGGAGAAGGCACGTCAGCACGAGCGGCAACTGGAACTCGAGGAGCTGGCGATCCGGCGATCGGCTCTGGCCCATGAGCAGCTCATGCATTGGGAGTTGCTGGCAAGGGCGATCGATGATCCGTCCCTCGCCGCGGTGATCGACACCTACGACCAGAGCATCCCGGCGGAGAGGCGTCGTCAGTTCTTCTACGCCAATGCCTGGTATGTCCACCTGTACTACCTGTACCAGGCGGAACTGCTGGATCGGGAGGAGCTGTACACCCGTCTGCGGGAGTTCTTCCAGAGTCCGGTCTTCCGCGAGTACTGGGAGGCATCGCGTCACATGCGCGCCAGCCTGGACGATTCATCGGTGGAAGCCCAGCTGGGGCACATGGTGGACGGCCTCGTCAGGGACCTCGACGAATCCGACACGGACGCATGGTGGGTGGTCGGTGATCCGCCGACCGACTGATTTTCTTGCGGTCCTGCCACAGGGGGCTCTGAAACGACATAGCCTGCTCCCCACTCGGCATGCCCAAGTCGGCATGCCCGACTCAGCATGCCCAGCCCTTTTGTTCGTAAGGACCGGAACCTTTGAAGATCGTGCGCCGCATCGGTGTGCCTCCAAGCGCCCGTGGCAGTAGTTCAGGAGCTACCTGCCCGGACGTGTTCGAACTCAGCGACGGGAATTTCGCCGTCATCGGCACCGAGGCCACCGAGGCGCTTGACCCGGAACTGCCCGCCGATGCCGCCCGCGCCGACTACGAGCGCATCGTCATCGTCAGCCGGGAGACTCTCATCCGCGCCAAGGCAGACATCCCCGACGCCTGAGCCCACCGCACGAGCACGCGTCCACCCCAGACCCGTACCGTCACGCTCCCCGGCCGCACGCAACCGTTGAGCGGGCCGGGCCACCCACCCGGCGAGCAGCCGGCACCCCGTCACTGCTCGATCTCCACCGATGAGGCCTGGTGCCAGAACGGCTCCAGGCCACACGTGTGTCAGCCCCTCGAGCCGCCACCGCCACACAAGTCAGGTTAGGCTCACCTCTGTGAGTACGTGCTCAACCGTCTCGCAGGACCTCGACGAGCCCATCGCGGGGACCGCGGCGACCGCGACGACCTGGCTGTTGCTCGAGCAGCCCGGCCCGTGGGGTGCCAAGGCGCTCACGCAGAGCCACCTGGATCCCGCCCTGGGCCGCGCCCTGGAGGCGGCCGCGCAGGGCACGGGCGTGCGCGTCGCGCTGATCCGCCGCCCCGGCCGGCACGCCGACTGCGGGATTCCGGCCGAGCGCCGGGTCTACGTGGCTCACACCACCCCCGGCAACGTATGGCTGCACTCCGCCACCACCCGCGACCCCCGGCAGCTGCTCGACCTGGACTTCGCCGCGCTCGGCAAGGGTGACCACCGGTCCTTCGGCTCGGTGCTCCAGGGGCGGCCCCACACCGGCGACCCGCTCGCGCTCGTCTGCACCAACGGCAAGCGGGACCGCTGCTGCGCACTCCTCGGCCGCCCGCTCGCGGCCGAGCTCGCCGCCTCCGGCGTGGTCGGCGTCTGGGAGGTCACCCATCTGGGCGGACACCGGTTCTCACCGACGCTGCTCGTGCTGCCGTACGGCTACGCCTACGGCCGGGCGCAGGCCCACGCCGTCAAGGATGTCCTGCACAGCGTCCAGGAGGGCCGGATCGTCGTCGAGGGGTGCCGCGGGAACTCGGCCTGGGAGCGACCGGGCCAGGCGGCCGAGCTGGCCGTGCGCTCGGCTGCGGGCGAGTACGCCGCCGAAGCCCTGAGTGTCGTACGGACGGACGGCGCGGCCCCGCGGTGGGAGGTGACCGTCGCTCACATGGACGGGCGCCACTGGCGGGTCGTCGTCGCGCAGGGGGCCTCCGTGCCGCCGCGCCCCGAGAGCTGCGGTTCGGTGCTCGGCACACCCGCGCGGATGGACGTCGTGGCGGTGCGTGAGCTCAGGGTGACAACGGCACTCGCCGGCTGATCAGCTGCGTCGCCTCACCGTCAGGTGGACCGGCTGCCCGACATTGATCAAGAGATCCACGCCACACCCCTCCAGGAGCGCCGACAGGCCCACGTACCGTCATGGGTATGAGCCGCACTCCCCCCGCACGTCGCCTGCGCCTCGCTCTGCCCCGGCGGATGTTCGCGCAGGTGCTGCTGATGCAGGTGGCGATCGCCGCGGGAGTCGCGGTGCTCGCGACCGGCCTGTTCCTCGCCCCGCTCAGCGACCAGCTGGACGACCAGGCGATGCGCCGCGCCCTGTCGATCGCGCAGACCACCGCGGCGCAACCGCGCATCGCCGAGGATCTGGCGAGCACCCCCGCGACGACCGGCGGCCCGGTCCAGCAGGAGGCGGAGCGGATCCGCGAGGCCACCAAGGCCGAGTACGTCGTCGTGATGGACCGGCGCGGGGTGCGCTGGTCCCACCCCACCCCGGGCGAGGTCGGCAGGATCGTCTCGACGGACCCGGGCCAGGCCCTCGCCGGTCACGAGGTCATGCAGATCGACGACGGCACCCTGGGCCGCACCGCCCGCGGCAAGGTACCGCTGCGCGACGACGAGGGCAGGATCATCGGGGCGGTCTCGGTCGGGATCGCCTACGACAGCGTGCGCGCGCGGCTGCTGCACGCGATCCCGGGGCTGCTCGCATACGCGGGCGGCGCCCTGGCGGTCGGCGCGCTGGCCGCCTGGCTCATCTCCCGCCGGGTCCAGCGGCAGACCCGGGACCTGGCCTTCTCCGACATCTCGGCGCTGCTCGCGGAGCGCGAGGCGATGCTGCACGGCATCCGGGAGGGCGTCGTCGCCCTGGACCGCACCGGCCGCATCCGGCTCCTCAACGACGAGGCACGGCGTCTGCTCGGCATCGGTGACGAGGCCGTCGGCCGCTCCCTCGACGAGGCGCTGGGGGAGGGTCGTACGACCGACGTGCTGGCCGGCCGGGTGACGGGCACCGATCTGCTCACGGTCCGTGGTCAGCGCGTCCTGGTCGCCAACCGCATGCCCACCGACGACGGCGGTGCCGTCGCCACCCTGCGCGACCGCACCGAGCTGGAGCAGCTAGGCCGGGAGCTGGACTCCACGCGCGGTCTGATCGACGCGCTGCGCGCCCAGGACCACGAGCACGCCAACCGGATGCACACGCTCCTCGGGCTGCTCGAACTGGAGATGTACGACGACGCCGTGGAGTTCGTCGGAGAGGTGGTCGGCGATCACCGGGACACCGCCGAGCAGGTCGCCGAGAAGATCCAGGACCCGCTGCTCGCCGCACTGTTGGTCGGCAAGGCGACCGTGGCGGCCGAGCGGGGCGTCGCGCTGAGTCTGTCGGACCGCACCGGGCTCCCGGACCGGCTGATCGACCCCAGGGGGCTCGTCACGATCGTCGGCAACCTCGTGGACAATGCTCTGGACGCCGCCGCGGGCACCGCGCACGCGCTCGTGGAGGTCGAATTGCGTGCCGAGGGGCGGGCCGCGACCCTCCGGGTGCGCGACACGGGGCCGGGAATCCCCGAGGAGCACCGCGAGTTGATCTTCACCGAGGGATGGTCCACCAAGAAGCCCCCGGCTCACCGTGAGCGCGGTATCGGGCTCTCCCTGGTGCGCAGGTTCGCCGAACGGCAGGGTGGCAGCGCGACGGTAGGCGAGGCGGCCGGCGGCGGCGCGGAGTTCACCGTCGTCCTGCCCGAGGCACTGGCGGAGCCGGATCTGCAGCCTGCCCTCGCAGTGCCGTCAGATGCGCAGACCGTCGCCGAGGAGGAGTCGCGATGATCGAGGTCCTGGTCGTGGACGACGACACGCGCGTGGCGCGCGTCAATGCCGCCTACGTCGAGAAGGTGCCGGGATTCCACGTCGCCGGCGAGGCGCACAGCGCGGCCGAGGCGCTTCGTCAGGTGGAGGAGCTGCCCCGCGTGGACCTGGTCCTCATGGATCACTATCTCCCCGACGAGACGGGCCTCGCGGTCGTCCAGGAGATGCGCCGGCGCGGCCACCAGGCTGACGTGATCATGGTGACGGCGGCGCGGGACGTGTCGACCGTGCAGGCGGCGATGCGGCAGGGGGCGCTGCAGTATCTGGTCAAGCCGTTCGCTTTCGCGGGCCTGCGCGCCAAGCTGGAGGCGTACGGCGAACTGCGCCGCACCCTGGACGGCGGCGGCGAGGCGGAGCAGGCCGAGGTGGACCGCATCTTCGGCGCCCTGTCGGCGTCTTCGGAGCCCGACCTGCCCAAGGGCCACTCCCCCACCACCGCGGAACTCGTACGCCGCGCCCTGATGAACGCCGAAGGCCCGCTGTCGGCCCAGGAGATCGCCGAGCGGACCGGAGTGAGCCGTCAGACCGCCCAGCGCTATCTCAAGCTCCTGGAGCGCACGGGGCGGGCCCGTCTCACCCTCAAGTACGGTGACGCGGGTCGCCCGGAACACCGTTACGTGTGGGCGACCCGCGCCTGAGGCACGGCCCGTGGGGGCGGGGGAAGGAACCGTGCCCGTCCTACATACGGATGCGGGCCGCACTACGTATCAGCCGACCGCTCGGCGCATTGCCATGACGGTGCGGGCGTCCCCGACGGCTCCGAAGGCCACGGCTATACGGCGCCCGCCCCCGTCAGCGACCGCACCTCGACCTCGGCGTGCTTGGCCTCGTCGGGGACCTCGGGCGAGATGAGCGTGCCGAGCCAGCCCGCGACAAAGCCCAGCGGGATGGAGACGAGGCCCGGGTTCTGCAAGGGGAAGTACTGGAAGTCGACACCGGGGAACAGCGATTCCGGGCTGCCCGACACCACCGGCGACAGCACCACCAGCATCACGGCCGGGATCAGGCCCCCGTACACGGCCCATACGGCGCCCCGCGTGGTGAAGTCCCGCCAGAACAGCGAGTAGAGCAGCACGGGCAGATTGGCGGACGCGGCGACGGCGAAGGCCAGTCCCACGAGGAAGGCGACGTTGAGGTCGCGGGCCAGCAGGCCGAGGGCGATCGCGACCACGCCGATGCCGACCGCCGCGACCCGCGCCACGGCGACTTCGCTTCGGGGCTCGGCTCGCCGCCGCCGCCGTAGCGAGGCGTACAGGTCGTGGGCCACCGAGGCGGAGGAGGCGAGCGTGATTCCGGCGACCACCGCGAGGATCGTGGCAAAGGCGATGGCGGCCACGACGGCAAAGAGAACCGTTCCTCCCGTGGAGTCCGCGCCGCCGCCGAGATCGAGGGCGAGCAGCGGAACTGCCGTGTTCCCGGCCGCGTTCGACCCGCGTACGGCCTCGGGCCCGACGATCGCGGCCGCGCCGAAGCCCAGCACGATCGTCATCAGGTAGAAGCCGCCGATGAGTCCGATCGCCCACACCACCGACCGCCGCGCCGCGCGAGCGGTGGGCACGGTGTAGAAGCGGGACAGGATGTGCGGCAGCCCCGCCGTGCCCAGCACCAGCGCGAGGCCGAGGCTGATGAAGTCGAACCGGGCCGTCCAGTCACCGCCGTACTTCAGCCCGGGCGCCAGGAACGCCGCACCGTGACCACTGCGTTCGGCCGCCGTGAGCAGCAGCCGGTCGAAGTCGCCGTGGAAGCGCAGCAGGACGAGCACGGTCAACGCGACGGTACCGCCGAGCAGCAGGACCGATTTGACGATCTGAATCCAGGTGGTGGCCCGCATCCCTCCCAACGACACATAGATCACCATGAGCGCACCGACGCCGATGACCGTCCAGGCCTGCGTCGCCTCGCCCTTGCCCCCGAGCAGCAGCGCGACCAGGGTGCCCGCGCCCACCATCTGCGCCACCAGATACAGAACGGACACGGTGACCGAGGAAGTTCCCAGGGCGATCCGCACGGGCCGCTCTCTCATCCGCGCGGCGACCACGTCGGCGAGCGTGAACCGCCCGCAGTTGCGCACGAGTTCGGCGACGAGGAACAGCACCACCAGCCAGGCCACGAGGAAGCCCACCGAGTACAGCATCCCGTCGTAGCCGAAGAGGGCGATGAGTCCGGAGATGCCGAGGAAGGACGCGGCCGACATGTAGTCACCGGCGATGGCAAAACCATTCTCCATGGGGGTGAAGAGCCGCCCGCCCGCGTAGAACTCCTCCGCGGAACCACGCCGGTTACGGCTCACCCAGGTCGTGATCGCCAACGTGATCGCGACGAACACGCTGAACAGCAGCAGCGACAGCGTCTGATGGTCGACCGTCACACGGCACCGCCCTTCGCGACGCGCGTCAACTCCTGGGTGTCCCAGCGCAGTTCGAGTGCCGCGCGGTCCCGGCGCAGTCGCGCGTGACGGGCGTAGGCCCAGGTGAGCAGGAAGGTGGTGAGGAACTGCCCGAGCCCCGCCAGCATCGCCACGTTCACGGCACCCACCACGGGCCGGGCCATCAGCTCCGGCGCGGTCGTGGCGGCCACGATGTACGCCACGTACCACAAGAGGAAGATCACAACAGCCGGTACCACAAAACGCCGGTACCGGCTGCGCACCTCCTGGAAGGACGCGCTCCGCTGCACCTCGAGGTACACATCGGCCGCCCCCGACGGAACTTCGGCCGGGGCGTCCTCGGCGCCCGACTCCCCCCATCCGGAGGCAAGTGCGTCGTACCAGGGGTCGTGGCTTGAGTGCATGCCCAAGCATGGACAGAACGGAAAGATCCCCGGATCGCGTTCTCCGGGGGCTTCACCCCATCAGGTGATAAGTCGCCCAGGGGCCTGCAGTCGCCGAGGGCGAGGAGCCCCCACAGGGGCCACCCGCACCCGACGGCGATGCCGCACGGCGGTGCGGGTGGGATCCCCATCCGGCCGGAGGCGCGGCCGAGGCCGGACCCCGGCCCGAGCCGGCACCGCGACTACGCGTCGATACGCGACCGATCCAGCGTGGCCGCCGAGTTGGAGATGAACTCCTTGCGCGGCGCCACGTCATTCCCCATCAGCAGATCGAAGACCCGCTCGGCGGCCTCCAGATCGGTGAGGCTGATCCGGCGCAGGGTCCGGTGACGCGGGTCCATCGTCGTCTCGGCCAGCTGGTCGGCGTCCATCTCGCCAAGACCCTTGTACCGCTGGATGGAGTCCTTGTAACGAACGCCCTTGCTCTGGAACTCCATGAGCTTGTCGCGCAGTTCGCGGTCCGAGTACGTGTACACGTACTTGTCCTGCCCCTTCTTGGGCTGGACGATCTCGATCCGGTGCAGCGGCGGCACGGCCGCGAACACCCGGCCCGCCTCGATCATCGGCCGCATGTAGCGCTGGAACAGCGTCAGCAGCAGCGTCCGGATGTGGGAGCCGTCGACATCGGCGTCGGTCATCATGATGATCTTGCCGTAGCGGGCGGCGTCGATGTCGAAGGTCCGGCCCGACCCTGCTCCTATGACCTGGATGATCGCGCCGCACTCGGCGTTCTTGAGCATGTCGGTGACGGACGACTTCTGGACGTTGAGGATCTTGCCGCGGATCGGCAGCAGCGCCTGGAACTCGGAGTTCCGGGCGAGCTTGGCGGTGCCGAGCGCGGAGTCTCCCTCGACGATGAACAGCTCGCTGCGGTCGACGTCGTCGCTGCGGCAGTCGGCGAGCTTGGCCGGCAGGGACGAGGACTCCAGGGCCGTCTTACGGCGCTGCGCGTCCTTGTGCTGGCGGGCCGCGATGCGCGTACGGGCGGCGGCGACGGCCTTCTCCATGACGACCCTGGCCTGGGCCGCGGCGTCCCGCTTCGTGGACGTCAGGAACGCCTTGAGCTCCTTGGAGATCACGGTGTTCACGATGCGCCGGGCCGCCGAGGTGCCGAGGACCTCCTTGGTCTGGCCCTCGAACTGAGGCTCCGCGAGGCGGACCGTGACGACCGCGGTGAGGCCCTCCAGGGCGTCGTCCTTGACGATGTCGTCCTCGGCGACGCGCAGCATCTTCTTGGTGCGCAGCACCTCGTTCATGGTGCCGGTCACGGCCGTCTCGAAGCCCGCGACGTGGGTACCGCCCTTGGGGGTGGCGATGATGTTCACGAACGACTTCAGGGTCGTGTCGTAGCCCGTGCCCCACCGCATCGCGACGTCGACGTCGAGCTCACGGGTGACCTGGGTGGGGGTCATCTGGCCGTGCTCGTCCAGGACCGGGACGGTCTCCTTGAAGGTGCCCTGACCCGAGAAGCGGAGGACGTCGCACACCGGCTTGTCGGCGGCCAGGTACTCGCAGAACTCGCTGATGCCGCCGTCGAAGCGGAAGGACTCCTCGCCCTTGCTGCCGCCGTCGCCGAGGCCGAACTCGTCGCGGACGACGATGGTCAGGCCGGGCACCAGGAACGCTGTCTGGCGGGCGCGCTGGTGCAGGGTCTCCAGGGACAGCTTGGCGTCCTTGAGGAAGATCTGGCGGTCGGCCCAGTACCGCACGCGCGTGCCGGTGCGGGTCTTGGGGATCTTCTTGGTCTTGCGCAGGCCGCCGGTCTCGAACTTGGCGTTCGGCCCGTCGGCGGCGAAGGCTCCGGGGACACCGCGGCGGAAGCTGATCGCGTGCGTGTGGCCGTTCCGGTCCACCTCGACGTCCAGTCGCGCGGACAGGGCGTTCACCACGGAGGCACCCACGCCGTGCAGACCGCCGGAGGCGGCATAGGAACCGCCGCCGAACTTGCCGCCGGCGTGCAGCTTGGTCATCACGACCTCGACGCCGGACAGGCCGGTCTTGGGCTCTACGTCCACCGGGATGCCCCGGCCGTTGTCCCGGACCTCCACAGAGCCGTCGTCGTGGAGGATCACGTCGATGTGGTCGCAGTAGCCACCGAGAGCCTCGTCGACGGAGTTGTCGATGATCTCCCAGAGGCAGTGACTGAGACCACGGCTGTCGGTCGACCCGATGTACATGCCCGGGCGCTTGCGCACGGCCTCGAGGCCCTCGAGGACGAGCAGGTGCCGCGCGGTGTAGTTGGAACCGTCCAGGTCTGCTCCTGCCAGCAGCGCTGTGGACGGCACGGACGTCTCGGCGGTCACGCGGTTCGCTCCTCGCTGAATTTCAGATGAGGCCCTTGTGGGTAAGGGCGCGGCTTCGGTCGCCGTCAAGAGGGTACCGAGGCCTGGTAGAGCCGTTGTAACGCCACCCTCGTGCGAAACCCAGACTAGACCAGAGTCGCATGCGTGTTCGATCCCTCGTTGGAGTGAAGCACATATCACGTTCCCTTCCAGGCATGAACCATTTAGGCTCCGGGCACGTCCTCATGAACAACCGGCAACCCAGCCGGGGGGACCCGACCTTGACCGACAGCGCGAAACCGTAAGCAAGACAGAGACGCACTACGGCACATTCGCCGCCAAACCGGCAGCAGCCAGCCGCCCCGGAAAAAAATTTCTCTCTGGGAGAAGCCGCGAGCGGGAACGTTTTGGGGCTGGTTGGATGTTGACCCTGGTACGACAGCTCGTCGAGCTAGAGAAGAGGCGACGTGACTACTGTTCTGACCCCCGCGAGCCCGCTGACGGCCGCTGACCGCTGCGACCGTTGCGGCGCCCAGGCGTACGTGCGTGTCGTCCTGCTGAGCGGCGGTGAACTGCTCTTCTGCGCCCACCACGGGCGCAAGTTCGAGCCGGAACTCAAGAAGATCGCCGCTGAGATACAGGACGAGACGGAGCGGCTGACGACCGTTCCCGCATCGGCGTCCGAAGAAGAGCGCTGAACCTCGCATTAACGACGAGCCAGCTCCGGCACAGGCCGGTTGACGGGCGACCGCCCCTGAGAGCAGGGGGGGGGGCCCCCCCCCAAGGCCCCCCCGGCGGGAAGGCCCCCCCCCCCCGGGGCAGGGCGCCACCCCCCCCCCCCCCCCCGGGTTTGGGGGGTGGCGGGGGGGGGGGGGGG
>NZ_JBSGVW010000048.1:0-58830 GCF_053608645.1 Streptomyces sp. NPDC055013
GCCCCATGGGGTGCGCACGGGCCCTCCTTCCCCTGGAACCGGACGCTCATGGGCTCGGGTCAATGGGCCGGTGAAAGTCCGTTCCGGGCACGGCGACTGACGAAAAGGGGTGTGTCAGACCGCCGGCTGGGGGTCCTTGGCGAGACGCGGCGCGGGGACCGCGTCGTCCGTCTCCGGGTAGTGGCACGCGGTCAGGTGGCCGGGCTTGTTGCCCTCGACCTGGACCAGCGGCGGGGCCTCGGTCGCGCACTTGTCCGTCGCCTTCCAGCAGCGGGTGCGGAAGCGGCAGCCGGAGGGCGGGTTGATGGGGGAGGGGACGTCGCCCTGGAGGCGGATGCGCTCGCGGGGGGTCTCCTCCACCGTCGCCTCGGGCACGGCGGACAGCAGCGCCCGGGTGTACGGGTGGCGCGGGTTCTCGTACAGGTCGTCGCGGTCGGCGATCTCGACGATCTTGCCGAGGTACATGACCGCGACGCGCTGCGAGAAGTGCCGTACGACGGCCAGGTCGTGGGCGATGAAGACGAAGGCGATGCCCAGTTCCTGCTGGACCTTCTGCAGCAGGTTGACGACCTGTGCCTGGATGGAGACGTCCAGCGCGGAGACCGGCTCGTCGGCCACGATCAGCTTCGGTTCGAGGGCCAGTGCCCGTGCCACGCCGATGCGCTGGCGCTGACCGCCGGAGAACTCGTGCGGGAAGCGGTTGTAGTGCTCGGGGTTCAGGCCGACGATCTCCAGCAGTTCGCGTACGCGCTTCTCGCGGCCGCCCGCCGGGTTGATGTCGTTGATCTCCATCGGGCCGGAGATGATCTTGCCGACCGTCTGGCGCGGGTTCAGGGACGCGTACGGGTCCTGGAAGATCATCTGGATCTCGGAACGGACCGGCGCGAGCTTCTTGCGGCCCGCGTGCGTGATGTCCTGGCCGCGGTAGGAGATCTTGCCGCCCGTCGGCTCCAGGAGCCGCGTGATCAGCCGTCCGGTCGTCGACTTGCCGCAGCCCGACTCGCCGACCAGACCGAGGGCCTCACCCTCGGCCACCTGGAAGTCGAGGCCGTCCACGGCCTTGACGGCCCCGACCGTGCGTTTGATCGGGAAGCCGCCCTTGATGGGGAAGTGCTTGGTCAGACCGCTGACGTCCAGGAGCGGTTGCGCGTTGCTCATGATGGTGAAGTCCCGTCTCGTGTACGTCAGTCAGTGCCGGGATCCGGCGAATTCGGCGAACAGATCCTTGCGCTCCTCCGGCGCCAGGTGGCAGGCGGAACCCCGGCCGTCCACCACGTCGAGGAGCGGCCGCTCGCTGGAGCACAGCCCGCCCGAGACCTTGTCGGTGAAGGCGCACCGCGGGTGGAAGCGGCAGCCGGTGGGCGGGTTCAGCAGTGACGGAGGCGCACCCGGGATCGGCGACAGCGGCACGTCGACCGGCCCGTCCAGGCTCGGCATGGAGCTGAGCAGACCCACGGTGTAGGGGTGCTGCGGGTCGCGCAGCACCTCCTCCTTGGTGCCCCGCTCCACGCACCGGCCGCCGTACATCACCAGCACGTCGTCCGCGATGTCGGCGATGACACCGAGGTCGTGCGTGATGAAGATGATCGCCGTGCCGAACTCCTGCTGCAGGTCCTTGAGCAGGTCCATGATCTGCGCCTGGACGGTCACGTCGAGCGCGGTGGTCGGCTCGTCCGCGATCAGCAGCTCGGGGTCGCAGACCAGCGCCATCGCGATCATCGCGCGCTGGCGCATACCGCCGGAGAACTGGTGCGGGTAGTCGTCCACCCGCATGTCCGGCTGCGGGATCCCGACCCGCCGCAGCATCTCGATCGCCCGCGCCCGGGCCTCCTTCTTGGAGGCGCCGGTGTGCTTGCGGTACGTCTCGCCGATCTGCGTCCCGATGGTGTGGTACGGCGACAGCGAGGCAAGCGCGTCCTGGAAGATCATGGACATCTTGTTGCCGCGCAGCCGCTCCAGCTCCCGCTCGGATGCGGTGAGCAGCTCCTTGCCGTCCAGCAGGATCTCGCCGTCGATCTTGGTGCGGAACGGGTCGTGCAGGCCCAGGATCGTCAGGTTGGTGACGGACTTGCCGGATCCCGACTCACCCACGATGCCGAGCGTCTGGCCCTTGGCAAGGTCGAAGGAGAGCCCGTCGACGGCCTTGACGATGCCGTCCTCGGTGGAGAAGTGGACTTGAAGGTCCTTGACGGAGAGGAAGGGCTGCTGATCGGTGCTCGTCACGGGGACGCTCCTGAGGGGGTGATGCGAGGGGTCGGGAGTGGGGGGCGGAGGTCAGGCGAGCCGGATCCGCGGGTCGATGAGGGCGTAGACGGCGTCCACGATGATGTTGGCGAAGACGATCGCGCCGGCCGCCAGCAGGGTCACACCCAGCAGCATCGGCAGGTCGCTCTGGTCCACGGACTTCACCGCGAGCCGGCCGACGCCCGGGAGGCTGAAGGTCGACTCGGTGATGATGGCACCGCCGATCAGCGTGCCCAGGTCGATGCCGAACACCGTGACGATGGGGCCCATCGCGCCGCGCCAGGCAAACCGGAAGAACACGTTCGACCGGGACAGACCCTTGGCCCGTGCCGTGCGGACGTAGTCCTCGCTGAGTTGCTCCACGAGCTGGGAGCGGGTCATACGCGTGTAGTTGGCAGTGAAGATGATCGCGAGGACCAGCCAGGGCAACAGCAGCCCGCCGAACCAGGCGGCCGGGTTCTCCGAGAGCGGGGTCCACTGCGGCTGGTCGAGCCACCCGAGCTGCGCGACGAAGAAGAACATCGCGATGTAGCCGACGAAGTAGATCTGGAGCGAGGAGCCGAGCAGCGAGGCGGAGCTGGCGAACTTGTCCAGGAACTTGCCCTGCTTGAGCGCCGCGAGCATGCCCGCGCCGATACCGAGGATCAGGAAGACGACGGCCGCGCCGAAGGCGAGCGACAGGGTCGTCGGCAGACGGTCCATGATCGTGTCGAAGACGGGCTCGCGGTTGGCGAAGGAGTACCCGAGGCAGGGTGCGTTGCAGAAGTCGTAGTTGGCGTAGTCGCGCCCGACGAAGACGCCGACGAGCCACAGCCAGTACTGCACCGGGATCGGCTTGTCGATGCCCAGGTTCTGCCGGATCTGCGCCAGGTTCTCGGGCGTGCAGTTCTTGCCGCAGGACATCATCGCGGGGTCACGCGGCACGGCGTAGAAGAGCCAGAAGGTGATGGCGCTGATGATCAACAGAATGACCAGCGCGCCGATGACTCGGCGGACAAGGAAGCGGAACATGAGGCGTGACTTTCCGGACGGGGCGCCGTCGCCGGGAGGAAGTAGAGGGGGGTGGGCCGCAGGGGCGGCCATGTGCAATGGCCGCCCCCAGGGGTCGTGCTCGCTTACTTCTTGGCGTAGAGCTTGGTGAGCGCGACGCAGGTGTTGCCGCCGTCCCAGACGACGTTGCCGACCTTGGAGCCGTGCAGGTAGTTCCGGATCTTGTGGTAGTCCGGGACGACCGCGGCCAGCTCCATGATCATCTTGTCGACGTTGCCCCAGGCCTTGTTGGCCTCCTCGACGTCCGCGATCCTGCCCGCGGCGTCGATGGCCTTGTTGACGCTCGGGTCGTCCAGCTGGGCGTAGTTGCTGCGGCCGTCGCCGATGTTCTTGCCGCTCCAGCACGGGTAGAACTGCGAGTAACCGCCCGGCCAGTCCGGGCTCCAGCCGGCGGCGAACAGGTCGAAGTCGTTGTCGATCTTGCCGATCTGGGTGTAGAACGTCGACTTGTCGACCTGCTTGTTGACGACCTGGAAGCCGGCCGCCTCCAGCGCGTTCTTGATGGCGACGGCGGTCTTCACCGCGGTGTCGGACTGCTGGTAGGCGATGACCAGCTTGTAGCCCTCCTTGCCGGCCTCCTTCAGCAGGGCCTTGGCCTTCGCGGGGTCGCCGCCCGGCTTCTTGTCGACGCCGTACAGGTCGAACTTGGTGTAACCGGGCGTCACCGGGGCGAAGATCGTGGTGGCGATCTCCTGGGACGCGGCGCCGCCGCCGATGGTCTGGAGCTGCTGGTGCGGCCAGGCGTGGTTGATGGCCTGACGGACCTTGAGGTCCTTGACCCGGGTCATGTTGATCGGCCAGTAGTAGGTGACCGTGTCGACCGCGGTGAGGACGCGCTTCTTCAGCTCGGGCTTGGTGAGGACCTGGGCGAGGCGCTCGGGGGCGACCTCGTTGAAGATCGGCACCGCGTACTGGTCGTTGCCCTGGTCCGCGATCCAGCGGTCGGTCGACGCGACCAGCTCGTAGCCCATCTGGAAGACGAACTTGTCCGGGTAGGCGTTGCGGATCGGGTCGGTCTTCGCGTCCCAGTGCTCGTTGCGCACGAAGGTCATCGACTTGCCGATGCTGCGGCTCTCGATCTTGTACGGACCGCAGGAGACCGGCTTCTTGTCGTACTTCTCCTTGGTGTCACCCTTCTTGGGCACCAGGGAGTAACCACGCATCGCGAGCGTGTAGTTGAAGTCGACGCGGGCTTCCTTGAGACGGAAGGTTATGGTCTTGCCGTCGATCTCGATGGAGTCGAGGCTCTTGCCGTCGTACGGGCCGTCGTACTTGTCGCCGCCCTCCAGGAACTCCTGGACGTAGATCGGGCCCTCGGTGATGAAGCTCGCGAAGAGGCGCTCGAAGGTGTGGCGGACGTCGTCCATGGAGAGGTCGGCGCCGTCCTCCCACTTGATGCCGTCCTTGATGGTGAAGGACCAGGTCTTGCCGCCGTCCTTCATCGTGCCGGCGTCGGTGGCGGCGTCGCCGACCAGGGTGGCCCCGCCCTTGTCGTCCAGCTTGTAGCCGGTCAGACCGCGCATGATCGGGACGGTGATGGCGCCCTCGGTCGAGACGTAGATCTGCGCCGGGTCCATGTGGTCCATGTCGAACTGCTGGAGCGAGTAGATCGTCCCGCCCGTCACCGCGCCCTTGACCTCGGGGGCCGGGCCGGTCGAGTCGGCCTTGGTGCCCACGGGGATCTCGGTGGTCTTGGAGCCGGTGACCTTCGGGGCCTGGTCCTGCGAGCCGCCCTCGCTGCCGCTGCTGCAGGCGCTCAGCACCGAGGTCGACGCCGCGGCCACGCCGGTGGCGATCAGGAAGTTTCTACGCGAGAAGGACATCGCATCCTGCCTTGAAGTGGGTTGATGAGAGAAGAATCCGGCACCCGGCGACTTCGCCGTGGTCCTGAAATGAGCCGGAGTCAGCGCTTGGACTTCGGGTCGAGTGCGTCACGCACCGAGTCACCGAGGAGGTTGAACGCGAGCACGAAGATCACCATGGACAGGCCCGGGAAGAGCATGAAGGTGAGGTCCTCCGTGTAGAACTGGGCGCCTCGCTGGATCATGACGCCCCAGTCCGGGGTCGGGTCGATCATGCCGACACCCAGGAAGGCGAGACCCGCCTCAGCGGTGACGAAGGCCGGGAGCATCAGCGTGGACTGGATGATGATCGGAGTCCACAGGTTGGGCAGCAGCTCCTTGAAGACGATACGCCGCGGTGACGCGCCCGTGACCTTGGCGGCCTCGACGAACTCCCGCTCGCGCAGGCCGAGTACCTGCCCGCGCAGCAGTCGGGCGATGGAGGCCCAGCCGAAGGCGGAGAGCACGATGATCAGGCCGGCGGCGCGCAGCCACGTGGGGATGTTCTCGTCGGGAGCGACGAAGAGTCCGTACACGACCGGCATGAAGGCGATGAAGAAGAGGGTGGACGGGAACGACAGCAGGATGTCGATGACCCGGCCCACGAAGTAGTCCGTCCTGCCGCCGAGGTAGCCCGCGGTGACGCCGATGACCACCCCGAGGATGACGGTGAGCAAGGTGGCCGCGACGGCGATGCCGAGCGAGGTGCGGATCGCGTAGAGCAGGAAGGTGAAGACGTCTCGCCCGAGCTGCGGCTCCACGCCGAACCAGAAGTCCGAGCTGATACCGCCGTTCGGACCCGCCGGGTACGCGAAGGCGTTCAGCAGCTCAGGCTGCTGGCTCGCGTACGTCGTGTACGGATCCTTCCCGTACAGCTTCGCAATGAGCGGAGCGGCGAGCGCGATCACGAAGAAGAAGATCACGATGTACGCCGATATGACGCCCGTGTGGTCCCGCTTGAAGCGAGTCCACGCCAGCCGTCCCGGCGAGCGGCTTTCGTTGCCCTTAGGGGTGGAGGGCGAAGGCGACTTGTCGATGCTTTCGTCAGTCGCCTCAAGCGGGGCAGCCGCGGATGGAGTTGGGGGGGTCATGGTGCTCCTGGCCCAAGGGAGGGTCTGATGACTCCGCAGGGCACGCTCCCCTACGGGCTACGCCGGACTTTTTCAACGCAATTCATTCAAGGTCAATAAATTCTCGGCCGACTTGGTTGTCTCTTTACGTTCTTTACCCTGTCTTGACCATTCCGTAGCTACGCGGGTAGCGCAACGTGATTGAGTTGTGCCTTGACTCGGACTAACTGGACCAATCGGGCAACGAGTTCGATATGCGGACGCTCCTGTATCGAAATGTGTACATCCAGCGGTCGTAATCCAACGGTTCGGCATCGGATGGTGGAGATCCATTGCGTCATACATCGAAGATCCATTGGGCCGGATGAGAGAAGTCCGTTTCGTCGCCCGCACGGACGTCGTGCGGGCGTTGCGCGGCCCCTGCGGACGCCCCGTGGGTGCGGCCCGAGCTCCGGCATTCGGACGGTCTGTTGCTCCATTGGCCGGAGTCCATGTGCGATATGCGCCTTTTCGCTCGATATTGGCCCGTAACGGATCAGTACCAGAGGAGGCACTCCATGCGTGGAGCCACATTCGCCGGACGGGCCGCATGTGCGATGGCGGTCGCGCTCGTGGCGACGGCCTGTGGAGGCGGGGGTGACAGCGGAGCCGGCGGCGAGGTGCTGAGCTCGTCGTGGACCGATCCGCAGAACCCGCTGGAGCCGGCCAACACCAATGAGGTGCAGGGCGGCAAGGTGCTCTCCATGATCTTCCGGGGCCTGAAGCAGTACAACCCGAAGACCGGCGAGGCCGAGGACATGCTCGCCGAGCGGATCGAGACCACCGACTCGCGCACCTACACGATCACCGTCAAGGACGGCTGGACCTTCAGCGACGGCGAGCAGGTCACCGCCAAGTCCTTCGTGGACGCCTGGAACTACGGGGCGAGCCTGAAGAACAACCAGAAGAACGCCTACTTCTTCAGCTACATCGACGGCTACGACAAGGTCCATCCCGCCGAGGGCGAGCAGAGCGCCGACACCATGTCCGGGCTGAAGGTGGTCGACGACAGGACGTTCACGGTCCGGCTCAGCCAGAAGTTCTCCGGCTTCCCCGACACCCTCGGCTACAACGCCTTCGTCCCGCTGCCGCGCGCCTTCTACGACGACCACGCCGGCTGGCTCGCCAAGCCGGTCGGCAACGGCCCGTACACCGTGGCGTCGTACACCAAGGGCTCCGAGATGAGCCTCGCGAGATGGGACGCGTACCCGGGTCCGGACGCGGCCCTGAACGGCGGCGTCACCCTCAAGGTCTATACGGACAACAACACGGCCTACACCGACCTGATGGCCGGCAACCTCGACCTCGTCGACGACGTGCCGGCCCAGCAGCTGACGAACGTCCGCGGTGACCTCGGCGACCGCTACCTCAACACCCCGGCCGGCATCATCCAGACCCTGGCTTTCCCGCACTACGACAAGGACTGGAACAAGGCCGGCTCGGTCAAGGTCCGCAAGGGGCTGTCCCGGGCGATCGACCGTGAGCAGATCACCAGGACCATCTTCCAGGGGACCCGCACGCCCGCGACCGACTGGACCTCACCCGTCCTGGGCGCCGAGGGCGGCTACAAGGAGGGGCTGTGCGGTGAGTGGTGCCAGTACGACGCGGTCGCGGCGAAGAAGCTGATCGAGGAGGGCGGCGGGCTGCCCGGCGGGCAGGTGAAGATCACCTACAACGCGGACACCGGCTCCCACAAGCTGTGGGTGGACGCCGTCTGCAACTCCATCAACAACGCCCTGGGCAACGACCGGGCCTGCGTCGGCAACCCGATCGGCACCTTCGCCGACTTCCGCAGCAAGAGCACGACCCAGAAGCTCTCCGGCCCCTTCCGGGCGGGGTGGCAGATGGACTACCCGCTCACCCAGAACTTCCTCCAGCCGCTCTACTACACCAACGCCTCCTCCAACGACGGCAAGTGGTCCAACGAGGAGTTCGACAAGCTCGTCGACGCGGCGAACGCCGAGACCGACCCCGCGCGGGCCGTGGAGATGTTCCAGAAGGCCGAGGCGGTCGTCCGGGACAACATGGCGGCCATTCCGCTCTGGTACCAGAACGGCAGCGCCGGCTGGTCGCAGCGGCTGTCCAACGTGGCCCTCAACCCGTTCAGCGTCCCCGTCTACAACGAGATCAAGGTCGGCTGAGTCCGTCATGGGGCGGTACGTCGTCCGGCGCCTGGTGCAGATGGTCCCGGTGTTCATCGGGGCCACCCTGCTGATCTTCCTCATGGTCAACGTGATGGGCGACCCCGTCGCGGGCCTGTGCGGCGACCGGCAGTGCGACGCGGCGACGGCGGCTCAGCTCAGGAAGGAGTTCGGCCTCGACAAGTCCGTGTGGCAGCAGTACCTGACCTATATGGGGAACGTCTTCACCGGAGACTTCGGTACGGCGTTCAACGGCCAGGAAGTCACCGAGCTGATGTCGACGGCCTTCCCGGTCACCTTCCGGCTCACGATCGTCGCGATCCTCTTCGAGGTCCTCATCGGCGTCACGCTGGGCGTCGTCACCGGCCTGCGGCGGGGCCGCCCCGTCGACTCCGGCGTCCTGCTCCTGACCCTCGTCGTGATCTCCGTCCCCACCTTCGTCACCGGTCTGCTGCTCCAGCTGCTGCTCGGGGTGGAGTGGGGCTGGATCCGCCCGTCGGTCTCCGCGCAGGCCCCCTTCGGCGAGCTGCTGATTCCGGGCCTCGTCCTCGCCTCGGTCTCCCTCGCGTACGTGACCCGGCTGACCCGCACCTCGATCGCCGAGAACCGGCGCTCCGACTACGTCCGTACGGCGATCGCCAAGGGCTTGCCGAGGCACCGAGTGGTCACCCGGCATCTGCTCCGCAACTCGCTCATCCCCGTCGTCACCTTCATCGGCGCCGACATCGGCTTCCTCATGGGCGGCGCGATCGTCACCGAGCGGATCTTCAACATCCACGGCGTCGGCTATCAGCTCTACCAGGGCATCCTGCGCCAGAACACGCAGACCGTCGTCGGCTTCGTGACGGTCCTCGTCCTCGTCTTCCTCGTCTGCAACCTGGTCGTCGACCTGCTGTACGCCGTACTCGACCCGAGGATCCGCTATGCCTGAGCAGCCGTTCCAGTCCGAGGGGGCGATCGCCGGCAGCGGCGCGGGCGGTGCGATGGAGCTGGCCGCGGGCGAGGCGCAGACGCTGGAGCCGCCGCCGGTCGGGCCGGCACCGCGAGGTCCGCAGGGCACGGGACCGCCGGCGCCCGACCCATCGGCGGCCTCGGCGGACGAACGTCCGCGCAGCCTCTGGTCCGACGCCCGGCAGGACCTGTTCCGCAACCCCGTCTTCATCGTCTCGGGCCTGATCATTCTCTTCCTGCTCTTCATCTCCCTGTGGCCCTCGGCGATCGCCTCCGGCAGCCCCCTCACGTGCGACCTCGCCAAGGCCCAGCAGGGTTCCGCGCCCGGCCATCCCTTCGGCTACGACGGCCAGGGCTGCGACGTCTACACGCGCACGGTCTACGGCGCCCGTACGTCCGTCGCGGTGGGCGTCTGCGCCACGCTCGGGGTCGCGGTCCTCGGCTCGGTGCTCGGGGCGCTGGCCGGCTTCTTCGGCGGCCTGTGGGACTCGTTCCTCTCCCGCGTCACCGACGTCTTCTTCGCCATCCCGGTGATCCTCGGGGGCCTGGTCCTGCTGTCCGTGGTCACCGGCAACTCCATCTGGCCGGTCATCGGCTTCATCGTGCTGCTCGGCTGGCCGCAGATCTCCCGCATCGCGCGCGGCGCCGTCATCACCGCCAAACAGCACGACTACGTCCAGGCCGCCCGCGCCCTCGGCGCCTCCAACTCCCGCATCCTCCTGCGCCACATCGCGCCCAACGCCATCGCCCCGGTGATCGTGGTCGCGACCATCGCCCTGGGCACGTACATCGCCCTGGAGGCGACCCTGTCCTACCTGGGCGTCGGCCTGAAGCCCCCCAGCGTCTCCTGGGGCATCGACATCTCGGCCGCCTCCCCCTACATCCGCAACGCCCCCCACGCCCTCCTGTGGCCCTCCGGTGCCCTCGCCATCACGGTCCTGGCCTTCATCATGCTGGGCGACGCAGTCCGCGACGCCCTCGATCCGAAGCTGAGGTGAGGGCGCGGTGGCGGTTGCGATCAGGGAAGCTCCGGGGCGGTTCGCGCCCTCGCGCGTGGGCGTGGGGCACGGCCTGGGCGCCCACCTTCGTCCCTCGGACACGGCCCGCCGGTCCCGGCGGCCTTGCGAGCTGCGGCGGGCTCGGGTCCGGGAGGGCGACACGGAGTCGGCCTGCGGCCCGCCCGGGGTGGTGATGCCGATCGCGCTCGTCCGGTGGCGGCGGGGGAGCCGACCCCGCGGGGCACTTGCTGTCTCAGGACGCCCGCCGGTGCGTCACCTCCTCTCGGGTGCCGGGTGGTCGCGGCCCCGGTCGTCGTCATGCCCGGCGTCGCTGTGTGCGACGCCCTCGGAGAAAGACGCGGAGTCGACCCGCCGGGTGCGGGGCGCTGGTACCGACCGCGCGGCGCACGGCGGCGGGCAGGTGGTCCTGTGGCGGTGCCCGCAGTCCCAGGGCGCCTGCCGGACGCCACGTCCTCTCGGGCGTCTGGTGGTCGCCGTCGTGCTCGGGGTCGCGGTGTGCGACGCCCTCAGGATCTGTCCGGGCCCCCGCCCCGGGACGCCTCCCAAGCGCCATCCGCGGCGAAGCCACCCACACCCCCCATCCGAAAGTGAGGTGAGCCGGCGGCATGCTGCTCGAAGTGCGTGATCTGCACGTGGAGTTCCGGACGCGGGACGGGGTTGCCAAGGCGGTCAACGGGGTGAGTTACGGCGTGGACGCGGGGGAGACGCTTGCCGTGCTCGGGGAGTCCGGGTCCGGGAAGTCGGTGACCGCGCAGGCGGTGATGGGGATTCTGGACACGCCGCCCGGGAGGATCACCGGGGGCGAGATCCTCTTCCAGGGGCGGGACCTGCTGAAGCTGAAGGATGAGCAGCGGCGCACAGTCCGCGGCGCCGAGATGGCGATGATCTTCCAGGACGCCCTGTCGTCGCTGAACCCCGTGCTGACCGTCGGCGACCAGCTCGGCGAGATGTTCGTGGTGCACCGCGGCATGTCGAGGAAGGACGCGCGGGCGAAGGCCGTGGAGCTGATGGACCGGGTGCGCATCCCGGCCGCGCGCGAGCGCGTCAAGCAGTACCCGCACCAGTTCTCCGGCGGTATGCGCCAGCGCATCATGATCGCGATGGCCCTCGCCCTCGAACCCGCGCTCATCATCGCCGACGAGCCCACCACCGCCCTCGACGTCACCGTCCAGGCCCAGGTCATGGATCTGCTGGCGGAGCTCCAGCGCGAGTACCGCATGGGCCTGATCCTCATCACCCACGACCTCGGCGTCGTCGCGGACGTCGCGGACCGGATCGCCGTGATGTACGCGGGCCGCATCGTGGAGTCGGCACCCGTGCACGACATCTACAAGGCGCCCGGCCACCCGTACACCAGGGGCCTGCTGGAGTCGATCCCGCGCCTGGACCAGAAGGGCCAGGAGCTCTACGCCATCAAGGGCCTGCCCCCCAACCTCATGAACATCCCGCAGGGCTGCGCCTTCAACCCCCGCTGTCCCATGGCCCGCGACATGTGCCGCACCGACGTGCCCGAGCTGTACGAGGTCTCCGAGGTACGGGGCAGCGCGTGCCACTTCTGGAGGGAGTGCCTGGATGGCTGAGGCGATTCTGGAGGTCACCGGGCTCGTCAAGCACTACCCGCTCACCCGGGGCATCCTCTTCAGGAAACAGGTCGGCGCGGTCAAGGCCGTCGACGGCGTCGACTTCACCCTCCACCGCGGTGAAACCCTCGGCATCGTAGGCGAGTCCGGCTGCGGCAAGTCCACGGTCGCCAGGATGCTGGTCAACCTGGAACGGCCGACGGCCGGTTCGATCAAGTACAAGGGCGAGGACATCACCGGACTGTCCGGCCGCGCCCTCAAGGCCGTACGCCGCAACATCCAGATGGTCTTCCAGGACCCGTACACCTCCCTCAACCCCCGCATGACGGTGGGCGACATCATCGGAGAGCCGTACGACATCCACCCCGAGGTCGCCCCGAAGGGTGACCGCCGCCGCCGGGTGCGGGACCTGCTGGACGTGGTCGGCCTCAACCCCGAGCACATCAACCGCTACCCGCACCAGTTCTCCGGCGGCCAGCGCCAACGCATCGGCATCGCACGGGGGCTGGCGCTGCGCCCGGAGGTCATCGTCGCCGACGAACCCGTCTCCGCGCTCGACGTCTCGGTCCAGGCCCAGGTCATCAACCTGATGGACCGCCTGCAGAACGAGTTCGACCTGTCCTGCGTCTTCATCGCCCACGACCTGTCGATCGTCCGGCACATCTCCGACCGCGTCGGGGTGATGTACCTCGGACGGATCGTGGAGATCGGCCGGGACGCCGAGATCTACGACCACCCCACGCACCCGTACACCCAGGCGCTGCTCTCCGCGGTCCCGGTCCCCGACCCGGAGGCCCGTGAACACCGCGCGCGCATCATCCTCGCGGGCGACGTCCCGTCCCCGACGAACGTCCCCTCCGGCTGCCGCTTCCGCACCCGCTGCTGGAAGGCGGAGGAACGCTGCGCCGAGCAGGTGCCGGCGCTCGCGGTGCCGTCCGGGCTGCGGGACCCGGGCGGTCCCGAGGCGCACGACTCGGCGTGCCATTTCGCGGCGGCGCAAGGCAACGGGCCGGGGTGACATGGCGCACCCCGGCCCGCTTACGGCACCCGCACGGCCGTACGCTGTTCAGCCTCCACCGTCCGTATATCGGTGCCGCTTCGGTGAAGTTGCCTGCGTGTTAACGCAGTTCGAGCGCTTTTGAACCGCTATGCCAGCGACCGCTGCAGGAAGTCCAGCTGAAGCAGCAGCAGGTTCTCCGCGACCGCTTCCTGCGGGGTCATGTGTGTGACGCCGGACAGCGGCAGCACCTCGTGCGGACGGCCCGCGGCGAGCAGGGCCGAGGACAGGCGCAGGGAGTGGGCGACCACGACGTTGTCGTCCGCGAGGCCGTGGACGATCATCATCGGGCGGTGCGGTTCGGCCGCGTCCACCAGGCCCGCGTCGTCGATCAGCGAGTTGCGGCGGTAGACCTCCGGCTGCTCGTCGGGATGGCCGACGTACCGCTCCTGGTAGTGGGTGTCGTACAGGCGCAGATCGGTGACCGGTGCGCCGACCACCGCCGCGTGGAAGACGTCCGGGCGGCGCAGCGCGGCGAGCCCCGCCAGGTAACCGCCGAAGGACCAGCCCCGGATGGCCACACGGGTCAGATCGAGCGGGAACCGCTCGGCGAGCGCGTGCAGGGCGTCGACCTGGTCCTGCACCACGATCGCCGCGATGTCGTCCTTGACGGCCTTCTCCCACGCGGGCGAGCGCCCCGGCGTGCCGCGCCCGTCCGCGACGATCACCGCGAACCCCTGGTCGGCGAACCATTGCGAGGTGAGGTGCGCATTGTGCGCGGCGACCACCCGGGAGGCGTGCGGACCACCGTAGGGATCCAGCAAGACCGGCAGCGGGGTGTCACCGGCGTAGTCCCGAGGCATGAGCACGGCGCACGGGATGCTGCGTGCGCCCCCTTCGGTGAGGGTCACGCGCGGGGACAAACCAGGATCTTCGGCATGCGACCGGACCGTCGCCATCGGCTTCCCGTCCCGCAGCACCTGGACCTGAGCCCCGGGCCGGTCAAGGGTGTGGGAGGCCAACACCGTCACGCCCCCGGCGCGCACCGCCGAGTGCACGCCCGGCTCCTGTGAAACGCGCTCCACGCCGAGCTCGTTCACCCGGTACACGTGCACTTCGCCGACCTCCGGAGCGGCCGCTGCCTCGCCCGCCGACGCCGAGATCAGCACGTCGTCGGACGTGACGTCCAGTACCGCGCGGACGTGCAACTGCGGTCCGGTCAGCGGCCGTTCGCCCACCGTGAGCACGCGTGCGCCGCCCTCGTCGGCGATGCGCACGAGATGCCCGGCGGGGCTCCAGCAGGGGACCCCAGGGAAAAGATCCAGCCATTGTGGATCTTCGTCCGCGTGCACCATCCGGGTCGCCCCCGTCGCCGGGTCCACGGCCAGGAACAGCTGGCTGCGCTGGTCGCGCGCCTGTACGAGCAGCAGCGGTGCACCCGCCGCTGACCAGTGCACTCGCGCCAGATACGGGTACCGCGCCCGGTCCCAGGAGACCTCTGTACGCACCCCGTCCAGGCCGATCACGAACAGCCGCACGTCCGCGTTCGGTGTTCCCGCCGCCGGATACGCCACTCGCTGCGGCTCGCGCTCCGGACGTGCCGGATCGGAGATCCACCACCGGCGCACCGGCGTGTCGTCCGCCCGCGCCACCAGCAGCAGGTCCGACTCCGGACCCCACCAAAAGCCCCGGTAGCGCCCCATCTCCTCGGCGGCGATGAACTCCGCCAGGCCGTAGGTCACCCCGTCCGACTCCGGCTCGGCGAGCGCACGGTCGCCCTCGCCCTCGGCGCCCACCACTCGCAGGGCGCCCTGCGTGACGTACGCGATGTGCCGCCCGTCGGGGGAGGGGCGCGGGTCGATCACCGGCCCGGGGACCGGGAGTTCACGTGCCGTACCGGCCCGCAGTTCGGCCGTGAAAAGCCGCCCTGACAAGGCAAAGGACGCCAACTCCACGGCCGCGTCGGTGGCGTGGGAGACGATGCCGGCGCCGCCCTCCCGGCTGCGCTCGCGGCGTGCCCGCTCCTCGGGCGAGAGGTCCTCCGAGGCGCCGCCCAGGAGGGCGCGCGGGTCGGCCGCCACGCGCTCCCCGCCGTCCGCCGTGTCGAGCACCCACAGCGAACTCGCCGGATCCGTACCGGAGGTGGAGCGCAGGAACACGACACGGGAACCGTCGGGCGCCACCGTGAATGCGCGCGGTGCGCCGAAGGTGAACCTCTGGGTGCGGGCGTGCCGTCGGGGGAAGGACACAGGCTTGGTCGTCATGCCCCGACCATATTGGCCAGTGCGCCCCCTTGTGCGGCTGTGCGCCGATCGATGCGCACGGACGGATAGTTATGATCACAAGCGCATAGTGGGTATGAACCTGCTGGCTGCTGCATGGATTTATCTGCCCCCATAGTCCGACCCCCGCGCCTGGGATTCTTGGAGGTGAGCCGCCGTGGCACTCTCGATTTCGGCGGTGGTGCTGCTGGCGATCGTCGTCTTCCTGCTGGTCAAGAAATCAGGGCTGAAGGCGGGCCATGCCGTGGTCTGCATGCTGCTCGGCTTCTACCTGGCGTCCTCGACCGTCGCTCCCACCATCAGCGAGCTGACGACGAACATCGCGGGCATGATCGGCAGCATCAAGTTCTGAGCCGTGCCGGGCAGCGCTGTCGGTGTCGCCTCGTAGGGTGGGGCCCATGACGGAACTGCCCGACCGGCGTCTGCTCCTGGTGCACGCGCACCCGGACGACGAGTCGATCAACAACGGCGCGACGATGGCCAAGTACGCGGCCGAGGGTGCCCGGGTGACCCTGGTCACCTGCACACTCGGCGAACACGGCGAGGTCATTCCCCCCGGGCTGCGCCATCTCACCGGAGCCGAGCTCGGCGAACACCGCCTGGCCGAGCTCACGGCCGCGATGCGCGAGCTCGGCGTCGAGGACTTCCGTCTCCTCGGCGGCAGGGGCCGTTTCGAGGACTCGGGGATGATGGGCATCGCCGACAACGACGACCCCGCGAGCCTGTGGCAGGCGGACGTCGACGAGGCGGCCCGGGAGCTCGTCGAGGTCATCCTGGAGGTACGCCCCCAGGTCCTCGTCACCTACGACCCCGACGGCGGCTACGGCCACCCCGACCACATCCAGGCCCACCGCGTCGCCATGCGCGGGGCCGAGCTGGCCGCGGACGCCGGGTGGCGGATCCCCAAGATCTACTGGAACCGCGTCCCGCGCACGGTCGCCGAGGAGGCCTTCGCCCGACTTCAGGCGGACCTGCCCGGATTGCCCTTCGCCAAGGCCGCCACCGTCGGCGACGTGCCGGGTGTCGTGGACGACGAGCGGATCACCACCGTGATCGACGGCACCGCCCACGCCCCCGCCAAGGCCGCCGCGATGCGGGCGCACGCCACGCAGATCGACGTGGCCGAGCCGTACTTCGCGCTCTCCAACGAACTCGCGCAGCCCCTCTTCGCGACCGAGTACTACGAGTTGGTGCGCGGGGAGCAGGCATCGCGGACGGAGTCCGATCTGTTCGCCGGTGTCGCCGGTATCGCCGGTATCGCCGCCGAGGAGGCGTCATGAGCTCGATGCTCGCCCAGCCGCTGAAGCGGCCCTCCGCCCTGCGGGTCCTCGCTCATGTCGGGCTCTTCGTGCTCGGCGCGGTCGTCGGTGTGGCCGGGGCGCTGGTGCAGCCCGCATGGTTCCCGGGCGGCCTGCTGCTCGCACTCGCGGGCGAGGCCGGGCTCTGCCTGGGTGCCGCCCGCGCGATGGGCAGCCGGGCCGCGGCCGTCGCGCCCGCCGGTGGCTGGACGATCACCGTCATCCTGCTCACCGCCAGCCGCCCCGAAGGCGACTTCGTCTTCGGCACAGGCGCCGCCTCCTACCTCTTCCTGCTCGGCGGCATGGCCGTGGCTGTGATCTGCGCCACCCTCGCGCCTGTGCGGCAACCGGGGGGCGACGCCGTCCGACTTGGCAATTGACGTACTACTTCGCCATGCCGCTCTCGTGCGAGTCCCGTGTGGGTTTCCAAGGCGGTCGTGGGATACGCGCCAGAAGTGGCCAGTATGGTGGTGCGCGCCGCCGAGCCGCCCGAAGCAGTGAGGTATGGGCGGCGGAGCCAACCGGGAGAACCTGCCTTGAGTCGTGAAACTGACACTCCGTCCTCCGGACCCAACGGGCGCGGCGGAGCCGCATACCCCTCGGGCACGCCGCCGTACGGGACCCCCATGGCTTCCGACAGCGGTGCGGACGCGGGCCGTTCGGCCGCGCAGCCGGAGGAACGCAAGACCGAGACCACGCTGACGACGCGGATCCGGATCAATATCCCCGGATCCCGGCCCATTCCGCCGGTCGTCGTGCGCAAGCCCGTGGCGGACGCCGAGAGCTCCGGCCCCGTCGACAACGCGGACGCCGAGACGTCGAAGCCGTCCGCCGCCACCGCCATGTCCACGGGCACCGTCGAGCCCCCGGCCCCGCCCGCTGGGCAGGCGGAGGAGAAGACGAGCGACTGGTTCGCGCCCCGCAAGTCCTCGGGGGGCAAGGGCGGTCAGGGCGGCACGTCCACCAACGGTGCGGGCCTGCCCGGCGGTTCGGGCCCCGGCGCGGGCGGTCCCGCCGGCCCGGGCGCCGGTGCCGGGCGGCCCGGTGGGGTCGTCGGCTCGATGAGCGTGCCGGGCGGTTCGCGCCCCGGCGGTGCGAGCGGCTCCGGGCTCCCCGGTGCGACCGGCGGTCCCGTGGCTCCGGGGCACGGCGGCGGCACCGGTTCCTTCGACGTGACCGAGGCGCTGGCGGCGGGCCCGCTGGGAGGCGGCAACGGCGCGCGCCCCGGCGGCGAGGCGCGCCGCGACGACCTGCCCTACTTCGCGGAGAACGGCGGCGGAGGCCAGGACGGTCAGGGCGCCCCGAACGGCTACGGCGGCCAGGGCGGCCCGACCGGCCCGGGCGGATACGGCGCCCAGGGCGGGCCGGGCGGCTTCGACCCGGCCGCCGACTTCAACGCCCCGAACAGCTTCGACGCCTCCGGCGACTTCGGCGGCCCGAGCGACTTCAACGGCTCGAACGGCCGCGGCGGCCAGGGTGGCCCGCACGGACCCGCGGGCCCGACGACCGGTCCGGTCACCGGCGACGGCCCCGCGGTGCCGCCGGTCACGGGCGGCGGACTCGGCGGCCCCGGTGCTGCCGGTCTTCCCGGCGGTCCGGGCGGTTCCGGTATTTCCGCCGGTCCGGGCGGCCCGAGCGGCCCGGCCGGTGCCGGTATCTCCGCGGGCCCGGGTCGGCCCGGCGGGCCAAGTGGCCCCGGCGGTCCCGGCAGTGGCCGTGGCGGTCCCTCCGGTCCCGGTGGTCCTCCCGGACCTGCGGGCCCGGGTGGTTCGAGCGGCCCCGGCATCTCCGCCGGACCCGGTGGCCCCGGCGCCTCCCCGCACGTCCCGGGCCGCGGCCCCGGCGGTGCGATGAGCGACGACACCGCGATCCTCACCCCGCAGAAGCCGGCCCCCGAGCCCGGCAACCCGCACTACGGCGTCGCCGACAACGTCTCCGGCCACACCGTCACCAGCGGCATCCCCGTCGTCCCCTCCGGAGCCCAGAGCGGGCCGTTCGGGCCGGGCGGCCCCGACGCGCCCGGGCCGCACACGCCCCCGAAGCTGCCGGAACCCGCCACTTCGCAGACTCCGGCGTCCCGCGCGCCCAAAAAGAAGGGCCGCAGCAAGCGGGCCCTGATCGGCGGCGGCGTGATCGTCCTCGCCGGTGGCGTCTACGGCGCCGGCCTGCTGATGGCCCACTCCGACGTGCCCAAGGGCACCACCGTGCTTGGCGTCGACATCGGCGGCGGCACCCGCGACGAGGCGCTGAAGAAGCTCAACGACGCCTTCGACAAGCAGGTCAACAAGCCGCTGAAGCTGTCGGTGGGCGGCAAGACCGTCACGCTGGAGCCGGACAAGGCCGGGCTGCAGTTCGACATGCAGCAGACGGTCAGCACGGCCGCGACCAGTGACTACAACCCGGTCTCGGTCATCGGCTCCCTCTTCGGCAACCACCGGGTCGTCGACCCGGTCATGCCCACCGACGAGGAGAAGCTGCAGGCGGCCCTGCAGGACGTCTCCGGCGGTTCCGGCTCGGTGACCGAGGGCACGGTCAAGTTCGATTCCGGCAAGGCCGTCGCCGTCTACGGCAAGGCGGGCAAGGGCATCGACGTCGCCAAGTCCACCGCGGCGGTCCAGGAGGCCTACCGCACCCAGGTGGAGACCGGTGCGTCCCCCGCTGTGCAGGTCGCCACGACCACTCAGCAGCCGAAGATCGCGAACGCCGAGGTCGACCGGTTCATGAAGGAGTTCGCCGAACCGGCGATGGCCACCAAGGTCACGGTCCAGACGGACGCCGCGCACAGCATCCCGTTCGGCTCCCTGTCACTGCCGAAGATCCTCGGAGTCAAGGCCGTCGACGGCAAGCTCGTGGACACGTACGACCTCAAGGCGCTCAAGGAGGCGTACGGCGCCACCTTCGACGGCGTGCAGATCAACGGCGCGAGCGGCAAGCGCGACGTCCTTCCGCAGGATGTCGCCTCCGCACTGCGCAAGGCGCTGCGCGGCAAGACGGCGGCGGAGCGCACCGTCACCATCGACACCAACCCGAGTTAGCGCAGCTGCTCGGACCAAGGGGGCACCCGGCACTCGCCGGGTGCCCCCTTGATCGTCGTATGACATCTGTCATCCGGCAGTCAGGACCGCCGACACTGCCGGGCTCCGGGCCTGCGCGGCCACCCTTGAGCACATGACAACGACAGCGTTGAACACGACGACTCCGGTGGTCGGATTCGACCAGGTGAGCAAGAGCTACGGGGACGTACGGGCCGTCGACGGCCTCACGCTCGCGCTGCACCCGGGGGAGACCGTGGCCCTGCTGGGCCCGAACGGGGCCGGCAAGTCCACCACGCTCGATCTGCTGCTCGGCCTCAAGCGCCCCGACGGCGGCAGGGTCGGCGTCTTCGGCACCGACCCGCGCGAGGCGATCGTCGCCGGTCGGGTGGGGGCCATGCTGCAGAGCGGCGGGCTGATGGGCGAGGTCACGGTCGCCGAGATGGTGCGGCTGGCCTGCGATCTGCATCCGCGGCCCTACCCCGTCTCCGACGTGCTCGCCCGCGCGGGCATCACGCAGATCGCCGACCGCAAGGTCGACAAGCTCTCCGGCGGCCAGTCCCAGCGCGTCCGCTTCGCCCTCGCGACCGCGGGCGACAGCGACCTGATCGTCCTCGACGAGCCCACCACCGGCATGGACGTCACCACCCGCCGGGCCTTCTGGGCCACCATGCGCGAACAGGCCGACCAGGGCCGTACGGTCCTGTTCGCCACGCACTACCTGGAAGAGGCCGACGCGATCGCCGACCGGGTGCTGGTCCTGCACCGCGGCCGGCTGCTGGCCGACGGCACGGCGGCCGAGATCAAGGCGAAGGCCGGGGCGCGGCGGATCTCCTTCGACCTGGCCGACGGTCCGGTCGACGAGGCCGCCCTGCGCGATCTGCCCTTCCTCACCACGCTCACGGTGTCCAGCAGCGGCTCCGCCGCGGGGCCCGGCCGGACCGTCCGCATCCAGTCCTCCGACGCCGACGCGACCGTCCACGCCCTCTACGGACTCGGCCTCTACCCCCGCAACCTCGAAGTCGCCGGGCTCGGACTCGAGCAGGCGTTCGTCGCCATCACCACCGCCGAGGAGGCACGTACGTCATGAAGGCCTTGATCCGGCTGGAACTCACCCGCGCCCTGCGCAACCGCAAGTTCCTGTTCTTCTCGGTGCTCTACCCGTCGATGCTGTTCCTGCTGATCGCGGGCAGCGCCGACAGCACGACCGAGGTCGACGGCACCGGCCTGACCCTGCCGACGTACATGATGGTCTCCATGGCCTCCTTCGGCGCGCTGACGGCCGTCCTGATGGGCAACAGCGAGCGCATCGCCAAGGAGCGCGAGAGCGGCTGGGTACGGCAGCTGCGGCTGACCACCCTGCCGGGCCGCGGGTATGTGCTGGCCAAGACCGCGAGCGCTGCGGTGGTCAGCCTGCCGTCGATCGTCGTCATCTTCGTCGTCGCCGCCGTCGTGAAGGACGTACGGCTGGACCCCTGGCAGTGGCTCGCCCTCACCGGTGCGATCTGGGCCGGGAGCCTGGTCTTCGCCGCGCTCGGGGTGGCGATCGGATACTCCGCGACGGGTGACGCGGTACGCCCGATCACGATGATCATCTACTTCGGGCTGTCCCTGCTCGGCGGCCTGTGGATGCCCACGACGACCTTCCCGCAGTGGCTCCAGGACATCGCCGCCTGGGTGCCCACGCACGCGTACGCTGCCCTGGGGCAGGCCATCGAGCAGAGCCAGGCCCCGCACGCGAAGGACCTCGTCGTCCTCGTCGTCTCCTTCGCCCTGTTCACGGGCGGCGCGGCCTGGCTGTACCGGAAGGACACGTTGAAGGCGTGAGCGGCACAGGCGTCGGGATGGGGCAGCGCCCGGAGAATCACCGGCAACGGTTCGTCAAGCTTCTGTGGACCGGCATCTGGCTGGTGTACCTGAGCGCGCCGGCCAACGACCTGCTGCACGGCGGTCACAGCACAGGCGTCCGGGTGCTCGGCTGGATCGGCCTCGCCGCGTTCGTCACCTGGTACATGCTGCTGCTCTTCCGCACCGGTCGAGGCGAACGCAACGGCGTCGTGCTCGCCTCGCTCGGCGTCCTCGCAGCCCAGTCCGCGGTCCTCGCCCTGACCCTGGGCCGGGAGTGGCTGGTGCTGTTCGTGTACGTCTCCATCGCGTCCGGCGCGGCCCTGCCGCTGCGTATGGCGCGCTGGACGATCCCGGCCGCGTCCGCGCTGATGACCGTGATCGCGTTCGCGACACCGGGCGGCAAGGCCTTTCTGGCCGGGCTGTTGATCCCGGCCCTGCTGGGCGGCTTCGCCATGACCGGCGTACGCGAACTCGTCCGCACGACGATCGCGCTGCGTGAGGCCCGCGCCACCGTCGCCCAACTGGCCGCCAACGAGGAGAGACTGCGCCTGGCCCGGGACCTGCACGACCTGCTGGGCCACTCCCTCTCCCTGATCACCATCAAGAGCGAACTCGCGGGCCGTATGCTCCCCGATCACCCCGACAGGGCGGCCCGCCAGGTCGCCGACATCGAGCAGGTCAGCCGCCAGGCCCTGGTCGACGTGCGCGAGGCGGTCTCGGGCTACCGCCGCCCGCGCCTCGCGGCGGAACTGGCAGGCGCCAGGGTCGCTCTGACAGCGGCCGGGGTGACGGCCGAACTCCCGGCCGAGCCCGATCTCGCCGGCGTCCCCGAGGACAGCGAGTCGGCCCTCGCCTGGGCGCTTCGCGAGGCGGTCACCAACGTCGTACGGCACAGCGGCGCCCAGCGCTGCACGGTCGAGGTCCTGCTCCGCCAGACCCTCGACGGCCCCGTCCTCGAACTCTCCGTCGAGGACGACGGCTCCGGCGACCAGGGCAACGGCCCCGGCCACGGCCTCACCGGCCTCACGGAACGCCTGGAGACGGCGGGCGGCACCCTGCAGGCGGGCGGTACCCGGCACGGCTTCCGCCTGATCGCCCGCGTCCCGGCCGCCGTGATCCCGGCGGACGTAGGATCCGGTTCATGAGCCGCACGATCAAGGTCCTCCTCGCCGAGGACCAGTCGATGGTCCGCGAGGCCCTGGCCGCCCTGCTCGGCCTGGAGGAGGACATCGAGGTCGTCGCCCAGGTGGCCCGCGGCGACGAGGTCCTGGCGGCGGCCCGCGACCACGACGTGGATGTGGCGCTCCTGGACATCGAGATGCCGGGCGCGACGGGCATCGACGCGGCGGCACTGCTGCACGACGAGCTGCCGGCCGTGAAGCTCGTCGTCCTCACGACCTTCGGCCGCCCCGGCTACCTCCGCAGCGCGATGGAGTCCGGCGCCGACGCCTTCCTGGTCAAGGACGCTCCCGCGGCCCAACTGGCCGAGGCGATACGCAAGGTCCTGGCAGGCGAACGGGTCATCGACCCGACCCTGGCGGCAGCGGCGCTTGCGGAGGGCGCCAACCCCTTGACCGACCGCGAGCGAGAGGTCCTCCGAGCGGCGGAGGACGGCTCCACGAACGCCGAACTGGCGGCGTCCCTGCACCTGTCCCAGGGCACGGTCCGCAACTACCTCTCGACGGCCATCCAGAAACTGGCGGTACGGAACAGGGCGGAGGCGGTGCGGATCGCGCGGGAGAAGGGGTGGTTGTGAAGCGCCGACCAGGGGCAACGCCCTCAGGGGCGTGGGGCTGTGTCGATATGCGGCTCCGCCGCGTGGGCGCGACCAGCCACGACCAGCCCGCAGTCGCACGACAGCAGAATTGCCTACGGCGGGGAGGCGGACTAGTTCAACATCGCCCGCGCCGCCCGAGCCTGCCCCCGCACCTGTTCCGCCGCCCCCTCATCCACCGCACAGATCAACTCCGCGTACTCCTCCAACTCCACGGCCCCCTCGACGAAGTCCCCCCGCTGCACCAGCAACTGCGCACGCTCGAACCGCAACCGAGCCGGATGCGACGGCAGCAGCAGCGACAGCTCCACCGCCCACAGCGCCACATCCGACCGCTCGGGCCGAGTCGCCGCCCAGGCCCGCACGTTGTTCAGTATCCGCAGCACCACATCCAGCGGATCGGCCGGCGACAGCATCGACGGATCCAGCGGCGCCCCCGTGGCCCCCGCCACCAGCAGCTCCGCATCGCCCCCCGTCAACACCCGCCCCCCGTCGAACGGATCGGCGAGCACCTGCTCATCGGTCGGCCCGAACCCCACGACGAAGTGCCCGGGCAGCGCGACCCCGTACACCGGGGCCCCCGCCCGCCGGGCCACCTCCATCCACACCACCGACAACAGGATCGGCAGCCCCCGCCGCCGCTCAAGCACCTCGTGCAGCAACGATGACTCCAGCCGCTGATAGTCCGCGGCCGAGCCGCGAAACCCGCACCGCTCCCCGAGCAGCTCCCGCAGGGCCACGGCCCACGCCCTCGGCCCGCCCGGCCGGAACGGCAGCTGTCCGGCCAGTGCGTCCAGCTCCACCTGCACGGAATCCATCCCCGACTCGTCCAGCGCCCCGTCCGCCTCGGCTCCCACCAGCAGACACAGCATGGACAGGTCGGGCCGCTCGGACCGCGCCTCTTCGGCGAACCGCCGCCGCAGCTCGGCGGAGCGTTCCGGCGGTGGGGGGTAGGGGGGACGCATAGCTGGCTCGTGCCCTTTCGCGGCGATCGGTACCACTGCTCACGGAGATCGATAGTGGTGGTAGGCATGATGCGCGGCGAACCCCATCGCGGCGTACATTTCCCGCGCGCCCTCGTTCTCCGCCTCGACCTGCAGCCACGCCGCGGACGCCCCCTCGTCGAGGGCCTGCCGGGCCAGCGCGGCCATCACCCGGGTGGCCAGCCCCTGCCGCCGCAGCGCCGGATCGACCTCCACGGCGGCGAACCCGGCCCACCGCCCGTCCACGACACAGCGCCCGATCGCGGCAGGCGCACCGCCACTCGCACCGGGAACCGTCGCGAACCACACCGACGGCCCGCTCCCGAGCACCTTCAGGGCCACCTCGCTCACCCCCTTGCGCTGATACCGCGCAAGCCAAGCCTCGTCCGCCTCCCGGGCCACCACCACTCCGGCGCCCTCGTCCCGGTCGGCGATCGGCGCGAGCGCCCCGATCCACATCTCGGCAGATACTTCACGCACCCACCCGAGCCGCTCCAGTTCCGCGCACAGCAGCTCCTGCGTGCCCTCGGCCCCGGTCGCGGTCTGGACGTACGCGGGGAGCCCACGGTCGCCGTACCAGCGCCGTACGACCTCCAGTGCGGCGGGAAGCGGCATGCCGGGGTCACCGAGCGGCAGCACCGAGTTGGCCCGCCGGGTGAACCCGGACGCGGCGCGCAGCTCCCACTCGCCGAGCCGCCCGCTCTCGACGGGCCGCCACGCGCGCGAGGAGACGTGCGCGAGTTCCTCGTACGAGGCGGCGGGCCCCCGGCGCCGCGCGGGAGCGGCGGGCACCACCTTCCCCGCGACCAGCGACGATTCCGCGATGCGGACGGTCTCGCCACTCTTCCGTGTGATCAGCAGCACACCGTCGTCCCATGATGCGAGAACACCCACCGTGTCGGTGAACTTCTCACCCCCGGCAGCAGGATCGTTCAGGCGGCGTACGGAGACCCGTTTGCCCACGTCAGCAGCGGTGATACGGACCTCAAGGCGTCCCGTCGCTGAGATTTCCACAGGTCAGTTCACCCCTCCTGTTCGGATCATGCCCAAGAACGGAGATACTAGGGGCGGGCATCGACGACGCCGCGCTCCCGCGCGCCAGGCGGCGGAGCCTGAGGAGGCCCGCCAGCGCCCTATCGAGGAGGAACGACAGCGTGACCTACGTCATCGCGCAGCCTTGTGTCGACGTCAAGGACAAGGCGTGCATCGAGGAGTGCCCGGTCGACTGCATCTACGAGGGCCAGCGGTCCTTGTACATCCACCCGGACGAATGCGTCGACTGTGGTGCCTGTGAGCCGGTATGCCCGGTCGAGGCGATCTTCTACGAGGACGACACTCCGGAGGAGTGGAAGGACTACTACAAGGCGAACGTCGAGTTCTTCGACGAGCTCGGCTCCCCCGGCGGCGCCAGCAAGCTGGGTCTGATCGAGCGCGACCACCCGTTCGTCGCCGCGCTCCCGCCGCAGGCCGAGTAATCCTCACCGGCGACCCGCACAGCGTGCCGCCTCGGTCCCGTACGGCCTGATCGCCCCGATCGTCGTACGGGACCGAGGCGTTGCCGTATCTGCTGTACCAGAAAGTGAGCGAGATCCCGTGTCCGCAGTCTCCGACCGCCTTCCGGCCTTCCCCTGGGACAAGCTGGAGCCGTACAAGAAGACGGCCGCCGCGCACCCCGACGGCATCGTCGACCTCTCCGTCGGCACGCCGGTCGACCCGGTTCCCGAGCTGATCCAGAAGGCTCTGGTCGACGCGGCGGACTCCCCGGGCTATCCGACGGTCTGGGGCACCCCGGCACTGCGTGACGCGATCACGGGCTGGGTGGAGCGCCGCCTGGGCGCCCGTGAGGTCACCCACCGGCACGTCCTGCCGATCGTCGGCTCCAAGGAACTGGTCGCCTGGCTCCCCACCCAGCTGGGCCTGGGCCCCGGCGACAGGGTCGCCCACCCGCGCCTTGCCTACCCGACGTACGAGGTCGGCGCCCGCCTCGCCCGCGCCGGCCACGAGATCTACGACGACCCGACCGACCTGGACCCGGCCGGCCTGAAGCTCCTCTGGCTGAACTCCCCGTCGAACCCGACGGGCAAGGTCCTGTCCAAGGACGAGCTCACCCGGATCGTGGCCTGGGCCCGCTCGCACGGCATCCTGATCTTCTCCGACGAGTGCTACCTGGAGCTGGGCTGGGAGGCCGACCCGGTCTCGGTCCTGCACCCGGACGTGAACGGCGGCTCGTACGACGGCATCGTCGCGGTGCACAGCCTCTCCAAGCGCTCGAACCTGGCCGGCTACCGCGCCGCGTTCCTGGCCGGCGACCCCGCGGTCCTGTCTCCCCTCCTGCAGATCCGCAAGCACGGCGGCATGATGACGTCGGCCCCGACCCAGGCGGCGGCCGCAGCGGCCCTGGGCGACGACGAACACGTCCGCCTCCAGCGCGACCGCTACGCCGCCCGCCGCACGGCCCTGCGCGAGGCCCTGCTCCGCCACGGCTTCCGCATCGAGCACAGCGAGGCCAGCCTCTACCTCTGGGCCACCAAGGACGAGTCCTGCTGGACGACCGTCTCCACTCTTGCCGACCTGGGCATTCTCGTGGCCCCGGGCGACTTCTACGGCGAGGCGGGCGCCCACCACGTCCGAGTCGCCTTCACAGCAACGGACGAACGCGTGAGGGCAGCGGTCCAGCGCCTGACGTAGGCCCGCGGTCGAACGGCAGCCCACCGAACACGCCCCGGCCCTGGCCGACGTACCGTCGCAGGCACGCAAAAGCCGACGGGGCCCAGGGAAATTCCCTGAACCCCGCCGGCTCAAGCCGGGCGCACGCCGACCGTCAGCCGAGCGGAAGCCCCTGCACCGGCAGCGAGCCGGTCGCCGGCACGCCACTCCCAGCCGCGTCACCGAGGACGGTCCCGACCGACCCGGCGACACCGCCCGCGGTCTCCTGAGCCGCGGGCGTCGCCTTCTTCGTGACCTTGCTGCCGGCCTTGGTCGCCGTCGGCACCGCCTTCTTCGCGGCCTTGCCGCCGGTCTTGGTCACCTTGCCACTGGCCTTCGTCGCGGTCGGCAGCGCGTTGTCGACCGCGGTGTCGACCGCGCCACCCGCGAGCCCGGTGGCGTTCGTGGCCGCGCCGTCGACGACGCTCGCGCCGTCCAGGGCGGTCAGCCCGCCGACCTTGGAGGCGTCGGGCAGTTCGGGGGCCGCGCTGGCGGAGCCGGCCGCACCGACCCCGGCAGCCGCTCCCGCAGCGACGAGCAGCGCGGCACGGGCGATCCGGCGGGTCAGGGGGAGGGACATGATGCTCCTTCGACGGTTATGTCGGATGAGAACGATGAAGTGTCCGACCACGCCCGGCAGTTGACCGACTGGCTGTTGATCTCCGGGCTCGGACGCAGTGACTACCGCTCGAAGCCCTCGAAGGTTGCGGCGGCGCAACGTAAAGAGTTGGCAATGCGTCGCATTATCGCCTGCGGATAAAACGGGGCAAAACTTATGCCGCCCGAAACCCTGCCGAATCCTTACAGCCCTTGATTCTCAAGGCCTTTGACGGATGCGAGGGTGTCCGCGCGAAAACCTGCCCACAGCACCGCCGACCGACACCTCGGGTGACCCTCGGGAGTGATCGGCCGAACGCCTGCGCGTAGCAGTCGGCGTGTACTGGTCGCCAGCTGTTACGGCATGGTCGTGATCCGGACCGAGTCCGGCCCGCTCCGCGCCCCCGAGGCGTCCTGCCCCGCGAGCGGACGCCACCGGCTGTCGGTGTTCCCGGCGGTCCACTCCCGCCCGGCGTACGAGACCCGCTTGATGTGCAGTTCGGAGGCGTTGGCCACGGCCCAGTGGGCCAACTGCCAGCCGCGCTCGCGGACCCCGCGCCCGGCGCCGGAACCTCCGTCGGCCGTCACGGGGAGCACGACGGTCCGCCCGTCGCTCCCGCCCGCGGTCGCGGTGGGCGTGGGTGTGGCGTCCTCGGCGGCGACCTCGGCCGAGGCCGGCTGGAGGGCGTCCCGTCCGAAGTCCCGTACGAGCGCGGCCCGCACGCCGTCCGGGCCCGTGGCTCGCGCGACGCCCGGGCGTCCCTCGCAGGTCAGCGTGGCCGCCGAACGCCCGGTGAGGGCGGCCGCGAGCAGCGTCGCGTCCGGCTCGTGCTTGGCGTACGCGTCCGGAAAGCCGCTGCGCTGGACGTGCTGCGCGGCCACGGTGAGCGGCATCTCCAGGTATCCGCGGACCTTGACCAGGTGCTGGTAGAACTCCCCCGACGAGTAGATCGGGTCCATGATCTCCTCCTCGGTGCCCCAGCCCATCGAGGGCCGCTGCTGGAACAGGCCCAGCGAGTCACGGTCGCCGTGGGTGATGTTGCGCAGCGCCGACTCCTGGAGGGCGGTCGCGAGAGCGATCGTCACGGCGCGCTCGGGCAGCCCGCGGCCGGTGCCGACGGCGGCGATCGTCGCCGCGTTCACCGCCTGCTCCGGCGTGAACTCGTACCTCGCCCCGTCACCGTCGCCGGAGGCGACCGCGCAGCCCGGTTCACCCGTGCCGCCGGTGACGTACTGCACCGCGAGGTAGCCCGCGACGGCGAGCAGGACCAGGAAGGCCGCCCCGCGACGCAGGAGGCGGCCACGACGTGTGGAGGTGGGGTACGGCTCTGGCACGCCCTACAAGGTAGCTGAGGTTACCGAGGGGTATGGGGCGAGTGAGGAAAGTGGGCGGACGGCCCGACGGTCCGGCGCGTTAGGGTCGGCACCATGGCCGACACCTCCCTTGACCTCACGCAGGACGCCGCGAAGCTCACCGCGCAGCTCGTCGACTTCCCCTCCGTCAGCGGCACGGAACAGCCCCTCGCGGACGCGATCGAGGCCGCCCTGCGCGCGCTGCCGCATCTGACGGTCGACCGGTACGGCAACAACGTCGTGGCGCGGACCAACCTGGGTCGGCCGGAGCGCGTGATCCTCGCCGGCCACATCGACACGGTGCCGATCGCGGACAACGTCCCGTCACGGCTCGACGAGGACGGCGTCCTGTGGGGCTGCGGCACCTGCGACATGAAGTCGGGCGTCGCGGTCCAGCTCCGCATCGCCGAGACGGTCCTGGCCCCCAACCGCGACCTGACCTTCGTCTTCTACGACAACGAAGAGGTCACCGCGGACCTCAACGGCCTCAAGCACGTGTCCGAGGCCCGTCCGGAGTGGCTGGAGGGCGACTTCGCGGTCCTGCTGGAGCCGTCGGACGGCGAGGTCGAGGGCGGCTGCCAGGGCACGCTCAGGGTGCTCCTCAAGACGAAGGGCGAGCGTGCCCACTCCGCGCGCGGCTGGATGGGCTCGAACGCGATCCACGCGGCGGCCCCGATCCTGGCGCGCCTGGCGACGTACGAACCCCGTTACCCGCTGATCGACGGCCTGGAGTACCGCGAGGGCCTGAACGCGGTCGGCATCTCGGGCGGCGTGGCGGGCAATGTCATCCCGGACGAATGCGTCGTGACCGTCAACTTCCGCTACGCCCCCGACCGCACCGAGGAGGAGGCCATCGCGCACGTCCGCGAGGTCTTCGCCGACTGCGGGGTCGAGGAGTTCGTCGTGGACGACCACAGCGGCGGCGCGCTCCCCGGGCTCTCCCACCCCGCGGCAGCGGCGTTCATGGCCGCGGTAGGCGGCACCGCGCGCCCCAAGTACGGCTGGACGGACGTCTCCCGTTTCTCCTCCCTCGGCATCCCGGCGGTCAACTACGGCCCCGGCAATCCGCACTTGGCGCACAAGCGGGACGAACGGGTGGAGACGGCGAAGATCCTGGCGGGGGAGCAGCGGCTGAGGGCGTGGCTCACGGCGTAGCAGCGAGGGTGGACGAGAGGTGAGAGTGCGCCCGGGGATCGCCGGTACGGCGCTTCATGGCGGACATGCACACGTCCCCCGTCCGTAACCCGCGTGGATCTACGCTGAGTGGAAAGACCTGCAACATCTGCACGACCTGCAAGACCGCAGGCCCCGCAGCGGAGGGAGCGTACATGGCTACAGGCAACCCCGAGGGGAAGAAGCAGCCACCGTCGGAGCAGCGTCTGGGACCGGTGATCCGCAGGCGGGGCCAGGTGACGGCGAGCACGACCGACCAGCGCCTGCTGGATGCGGGCGGGCCCTCCGACTGGGTCCACACGGACCCCTGGCGAGTCCTGCGCATCCAGTCGGAGTTCATCGAGGGCTTCGGCACCCTCGCCGAACTCCCGCCCGCGATCAGCGTGTTCGGCTCCGCCCGCACACCGGCCGACTCTCCCGAGTACGACGCCGGGGTCCGCCTCGGCCGGGGCCTGGTCGAGGCCGGCTTCGCGGTGATCACCGGCGGTGGCCCCGGTGCCATGGAAGCGGCGAACAAGGGCGCCTGCGAGGCGAAGGGCGTCTCGGTCGGCCTCGGTATCGAGCTCCCCTTCGAGCAGGGGCTCAACCCTTACGTCGACATCGGCCTGAACTTCCGGTACTTCTTCGTCCGCAAGATGATGTTCGTCAAGTACGCCCAGGGCTTCGTGGTCCTCCCCGGCGGCCTCGGCACCCTCGACGAACTCTTCGAGGCCCTCACCCTCGTCCAGACCCAGAAGGTCACCCGCTTCCCGATCGTCCTCTTCGGCACCGAGTACTGGGGTGGCCTGGTGGACTGGCTGAAGAACACCCTGGTGGCCCAGGGCAAGGCCTCGGAGAAGGACCTGCTCCTGTTCCACGTCACGGATGACGTGGACGAGGCGGTGGCGCTGGTCTCGAAGGAGGCGGGGCGCTAGCGCCGGGCTTCAGCCGTCGTCCCGGGCGGGTACGAGTGGGTGGGCGAGGCCCCTTGCCCACCCATCACCCGTCCCGGTCCCCCGAGAGGCGGGACTTGAGGGGTGCGGGCGGCGGGGGCGGGAACGCTATGCCAAGCCCCGCCGCGCCACCGCCGGAGCCCGCCACCCCGCGATCGACGCCACCATGTCCAACACCTGCCGCGTCTCCGCCACCTCGTGCACCCGATACACCTGCGCCCCCAACCACGCCGACACCGCGGTCGTGGCCAACGTCCCCACCACCCGCTCCTTCACCGGCCTGTCCAACGTCTCCCCGACAAAGTCCTTGTTGGACAGCGACACCAGCACGGGCCAGCCCGTCTCCACCATCTCCCCGAGCCGCCGTGTCGCCTCAAGACTGTGCCGCGTGCTCTTCCCGAAGTCGTGCCCCGGATCGATCAGGATCGACTCCCGCGGCACCCCCAGCGCCAACGCCCGCTCGGCCAGCCCCACGGTCACCCGCAGAATGTCCGCCATGACGTCGTCGTACGTCACCCGATGCGGCCGAGTACGAGGCTCCGCACCCCCGGCATGCGTACACACCAGCCCCGCCCCGTACCGAGCGGCGACCTCCGCCAGCTCCGGATCCACGCCACCCCACGCGTCGTTCAGCAGATCCGCCCCGGCCTCGCACACCGCCGCCCCGACGGAGGCCCGCCAGGTGTCGACGCTGATCACGACATCCGGAAAGCGCCGCCGCACCTCGGCCACGAACCCGACCGTCCGCCGCGCCTCCTCCTCGGCCGTCACCTCTTCGCCGGGCCCGGCCTTGACCCCACCGATGTCGATGATGGCCGCCCCCTCCGCCACGGCCTGCTCCACGCGCGCGAGGGCGGGCTCGTCGCGGAACGTCGCCCCTTGGTCGTAGAAGGAGTCCGGGGTCCGGTTCACGATCGCCATGATCACCGGCTCGTGCGTGTCGAACTCACGCCTGCCCAGCCTGAGCATCCCCTGTGACCTCTCCTTGTGTGTCCTGGTACGTACCGCCCTTTGGGCCGCCTGCGACCCTAGCTGTCAGAGTCGCATGGCACGATCGGACCCTGACACACTCGACCGCTCGCATAAACCGACCGTGGGGGCCGCAGCGATGGTTATGTTCTTGTTCCTGGTCGTCGCGCTGGCCGTCGTGGTCGCCGCGGTGACACTCGCCGTGGTGGGCGGCGGCGAGAGCGACGGCCCGCTGCCCGAGGCGGCGCCCGAGCGTCTGCAGGATCTGCTGCCGCCGGACCGCCCGCTCGACCGCGCGGACATCGAGACCCTCCGCTTCCCGCTCGCCGCACGCGGCTACCGCATGGCCGACGTCGACGACGCCCTCAGCCGCCTCGGTGCCGAGCTCGCCGAGCGCGACGCCCGCATCGCCGACCTGGAGTCCGCGCTGTCCGGCGCGCAGGCCTCGGCCGGCCATGTGTCGATGGACAAGCCCTCCCAGGAGGACCAGCAGTGAGTGACGGCACGGCCCTCGCCGGCCCGGACGGTGCCCTGCGCTGCCCCTGGGCCCTGTCCACCCCGGACTACGTGACGTATCACGACCAGGAGTGGGGCCGCCCGGTCCACGGCGACGACGCCCTCTACGAACGCCTCAGCCTGGAGGCCTTCCAGTCGGGCCTGTCCTGGATCACGATCCTGCGGCGGCGTGAGGGCTTCCGCGCCGCCTTCGCGGACTTCGAGATCGCCAAGGTCGCGACCTTCACGGACGCCGACAGGGACCGCCTCCTCGCGGACGCGGGCATCATCCGCAACCGCGCGAAGATCGACGCGACCATGGCCAACGCACGCGCGCTGGCCGAGTGGACCCCCGGCGACCTGGACGACCTGATCTGGTCCCACGCCCCCGACCCGGCCACCCGCCCGGCCCCGAAGACCTTGGCGGACGTCCCGGCGGTCACTCCGGAGTCGACGGCCCTGTCCAAGGCCCTGAAGAAGAGGGGCCTGCGCTTCGTGGGACCGACGACGGCCTACGCGTTGATGCAGGCGTGCGGTTTGGTCGACGATCACTTGGAGACCTGCGTCGCGAGAAGCGCCGTCTAGGAGCGCGGGGCCGCATCGATGTGCGGCTCCGCCGCGTGGGCGCGACCGGCCCCCACGGGCCCGCGGTCCCCGACGGCGCTACCGTCCCGACGTCAGCGGCCCAGGTACTTCGGCTTCTCCTTGTTGACGAAGGCCTGCACCGCGATCGCATGGTCCTCGGAAGACCCGGCCCGCGTCTGCAGGTCGTCCTCCTTCTCCAGGGTCTCCTCGAGCGAGTGCGACAGCCCGAACGCCACCGCCTCCTTGAGCGCCCCGTAAGCAACCGTCGGCCCCTCGGCGAGGGCCCGCGCAACCTTCTCGGCCTCGGCCCGCAGCTCCGCGGCGGGCACCAGCCGGTTCGCGATCCCCAGCTCGTACGCCTCCTGAGCCTTGATGTTGCGCGGGAAGAGCAGCAGGTCGGCCGCGCGGCCCGGTCCGACGACCCGCGGCAGCGTCCACGAGATCCCGGAGTCGGCGGTCAGCGCGACCCCCGCGAAGGACGTGTTGAAGGCCGCCGTGTCCGCCACCACCCGATAGTCCGCAGCGAGCGCGAACCCGAAGCCGGCCCCGGCAGCGACGCCGTTCACCCCGGCCACCACCGGCTTCGACATCCCGGCCAGTGCCCGCACGATCGGGTTGTAGTGCTCCCGCACGGTGCTCATCGTCTGCCCCGACCCGGTCTCCCGGTCCGACATCAGCAACCCGATGTGCTCCTTGAGGTCCTGCCCCACGCAGAACGCCCGCTCCCCGGCCGCGGTCAGCAGCACGGCGCGAACGGCGTCGTCGCCCGCAGCAGCCTGGACCGCGTCCCGCAGGGCGACCTTGGTCTCGACGTTCAGCGCGTTCATCGCCTCGGGGCGGTTCAGCGTGATCGTCGCGAGCCCCTCGCTCACCTCGTAGAGCACGGTGTCGGCCATGGCGTATCCCCTCCGGTGTGACGGCTCGGGCGTACTCGTCGGTACGCACCTGTCTGAAGGACAGCATGGCGGAGATCACTGACAACGGCCCCGACCGGACGTGTGACCTGCGTCAAAGAATTTACGTCCCGTTCCGTTCGGCCGAAGCGCGTGCGGCGGAGCAGTATCGCAGTCACATCGCCGAATTGAGTGGTTTTGCTCGCGCGCGTTGCCCAAGCGATGCCGACTGATGTTGGTCATCGGGTCCTGAGATGCGGGATAATGGCTTGGAAGCAATGTGTTCGATGCCGGTGTCGCGTGTCCCCTATCTGACGCGCGTGCCCTCCATGGGGCCGTCGGCTTTGACGATGAGCTGGTTTCAGGAAGGGGAACGAGCATGGCGGCCATGAAGCCGCGAACGGGCGATGGCCCGCTCGAGGTGACCAAGGAGGGGCGGGGCATCGTCATGCGCGTTCCGCTCGAAGGCGGCGGTCGGCTCGTCGTCGAGCTGACCCCGGACGAGGCCGACGCGCTCGGCGATGCCCTCAAGAAGGTCGTCGGCTGACGCGGCAGCGACCCTACCCTTTCGGCGACCCCGGCATCGCACATGGTGCCGGGGTCGCTGGTTTTCCCGGTACGTCTGCGATTTTCCCCGGCTCGTCCGCCAGTCTTCCCGGTAGGTCCGGTGGCTATTCCCGGCAGGGACAAGGCCTGCGTGGCGGCCGGTCAGGCGGTCAGCGCTTGACCGCGCACAGCAGCCCGTCGCCCACCGGCAGCAGCGACGGCACCAGTTCCTGGCTCTCGCGCACCGCGCGCAGCAGCTCCCGGATCCGTATGACCTCGGTGGGCTGCGGGCCCGAGTCGACCGTGCGGCCGTTGGCGAACACGCCCTCGAACACGACGAGGCCGCCCGCACGCAGCAGGCGCAACGATTCAGCGAGATAGTCGAGGAACTCCAGCCGGTCGCCGTCGCAGAAGACGAGGTCGTAACCGGCGTCGGCGAGGCGGGGCAGGACGTCCAGGGCGCGGCCCGGGATGAAGCGGGCGCGGTTGCTGGCGAAGCCCGCGGCCCGGAAGGCCTGGCGGGCGAACTGCTGGTGCTCGGGCTCCGGGTCGACCGTGGTCAGCACGCCGTCCGGACGCATACCGTGCAGGAGGTGGATGCCGGAGACGCCGGTACCGGTGCCGATCTCCGCGACCGCCTTGGCGTCCACGGTGGCGGCGAGCATCCGCAGCGCGGCACCCGTGCCGGGCGACACCGAGCGCAGCCCCGCTTCACGGGCCCGGTCACGGGCCCAGCGCAGGACGTCGTCCTCGGCGACGTAGGCGTCGGCGAACGCCCAGCTCGTCTGCCGGTTGCCGGTAATGAGCCTCTCCTGTCCCCGTGGTTGCCTGGGCGTGACTGTATCCGTTGCGGCCGGGAACCCGCAGATGGGACCGCGCGTTTAGAGGGGTGGGAAGACGAGCGGGGGGACACAGTTGGATCACGACGACGAGCAGGGCCGAGAGCAAGTGCTGACGCAGGCGCACCAGCCGTGTCAGCCCAGATCAAATTCTCGTAAAACCGCTTATCCGGAGCTAACGGGCGAGGTGGCTATGGTAGGGGCTCCACTGGACACCACCAGAGCCGATAGGGGAGGTGCGGCTGCGCCTGTGGATCGGGGAGGAGTGCTCCGGCGCTTTCTCGGATCGGCGGGTAGGCCGAAATCCGTGAACGACACCGCTGACCACAGCCACGCCGACGACTACGCCCAGACCGCGACCTTCTCCACCGACGCGGACGGGCAGGCGTGGACTCCGCCCACCTGGGAGGAGATCGTCAGCACGCACAGCGGCCGCGTCTACCGCCTGGCGTACCGCCTCACCGGCAACCAGCACGACGCCGAGGACCTGACGCAGGAGGTCTTCGTCCGCGTCTTCCGCTCCCTGTCGACGTACACGCCGGGCACCTTCGAGGGCTGGCTGCACCGCATCACCACCAACCTCTTCCTGGACATGGTCCGTCGCAAGCAGCGCATCCGCTTCGACGCGCTGGGCGACGACGCCGCCGAGCGGCTGCCCAGCAAGGAGCCCACGCCCCAGCAGGTCTTCAACGACGCGCACTTCGACGCCGACGTCCAGCAGGCCCTCGACACGCTCGCGCCCGAGTTCCGCGCCGCGGTCGTCCTGTGCGACATCGAAGGACTGTCGTACGAGGAGATCGCCGCGACCCTCGGCGTCAAGCTCGGCACCGTCCGGTCCCGTATCCACCGTGGCCGTTCCCAGCTGCGCAAGGCCCTCGCGCACCGTTCGCCGGAGGCGCGTGCCGAGCGCCGCTCCTTCGTGCCGCGCGTGCCTGCACTGGGGGGAGGGGGCGCGACCGCGTGAGTGGCACTCGACCCAACCCCGCCGAACGGCTCCTCGCCGAGCAGCACCTTGGCGACCGACTCTCCGCGCTCGTCGACGGAGAGCTCGGTCATGAGACGCGCGAGCGCGTCCTGGCCCACCTGGCGACCTGCGCCAGGTGCAAGTCGGAGGCCGACGCCCAGCGCCGACTGAAGAACGTCTTCGCGGAGGCGGCCCCGCCGCCTCCCTCCGAGAGTTTCCTGGCCCGTCTTCAGGGCCTCCCCGGGGGAGGTGACCTGGACGGCGGCGGCTCGCCGCTGGGCGGGGGAGGGTTCGGCGGACTGTCCGGACGGCCGGGCGCCGGGGCCTTCGGAGTGAACCGGGAGGACCGCTTCGAGTTCGGATACGTCCCGTCGCGTTCGCACGCCGTACCGGCGCTCCCCGCCTCCGACCGCGGCTTCCGCACCCACCCCGTGGGCCGTCATGACGCCGATCGCGCTTCCTCCCGTATGAGGTTCGCGTTGGTCGCGGCGGGCGCGGTGTCGCTGGCGGCCATCTCGCTGGGCGGCGTCACGACCAGCGCGCCGACCGACGCGGAAGCGCGCGGCGGCTCGGGGGCCGGCAGCAACGTGACGCCGACGCGGACCCAGGGCACGGGCGCCACGACGACACCGGAGAACCAGCGCCGCCGCGCCGTGGGCCCCCTGCTGGCGCAGGGTCAGGGCGCGCAGACGCCCGACACCCCCGTGGCCCCGACCGAGGTCGCGGCTCCCCTCCTGCCCGGCATGGCGGCCCAGCCCGCCGACGCGGACATACACACCCTCGCCGCGCCCGTGGTGGCCGGCGCGGCCGCCATGTCCCCGCTGATACGCCCGCTCAGCGCGACCCCGCCGCTCGCCCTGACCTCGTGGGCCACGACCGCCGCGATCACGGCTGCCCCCGACCTGCTCACCGCACCCCTGCCCGACGTGACCTCATCCCCCTCCGCCCCTCCGGCCACCGGCCGCTGACCCGGCCTCTGCGCAGCGGCCCACGAACCTGATTGAATCCAGGGTGGGCCGCGCGTCGTGCCTGTGGGCCGGGCGTGGAGTGGATGGACTGCGGCCGCCGTTGACGCCGCGTGCCGGATGGGGGGTAGCACGAAGTCGCCGGTTTCCTGGGGGGAACCTGAGTGCGACAGCGCAGAGTCGTGTAGGCATTCGGGCGCCGGGACGCCCCGGTGGCGGCCTGCCGGGAAGCCAGGGATCGCATGTAGCCGCTGCCGTTGGCGCGGCACCGTTCGGGCCGGGTTCCTTGGACAGCCGGCACATGGGCTGCGGGGTGGCGACCGATCGGCTGAGGCTGCCCAGCCGGACGCCGGCCGTGTCCGTTCGGATGCGGCCAGGAGCGGAGCGGCCTATTCGAGCATCGGGTCAGCAGTGAGCAGGAAGCAGAGCATGAACGAGGGGAAGCCCGCGAAGGCGAAGTGGTGGAACCGACCTCGACCGCAGGGGCCTTCGGCCGAGCAGGCGGGGGCGGCTCCGACGCCGGAGGACTTCAGCGAGCCGGCGAGACCGGCCGGGGCTGCCGGAGATGCCGGTGCACGGGGCCACGGCGCCGACACCGACGGGGACTTCGAGCTGGCGCGGCCTGCGGCGAGCGACGGGCGTGGTGGGACTTCGGCCGAGGGCGACTTCGAGCTGGCGCGGCCCGTGGAGGCAGCAGTCGACGACGGGGCCTCGACGGAGGGGGACTTCGAGCTTCGGCCTGCGGTGAGCGGCAGTGGCGACGACGGGGCTTCCGCCGAGACGGACTTCGTACTGGCCCGGCCTGTTGCGCGCGTGGACGGCGACGGTGACGGTGACGGCGACGCGGCTTCGACTGAAGGGGACTTCGAGCTGGCGCGGCCGACCGGAGCACTCGTGTCCGTCCCGGACGCCGACGTGACGGTCACGGCAGTCGGAGCTGCTGACGACACCGAGCGCCCCAAGCCCCTGCACGACCCCGACCCCTACAGCACCCCGCCCTACGGCGAGCCCGGCCCCTGGGCGCCCGCTCCGCCCGTCCAGCACCCGGCGACCACGCCCGCGCACGGGACGGCCGTACCGCCCCCAGCCCCGCCGGCGCACGGCGTGCCGATGCCCGCGCCCGGTGCACCCGCCCCGGCGACCGGCACCGAGGCCGCAGCGCACACCGCACCCGCGCCTCCGGTACCCCCGCCCCCGTCCGTCACCGAACCCACCCCCGCGCCGACCCCGGCCCTCAGCGCAACCGTCACGGCGGCGCCGCCCGCCATCCCCGCCCGGACACCACCTTCGGTGCCCGGCACAGCCAGCCAGGCCGCCCCGGCCCCGGCGGCCCCGGCGGCGGACACCCCAGCCCCCGCCAATCCCTGGCAGAACTACGACCCCTGGTCCCGCACGCCCCACCCCACCGCCTCCCTCCAGCAGAACGGCGTCGCAGGCGTCATCGGTGAGCCGAGCCGCAGGCGCGGGAGGCAGGCGCTCCTCGTCGGTGCCCTGTTGCTCGCCCTCGTGTCCGGTGGGGTCGGTGGTGCCGTGGGGGCGTATCTGGAGCGCACCGGGGGCGTGGGGGACGTGGAACTGCCGCAGGCAGGCAGTGAGTCCGCCGGGCGGGCGCCGGACAGTGTCGCGGGGATCGCCGCGCGTGCCCTGCCGAGTGTCGTGACGCTGCATGTGAGCGGCAGCGAGGAGCAGGGCACCGGCACCGGGTTCGTGCTCGACGATCGCGGTCACATCCTCACCAACAACCACGTCGTCGAACCCGCGGGCGATGACGGCGAGATATCCGTGACCTTCCACAGCGGCGACACCGCGAAGGCCACCGTCGTCGGACGGGACGGCGGCTACGACCTCGCCGTCGTCAAGGTCACCGGCGGCAGCGACCTCGCCCCCCTGCCGCTCGGCAACTCCGACAACGTCCAGGTCGGCGACCCTGTCGTGGCCATCGGCGCCCCGTTCGACCTGGCGGGCACGGTCACCTCCGGCATTGTCAGCGCCAAGGAGCGGCCGATCACGGCCGGCGGTGAGAGCGGCGACGGGAGCGACGTGTCGTACGTCGACGCCTTGCAGACCGACGCGCCCATCAACCCCGGCAACTCCGGCGGCCCGCTCCTCGACGCCCAGGGCCGTGTCGTCGGCATCAACTCCGCGATCCGTTCCGCCGACAGCGGCTCCGACCTCGACGGCGGCCAGGCCGGCTCCATCGGCCTCGGCTTCGCCATCCCGGTCAACCAGGCCAAGCGCGTCGCCGAGGAGCTGATCAACACGGGCAGGGCGACCCACCCCGTCATCGGGGTCACGCTCGACATGGACTACACCGGCGACGGAGCCCGCGTCGGAGCCAAGGGCAGCGACGGCGGTCCCGCGGTCACCGGCGGCGGCCCCGGCGCCAAGGCCGGCATCAAGTCGGGCGACGTCATCACCGAGGTCAACGGCCAGCGCGTCCACTCCGGTGAGGAACTCATCGTCAGGACCCGCGCCCACCGCCCCGGCGACCGGCTGCAGCTGACCTTGGAGCGCGGCGGAAAGGAGATCTCGATCTCGCTGACGCTGGGCTCGTCGAGCGGCGGCTGAGCGGGGCCGAGACTCACAGAAACCTCTCAGCGTGACCCGTGTCACCACCCACACGGGTCCTGACAAGGCAAACAACCCGGAAAACCGCACGCCCACACGCATTCGGAGGCCTCGGGACAGTACCGGTCGTAGCGGATCGCCGGGTACCGTGGAGCCGACCGAGGACATCGCAAGGAGCTTCAGGTGTTCAATGACATAGGACCGCTCGAGCTGGTGACGCTCATTGTCCTCGCCGTGCTCGTCTTCGGTCCGGACAAGCTCCCGAAGCTCATCCAGGACGCCACGCGGACGATTCGCAAGATCCGCGAGTTCTCGGAGAGTGCCAAGCAGGACATCCGGCAGGAACTGGGCCCGGAGTTCAAGGACTTCGAATTCGAGGACCTCAACCCCAAGACGTTCATCCGCAAGCAGATGGACAACGACGAGCTGGGGCTGAAGGAGATCCGCAACGGCTTCGACCTGAAGAAGGAAATGGCCGAGGTCACCGACGCCGTCCACGGCCGTGACGCGGAATCGTCCTCGTCGTCCTCCGCCTCGGGAACCTCGGGTTCCGCAGGCGGCGCGATCGACATGACGAAGAAGCCCGAGAACCCCCGCGACGAGCGCCCGCCCTACGACGCGGACGCCACCTGACCCGTACGAACACGCGGGCGGGACACCGCTCGTACGTGACGCTTCTCATACTCCGCTCGGGTCGTGCACGGCCTGAACCCGCCCTCTGTGCGCCCCACGCGCCGGGCGGTTTCACTGCTGTTCGGAGCGGTGTGGCTATGCTGCCGAGTTGTTGTGCGGACCGGACGAGTACGCCCGAAGGGGGGCGGGCCGGGCTGGTCCGGCGAGAACGAGGAGGCGTCCGGGCACATGGAGACGACGAGTCAGACGACGAGTCGGGCAGTCGCGCAGGCGGCCGCGGAGAGCGGACAGCAGGTCCCCTCCGCCCGGCGCACGGTCGACGGCTACCTGTTGGCGCCCTTCCCGTGGTACGGCCTCGATGAGGCCTTCACGGGGCCGCGCTGGCTGATGCAGGTCGGCATGGCGGCCGACGGATCCGTGGAACACGGCTCGACCGGACACGGCGACGAGCCCTCCGTACGGAACGAGGCGACGGAGGACCGGGAGAAGTTCGCGGTGGTCGTGACCGTCGCGGCGAACCCGTCCCGGCACAGCGCCGACGGTACGGGGCTGCTGGAGGCCACATCGGTGTCCTCGGCGGCGTGGCTCGCGGGGGTGGGGCTGCTGTCCTTCACCTGGCCGGGCCAGATGGACCACACGCTGCGCGACGACTGGCTGGAGCAGCAGACGGAGACGGCGTGGGCCCTCGCGGACGACCTCGAGGGTTCGGACTGGTCGACGCTGTCCCTGCCGGTGGACGGGGTGCCCACGCCCTTCCACTACCGGGAGTCCGAGTTCGGCTGGGTGCTGGCCGGCTCCACTCAGGAGGGCGTGCACGTGGGGGCGTACGGGCGGGGCATGAGCGCGTACGGGCTGGGCTTCGCCATGATCAAGGACATCTCGGCGTACGCCTAGGCCTCGGCCTGCCGCGAGACGCAGTTACGACGATGGGGGCGCCGTCCGGTGAGACGGCGCCCCCATCGTCGTACAGGTCTCAGAACTTGTTGCGCGGCGTGATCCCCAGCGACATGCCCGAAAGGCCGCGCTGGCGGCCTCCCAGCTTCCCCGCGATCGCGCGCAGGGCCGAGCCGGCCGGGGAGTCCGGGTCCGTCAGGACGACCGGCTTGCCCTCGTCGCCGCCTTCGCGCAGGCGGACGTCGATGGGGATGTTGCCGAGGACCGGGACGTTCGTGCCGGTCGTGCGGGTGAGGCCCTCGGCGACCACCTGGCCGCCGCCGGTGCCGAAGACGTCGACCATCTCGTCGCAGTGCGGGCAGGGCAGGCCGGACATGTTCTCGACCACGCCGACGATCTTCTGGTGGGTCTGGACGGCGATGGAGCCGGCCCGCTCGGCGACCTCGGCGGCCGCCTGCTGAGGCGTGGTGACGACGAGGATCTCCGCGTTCGGGACCAGTTGGGCCACCGAGATGGCGATGTCGCCCGTGCCCGGGGGAAGGTCCAGGAGCAGGACGTCCAGGTCGCCCCAGTACACGTCCGCCAGGAACTGCTGGAGCGCACGGTGCAGCATCGGGCCGCGCCAGACCACCGGGGCGTTGCCCGGCGTGAACATGCCGATGGAGATGACCTTCACGCCGTTCGCGGACGGCGGCATGATCATGTTCTCGACCTGGGTCGGACGCCCGTCCGCGCCCAGCATGCGCGGCACGCTGTGGCCGTAGATGTCGGCGTCCACGACGCCCACCTTGAGGCCGTCGGCCGCCATCGCCGCCGCCAGGTTGACCGTCACGGACGACTTGCCGACGCCGCCCTTGCCGGAGGCGACCGCGTACACGCGGGTCAGCGAGCCCGGCTTGGCGAAGGGGACCTCGCGCTCGGCGGTGCCGCCGCGCAGGGCGTTCGCCAGTTCCTTGCGCTGCTCGTCGCTCATGACGTCGAGCGTGACGTCGACGCGGGTGACGCCCTCGACGCGGGAGACGGCGTCCGTCACGCGCTGGGTGATCGTCTCGCGCATCGGGCAGCCGGAGACCGTCAGGTACACGGTGACCGCGACCGCACCGTCCGCACCGATCTCCACCGACTTGACCATCCCCAGTTCGGTGATGGGGCGGTTGATCTCGGGGTCGTTCACCGTCGCCAGCGCTTCGCGCACCGCGTCTTCCGTAGCCATAGGACGATGGTACGGCGCGGTAGCCATGCCCCGGTAAGCCCGTCAGCGGTCGTCTACGTCACGTCCCGGAGACCGATCTGCCGGGAATACTCCGCGCTCGCGGTGACCGCCGTGCCGGTGACCGTTGCCCCGCTCGTCCAGGTCCTTCAGCAGGTCCTGCAGCTCCGAGCGCATCCAGTCGCGCGTGGCCACCTCGCCCAGGCCGATGCGCAGCGCGGCGATCTCGCGGGTCAGGTACTCGGTGTCGGCGATCGACCGCTCGTTCTGCTTGCGGTCCTGCTCCAGGTTGACCCGGTCGCGGTCGTCCTGCCGGTTCTGCGCGAGCAGGATCAGCGGGGCGGCGTAGGAGGCCTGCAGGGACAGGGCCAGCGTCAGGAAGATGAACGGGTACTCGTCGAACCGCAGATCGCCGGGTGCGGCGATGTTCCACAGCACCCACACGATGATCACGATCGTCATCCAGACGAGGAACCGTCCGGTGCCGATGAAGCGGGCGACGCGCTCCGACAGCCGTCCGAAGGCCTCCGGATCCCACTCGGGCAGGATCCGGCGGCGCGGCGGGCGGGGTTGGTCGAGGCGGGTACGGGGCGCCCGGGTGGTCGCGGTGGCGCCCGACACGACGCGCTCGCGCGTGCCCTCGCGTTCAGGAGCCATGCACCGTCACCCCCTCGCCGGCGCCCTCGTCCAGGTGGAACTCCGTCTCCCGCCAGTCGTCGGGCAGCATGTGGTCCAGTACGTCGTCCACGGTCACCACGCCCAGCAGCGACCCGGACTCGTCGACGACGGGCGCCGCGACCATGTCGTACGTCGCGAAGAACCCGGCGACGACCGGCAGCTCCGCGTCCGGGTCCAGAGCCTCCAGAGCCTCGTCGACCATCGAGCTGACCAGCGTGTACGGCGGGTCGCGCAGCAGCCGCTGGAAGTGGACCGTGCCGAGGTACTTGCCGGTCGGGGTCTCGTCGGGCGGTCGGCAGACGTAGACCTGGGCGGCCAGGGCGGGGGACAGGTCGGGGTTGCGGACCCGGGCGAGGGCGTCGGCGACGGTGGCGTCGGGGCGCAGGATGACCGGCTCGGTCGTCATCAGACCGCCGGCCGTGTGCTCCTCGTACGCCATCAGACGGCGCATGTCGGCCGCGTCGGCGGGCTGCATCAGGCTCAGCAGCCGCTCCTTGTCGTCCTCCGGCAGCTCACCGAGCAGGTCGGCCGCGTCGTCCGGGTCCATGGCCTCCAGGACGTCGGCGGCGCGCTCCTCCTTCAGCTTGCCGAGGATCTCGATCTGGTCGTCCTCGGGGAGTTCTTCGAGAACGTCGGCGAGGCGGTCGTCGTCGAGGGCCGCGGCGACCTCGGCACGGCGCTTGGGGGAGAGGTGGTGCAGCACGTTGGCGAGGTCGGCCGGCCGCAGCTGCTCGAAGGTGGCGAGGAGGCTCTCGGCGCCCTGTCCCTTCTCCTCCAGGGTGAATCCGGTGACGGCGGACCACTCGACGGTCAGCGACTCGCCCCTGGCCCGCCGGAAGGCGCCGCTGCGGCCGCCCTTGCGGACGAACACCTTGTCGATCTCCCAGTCCCGGCGGGCCGGCAGCTGCCCGACCGACAGATCGAGGACGGTGACCTCCTCGCCGGTCTCGACGAGGGTGACGCGCCGGTCGAGCAGCTCGCCGAAGACGAGGCGCTCGGTGGGGCGCTGCTCGAAGCGGCGGACGTTGAGCACGCCGGTGGTGATGATCTGGCCGGACTCGATGCTGGTGACGCGGGTCATGGGCAGGAAGATGCGGCGCCGGGTGGAGAGTTCGACGACGAGGCCGAGCAGGCGTGGCGGGCGCCGGCCGACGCGCAGCATGACGACCAGATCGCGGACCCGGCCCACCTGGTCGCCGTTCGGGTCGAACGCGGCGACGTCGGCGAGGTGCGAGACGAAGATCCGGGGAGCGCCGGCTGCCATTGCTGAGGCTCCTTTGCCTGTCGTTGCGCTTGCCTGTTCGTGGACTGTGCCGCATACCCGAATTGCCCGCTCGGGTGGGCTTCAGGCTAGCCCGTCCGGATCCGATACGCCCTGGTGAGCAGTCCGGACGGACTGGCTCCGCCTGGGCCCTGACACCCCGGTACGCTGCGGTACGCCGCTCGGGTCCCACAACAGAAAGGCAGCCCCACCTGTGCCTGCGATTCCTCAGGGTCGTATTCGCCGGGCCGCGATGCTGAGCGCCGTGTGCGCGCTGGTCGTGTCGGGAGCCGGACTGACGGGATGCAGTAGTGAGGACCCGGACGAGGGCACCAACGGGGTCGGCAAGCTGCCGGCCGCCGAGATCCAGCGCAAGACCCGCAAGGCCGCCGACTCCGCCGAAGCGGTCCGCCTCGCCGGGAGCGTGGTCACCAGCGGGCGCACCTACAAGCTCGACATGCAGCTGAAGTCCGACGGCGGGACGGGGTCGGTCACCGCCCAGGGGGCCACCTTCCAGCTGCTGCGGATCGGTGAGCAGCTGTATCTGAAGGCCGACGCCGGGTTCTGGAGCGATGCGGACGGCGCCAAGACCGACGCGGCGGCGGACAAGCTGAACGGCAAGTACGTGAGGGTGCCGGAGGGGGATCCGTCGTACAAGAAGTTCAGCGGCTTCACGGACAAGGGTGTCCTGCTCGACGGCCTGTTGACGCTCCACGGCGCTCTCGCCACCGACGGGCACCACGAGCAGGAGGGCACCCGCATCATCCGCATCACCGGCGACAAGGGCGCCGGCGGCACCCTCGACGTCTCCCTGGAGGGCACCCCCTACCCGCTTCGCCTCACCCGCGCGGGCGGCGGCGGCACCTTGACCTTCTCGGCCTGGGGCAAGGACTTCCCGCTGGAGAAGCCGGCCAAGGACGAGACGGTGGACTACGGCAAGCAGCTGCCGACGTCTTGACGGCGCTGCCCGGTAACCGTCCTGCTCAGTGACCCGCCCGGCCGGGCAGCGGCCGCCTAGCGGCGCCGCTTCTTCTTCAGCAGCAGCCGCGGCAGCCCCGCGGGGATCGGCTCACGTGTCGTCGCGGGGGACGGCAAGGGGGCTTCGGCCAGTGAGCCGTCCGGCAGCGGGGCGGTGCCTCCCGTCGGCTCCAGGCGCAGCACCCGGCACTCGCGGGCCCAGCGGGCCGGCATGGCCTCACCGTCGGGCGCGTTGAGGCGCTTGCCCTTCAGCTCGGCGACCGTCGCCTCCCACTGCTCGGAGCCCGGCGCCAGCTCCACGACCTTCGCCGACCAGGAGACCAGCCGGCCCCCCTTGTCCTTGCTGCGGACCGTCACCTCGGCCTCGGCCGCGTCGGCCAGCCCCGGCAGCGGCTGCTCGCCCGGCCCGTCGCCGACCACGCACGCCGCACCCTCGTGCCACGCGTGCCACAGAGCCCGGGCCGGGGTGCCGGGTCCCCTGACCCAGATGAGGCCGGACTTCTTCGTGGCCTCCTCGACGAGGGCCTGGTCGAGCAGCTCGCTTGTCATGGCCCAAGCCTATCCAGGCGACTGCGGCCCGGTCGGGGGCGCCGGATCGGGCCGCTCAGAGCCATCCGTTGCGCTTCAGCGTGCGGTGGATGCCCAGGCAGATGGCCACCGTGATGCTCATGATCACCGGGTAGCCGTACTTCCAGTGCGTCTCCGGCATGTAGTCGAAGTTCATGCCGTAGACCCCGCACACCATCGTCGGTACGGCGATGATCGCGGCCCACGAGGTGATCTTCCGCATGTCCTCGTTCTGCGCCACGGACGCCTGCGCGAGGTTGGCCTGGAGGATCGAGTTGAGGAGCTCGTCGAAGCCGATGACCTGCTCGTGCACGCGCGCGACATGGTCGGCGACATCCCGGAAGTACTTCTGGATGTCCGGGTCGATCAGCCGCATCGGCCGCTCGCTCAGCAGCTGCATGGGCCGCAGCAGCGGCGACACGGCGCGCTTGAACTCAAGTACCTCGCGCTTGAGTTGGTAGATCCGCCCCGCGTCCGTGCCGCGCGGCGTGCCCTTGCGCCCCGGCGAGAAGACCTCGGTCTCCACCTCGTCGATGTCGTCCTGCACCGCGTCGGCGACGGCGATGTACCCGTCGACGACGTGGTCGGCGATCGCGTGCAGCACGGCCGACGGGCCCTTGGCGAGCAGCTCGGGGTCGTCCTGCAGCCGGTGGCGCAGCGCCCGCAGCGAGCCCTGCCCGCCGTGCCGGACGGTGATGAAGAAGTCCCGGCCGGTGAAGCACATGACCTCGCCGGTCTCGACGACCTCGCTGTTGGCGGTGAGTTCGTCGTGCTCGACGTAGTGGATGGTCTTGAAGACGGTGAACAGCGAGTCGTCGTAGCGCTCCAGCTTGGGGCGCTGGTGTGCCTGCACCGCGTCCTCGACGGCCAGTGGGTGCAGCCCGAACTCACTGGCGATACCGGCGAATTCGGCCTCGGTCGGCTCGTGCAGCCCGATCCACACGAACCCTCCGTCCCGCCGTACCCGGCGCATCGCCTCGTGCGGGGTCAGCGGCTGCGGGGTCTCGACGCGGGCGCCGTTGCGGTAGACGGCGCAGTCGACGACGGCGGAGGGCGTCGCGGGGTCGCGGGTGGTGTCGTACGTGCCGGTGTCCTTGCGCAGCGAGACGCGGGACGGGCGGACCACGGCGCGCAGGTCGCGGATCATCGACATGAGCAAGCTCCTTCGCAACGGGCAACGAAGCGTGGGGGGCCGCAGCACGGTTGGAACTACCCGGAATGGGGACGTCCTGACTTCAGGATGTTTGGCACGTCCACAAAGCGGGGAGCACCGCACCGTCGCGGTGATGGGCTTCGTTGCTGATTCAGATCAGACAGATCAGGCAAAGCGAAACGAAGTGCTCTTCCGTGTGAGGACGCGAGCATGAAAGGCGGCGGTCAGCCGGAGGCGGAACAGCCGAATCAGCTACATCAGCGGCGGGAAGAGCGAGTGGTACTGCACGGTCGACTTCGATCCATGACAGCCCCACCTCCTCCGGCCGGTCCCTCGTGAGGGACGATCCATACCCCGTTCGGGGTTCCCCGTAGGGGAGTCTCAATTCGGTGTCAGGACTCGATCGCGAAGCTTCTGCATGCCGTCCCGAACACCGGGCAAGAGTATCAGCCGACTGAAGTGTCAAGGCGCTCCTTTGCCCGGTACTGACGAGTTCTATGCTCGGCTCATGGCTGATGTTCTCCCTCTGGTCGAGGCCCGGTTGCGCTCCGCGCTGGGCGAACCGGACGCACGCGCGGCGGTCACCTTCCTCGGTACGGACCGCATGGAGGTGCTCCGCTTCCAGGAGGGAGACCTCGTGCGCTACGCCACACTCGGCATGTCCGCGCATCCCATGAACGACCCCAACGCGATGGTCGCCGATCCGGTCAAGGGCCCCCGCGCCGAGCTGGTGCTCTCGGTCCGCTCCGGGCTCGCCGACACCGACAAGGTGCTCCGCCCGCTCGCCGTGCTCGCCGCGTCCCCGCAGGTCGAGGGCGTGATCGTGGCTCCGGGTGCCTCGCTGGACGTCGGTGACCCGCTCTGGCCGGGTGCCCCGTTCACCTCGGTCCTCGTCGCCGAGCCGGGCGGCCTGGTCGACGACCTGGAACTCGACGAGCCCGCCGACCCGGTGCACTTCCTGCCGCTGCTCCCCATGACCCCGAACGAGGCCGCGTGGAAGCGGGTGCACGGCGCCCAGGCCCTCCAGGAGCGCTGGCTGACGAACGGGACGGACCTCCGGGATCCCGCCCGAACATCCGTCCCGCTGGACTGACACCGCGTGAGCAACCTCACCAACCGGTGGCGGAAACACGTCAGTTGGCGAACACGGTCACGCTGTCCTCGGTGGCGTGCGCCGGGGCCAGCTCCTCGGCTTCGTGCGCCAGCGACTTCCGCCGTACGACGACCACGAGTGAGCCCAGCACGGCTGTGACGGCCGCCACGACGAACGGGATGCGGAGACTGCCGGACCACTCCTCGATCCTCGGCGCGAAATAGGGTGCGGCCGCCGCGGCGAACCACCGTACGAAGTTGTAGCCCGCGCTCGCCACGGGGCGGGGCGCGTCGGAGACGCCGAGCGCCAGCTCCGTGTAGACGGTGTTGTTCACGCCGATGAACGCGCCGGACAGGATCGTGCAGACGACGGCGGTGGTGTGGTCGCCGTAGCCGAGGACGAGCACGTCCACGGCCAGCAGCACCAGCGAGCCGCCGAGCACCTTCAGCGAGCCGAACCGCTTCTGCAGGCGCGGGGCCACGATCACCGAGAACACGGCGAGCAGCAGACCCCAGGCGAAGAACACCGCGCCCGACCGGTACGGGCTCATGTTCAGCACGAACGGTGTGAAGGCCAGCACGGTGAAGAACGTGTAGTTGTAGAAGAACGCCGAGACCGCCGCGGACGCCAGGCCGCCGTGGCCGAGGGCCCTGATCGGGTCCAGCAGCGAGGTCTTGCGGGCCGGCTTCGGCTGTTCCTTCAGGAACGCCGCGATGCACAGGAAGCCGACCGCCATCAGCGCGGCCGTACCGAAGAACGGGTAGCGCCAGCTGGCGTCCCCGAGCAGCGCGCCCAGCAGCGGCCCGCATGCCATGCCGAGGCCGAGGGCGGACTCGTACAGCAGGATCGCAGCCGCGCTGCCGCCGGCTGCCGCGCCGACGATGACGGCGAGGGCCGTCGACACGAAGAGCGCGTTGCCGAGCCCCCAGCCCGCCCGGAACCCGACCAGCTCGCCGACCGATCCGGACGTGCCCGCGAGCCCGGCGAAGACGATCACGAACGCGAGGCCGAGCAGCAGGGTCTTGCGGCCGCCGATGCGGCTGGAGACGAATCCGGTGACCAGCATCGCCACGGCGGTGATGAGGAAGTACGAGGTGAAGAGCAGGGAGACCTGACCGGCGGTGGCGTGCAGGCCGCCGGCGATGGACGGCAGGATCGGGTCGACGAGCCCGATGCCCATGAAGGCCACCACGGAAGCGCCGGCGGTCGCCCACACGGCCCTCGGCTGCCGCAGGATGCTGCCCGTTCCCGCGTCGAAGGGGTCCATTGCGTTCTCCAATCCGCACTGAGGTAGGTGGCCGATGCACAGAGTATGTTAGCTAGTCTAATTAATGCAAGCTACATCTATATTGGATCGGCACGGGTTCCGTCCGGACGGGTGATCGTCCTTGACGTGGCGCAGAAGGGGTAGGACCGTGGGGGCCTATGAGGGGCGAACCCAGTTGCCCGAAGTGTGGTGGCCGGGTCAGGGCTCCCGGACTCTTCGCCGACACCTGGCAGTGCGATGTGCACGGCACCGTGCATCCGGTGCAGCCCGTGATCCCGCCCAGCGTCGAGGCCCTCGGTGTGGTCGTGCATCGCACGCATGTGCCGGTGTGGATGCCGTGGCCGCTGCCGATCGGCTGGCTGTTCACAGGCGTCGCCAGCGCGGGCGACGACCGCAGTGGCGGCCGTGCGACCGCCGTGGCCTGCTCCGGACCCGGTCCGCTGGGCGGCATGGGTGAGCTGATCCTGGTCGCCGAGGAACTCGGCGTCGGTCTCGGCGCGCGCTACGCGGGCATCGACGGTCCGGACCCCGGGCCGTACATGAACGTCGAGAAGCCACCCCAGGCCAAGGTCCTCGCCGCCGGCCGGCCGACCCCGCTGTGGCATGTCACCGGCGCCCCCGACGACCGCGCCGTCTTCGCGGGTGAGGCGCTCGGGATGTGGCTGTGGGCGGTCGCGTGGCCCGAGCAGTCGGGGTTGCTCATGTACGACGAGCTGGTCCTGACGGATCTGCGGGACGCGGGGGCCGAGGTGGAGCTGGTGCCCTGCGGGGCGTTGTCGCCGCGCTTGCTCGAGCCGTAGCGCTCCGCTGGGCCGGGCCGTGACGCGCCCAAGAGTTCGGGTGGCCGAGGACGGTCCGCGGCCGCGGGTGGGTTCGTGGTTGATCGCGCAGTTCCCCGCGCCCCTTCAGGGCGTTGCCCGTAGGGGGTGCTCGGGCTGTGCGGGTGTGACAAAGGGTCGTTGAAAACCTGGTTATCCTTGAGCGTCCCCTTCCGTGCCGTCAGTGAATGGAGTTCGTGTCGTGCGTATCGATCTGCACACCCACTCCACCGCTTCCGACGGCACGGACACCCCCGCCGAGCTGGTGCTGGGCGCCGCCGCGGCCGGACTGGACGTCGTGGCGCTCACCGATCACGACAGCACCCGCGGATACGCCGAGGCCATCGCCGCGCTGCCGGAGGGGCTCACCCTCGTCACCGGCGCCGAGCTGTCCTGCCGTATCGACGGGATCAGCATGCACATGCTGGCCTACCTCTTCGACCCCGAGGAGCCGGCGCTGCTCGCCGAGCGGGAGCTGGTGCGCGACGACCGGGTGCCCCGGGCTCAGGGCATGGTCGCCAAGCTCAACGAGCTGGGGGTGCCCGTCACCTGGGAACAGGTGCTGCGGATCGCCGGTGAGGGCTCGGTCGGGCGGCCGCACGTCGCCTCCGCGCTGGTCGAGCTGGGAGTCGTGCCGAGCGTGGGCGACGCCTTCACCGAGGACTGGCTCGCCGACGGCGGCCGGGCCTTCGTGGAGAAGCACGAGACCGACCCGTTCGAGGCGATCCGGCTGATCAAGGCCGCGGGCGGCGTCGCCGTCTTCGCGCACCCCGCCGCGAGCAAGCGGGGCCGCACGGTGCCGGAGTCCGCCATCGCGGACCTGGCGGCGGCCGGGCTCGACGGCATAGAGGTCGACCACATGGACCACGACCCCGACACGCGGGCGCGGCTGCGCGGGCTCGCCAAGGAGCTCGGGCTGCTGACGACCGGCTCCAGCGACTACCACGGCAGCCGCAAGACGTGCGTGCTCGGCGAGTACACGACGGACCCCGAGGTGTACGGCGAGATCACGCGGCGGGCCACCGGGGCGTTTCCCGTGCCGGGGACCGGCGGGGTCTGAGGCTCACCCCGTCACCGCTCCACCCCGTCACACCCTCACTCCCGCGTCCCGTTCGTTCCGTTTCTCTGCAAGGCACCCATGTTCGACCTCGCCGTCTTCGGCTCCCTTTTCCTGACCCTCTTCGTCATCATGGATCCCCCCGGGATCACCCCGATCTTCCTCGCGCTCACCTCCGGCCGGCCGGCCAAGGTGCAGAAACGGATGGCCCTCCAGGCCGTCTGTGTGGCGGGCGGTGTGATCACGGTCTTCGGGCTCCTCGGCCACCAGATCCTCAACTACCTGCACGTCTCCGTGCCCGCGCTGATGATCGCGGGCGGGCTGCTGCTCCTGCTGATCGCGCTCGACCTGCTCACCGGCAAGACGGACGAGCCCAAGCAGACCAAGGACGTGAACGTCGCCCTCGTCCCGCTGGGTATGCCGCTGCTCGCCGGGCCGGGCGCGATCGTGTCGGTCATCCTCGCCGTGCAGAAGGCCGACAGCGTCGCCATGCAGGCGTCGGTGTGGACGGCGATCCTCGCCATCCACGTCGTGCTGTGGCTCGTGATGCGGTACTCGCTGCTGATCATCCGGGTCATCAAGGACGGCGGCGTGGTCCTGGTGACGCGGCTCGCGGGCATGATGCTGTCGGCGATCGCGGTGCAGCAGATCATCAACGGCGTCACCCAGGTGATCCAGGGCGCCTGAGCCCTCGAAAGCGTCCCCCGGAACCGCTCCCGGATGCGCGAAGCCCCCGTCGGCGTCAGTGCCGTACGGGGGCTTCGAAGCTGCTGCGGTGATCCGCGTCTGTTATGAGGCCGCGGTGTCGGCCGGTCGGATCCACAGCCGCTGTCCGGTGGCGGCAGCCTGCTGAACGATCCGGTTGACGGAGGCGGCGTCCACGACGGTGCTGTCCACGGGCGTACCGTCGAACTCGTCGAGTCGCATGATTTCGAAGCGCAAGGGCTTCTCCCTTCGTCTGGTCATCCTCCTGCGGAGAACTGAGGAGAACTACTTGGTTACACACGTATGCAACGTGCTTCGTGTTACAAACATTCCCTACGCTAAAGAAATTTTTCGAACGTCTAACTACTGACCGGTAAACGGTCGTCCAGAGATCAAGGCGGGACTGACCGGGACCGGTTGTGTTCGCAGCGTGACCGCCGGGACAATGGTGGCGATGAACGACGACCTCGCGGCGCTCGGCGCCCGCATCGACCACACCAACGAGCTGCTGCAACGCATGCTCGCCGAGGTGGCGAAGACGCCCTCGACCCATGCGATCTTCGTCGACGCGGGCTATCTCTACGCGGCCGCGGGACGGCTGGTCGCCGGGACGGAGGACCGCCGGGCCTTCGATCTGGACGCCGAGGGGCTGATCGAGGCGCTCATCGACCGGGCGCGCACGATCTTCGCGGACAGCAGGCTGCTGCGGGTCTACTGGTACGACGGCGCCCGGCGACGCATCCACACCGCGGAACAGCAGTCGATCGCCGAGCTCCCCGACGTGAAGGTGCGGCTGGGGAACCTCAACGCCAACAACCAGCAAAAGGGCGTCGACTCGCTGATCAGGACCGACCTCGAGTCCCTGGCCAGGCACCGCGCCATCAGCGACGCGGCCCTGCTCGGCGGTGACGAGGACCTGGTCTCGGCGGTCGAGGCCGCGCAGGGGTACGGGGCGCGGGTGCACCTGTGGGGCATCGAGGCGCCGGAAGGCCGTAACCAGGCCGAGCCCCTGCTCTGGGAGGTCGACAGCCAGCGCACCCTCGACCTCGACTTCTTCAAGCCCTACGTCTCCCGGCGCACGGCCGCCGCATACGAGACGGCGGGCGCCCGGCCGACGCGGGAGGACGTCCGGTTCGTCGGCGCCCAGATCGCGGCGAAGTGGCTCGCGGCGCGGGGGCGGGAGTCGCTCGTGGAACTGCTGCCCGGGCATCCGTATCTGCCCGGGTCCGTCGACCAGGACCTGCTGGTGGAGGCCGAGGGGCTGCTGCAGTACTCCCTGCGTGGGCAGGCGGATCTGCGGCGGGCGCTGCGGGACGGGTTCTGGGAGCACCTGCAGGCGCAGTACTAGACCCGGCGCAGTACTGGACCAGGCGCAGTACTGGGCCGGGCGCCGGACCGGGCCGGACGCCGGACCGGACTACGCGCCGTACCGGACCTGGGTGCCGGACCCGTCGACGCTGTCCCAGAAGTCCGCGACGGCTTCGGAGGTGCGCAGGGGCTGGTCGGCGTTGGGGGAGTGCTCGGCGCCGGGGATGACGGTGCGGCGGGCGTTCAGCCGTGCGGCCATGTCGTCGAGGAGCGGGACCGGCCAGGTGTCGTCGCTCGCGCCCGACAGGACGTGGAACGGGAGCGGGAGGGCCGCGAGTTCGTCCACGCGGTCCGGCTCCGTGGTCAACTGGCGCCCTGTGGCGAGGAGTTGAGCAGGCTTCGTGCCGAGCCAGCGGCGCCGCAGCAGGTCCGGGCCGCCGATGCCGCGCGCCGGCCCGCCGACCTCCTCGGGCGGCCCCATCGCGAGGATCGCCTCCCACGTCTCGGCCATGGTCATCACCGTGAGCGCGTCCCGCAGCAGCTTCACGCGCTGCTGCTGGGAGTCGGAGATCTGGGCGGGGCCCGACGCCATGAGGGTGAGCGAGCTGAACGGGGTGTGGTCGAGGAGGACGGCCGCGCGGGCGATCTGGCCGCCGAGGGAGTGACCGAAGAGGTGGAGAGGGGCGTCGAGAGCGCCGAGGGCCGCCACCTGTGCGAGGACGTCCCGGGCCAACTCGCCTCGCGCGTACGGCGCTTCGTCGTGCTCCGGACCGTCCGACTCGTGCTGTCCCCGCCCGTCGACGGCGATCGTACGGTAGCCGCGCGCCGCGAGCGGCTCGTGCATGAGCCTGAAGTCCTCCTTGCTGCCCGTGAACCCGGGAAGCAGCAGGGCGACACCTCGGACCCCGACGCCGGGAGCGGCGGGGGAGTCGACGACGGCGAAGGTGCCGCGGGAGGTGTGGAGGGCGTAGGCGCGGGCGTTCGGGGGCGGCGTGAAGGCGGGTTGGGTGGTCACGGGGGGAGGGTAGCGGGTGGGCCGTAGGACCCCCACGGGTCGGTCCGGGAAAGCCGACGGCCCGGCCCCGCGCGAGGCGGGACCGGGCCGTCGTACGGGAGATCAGCTCTCCGCGGGCTCCGTGGCGGCCGTGGCCTTGCGGGCGCGGCGCACCTTGGGCTTGGCCTCGGCCGCGCCGTCGGCGGCCTCCACGGTCGCCGCCGCCTTGCGGGTACGGCGACGAGGCGCGGGCGCCTCGGTGGCCTTCGGCTCCGCGGCGGCCGTCGGCTCCTGCGTGGCCTGAGCCGGGATCTCGGCGGCCTTCACGGGCGCCGCCGCGGTCTTGCGGGTGCGGCGTGCCTTGGGCTTGGCCTCGGCGGCCTCGGCCGTGTCGACGGCAGCCTCCGCGGCGGCAGTCGCCTTGCGGGTCCGGCGGGGCTTGGCCTCGGCGGCTTCCGGCTCGGTGACGGTCGCGGCGGCCTTGCGCGTACGACGCGGCTTCGCCTCCGTGCCCTCGGCCGTGTCCACGGCGGCCTCGGCGGTGGCCTTGCGGGTGCGGCGCGCCTTGGGCTCGGCCTCGACGGCTTCCGCTGTGTCGACGGCAGCCTCCGCGGCGGCGGCCGTCTTGCGGGTGCGCTTCGGCTTGGCCTCGGCGGCCTCCGGCTCCTGGGCCGTCTGGGCCGGGATCTCGGCGGCCGGGGTGGCCGACGCCGCAGTCTTGCGGGTGCGGCGTGCCTTGGGCTTGGCCTCGGCGGCCTCGGCCGTGTCGACGACGGCTTCGGCCGCAGCCGTTGCCTTACGGGTCCGGCGGCGCGGCTTGGTCTCCGTCGCCTCCGGGGTCTGCGGCGCGGCCTCGGCCGTGTCCACGGCGGTCTCCGCCGGTGCCGTCGCCTTACGGGTGCGGCGGCGCGGCTTGGCGGCGGGGGCCTCGTCGGCCACCGGGACCTGGTCGGCCGCAGGAGCCGCGGCGGGCTCGGACGCCTGCACGGCCTCCGCGACCTGCGTGGTCTGCGCCTCCGGCGTCGCCACGGCCGGAGCCGAAGTCGCCTTCGGCTCCGCCGACTTGCGGGTCCGACGGCGGCGCGACTTCGCCGGGGTCTCCTCGGCGGAGTCCAGGGACGGGCCCTCCGCCGGCGTGACGGCCGCCTCTGCGGCGTCCGTGGGCTCGGAGGCCGAGGACGTGGCCGTCACGGCCTGCTCCGGCGACGCCCCACTGCGGGTGCGGCGACGGCGGCGCGGGGTGCGCGGCTCGGTGACGGACTCCGCCGTGGTGGCCCCGGCGGTCTCCTCCGGAGTCCCGGAACCGACGGCGGGCGCCGACGTCTCGTCCAGCGTTGCTCCGCCACGCGTGCGGCGGCGGCGACGCGGCGTACGCGCCGGGCGCTCACGGTCCGACGAGGGCGAGCGGGACTCGTCCCGGCCGCCTCGGCCACCGCGACCGCGCGCACCGCGTCCGCCGGTCTCGCCGAGGTCCTCCAGCTCCTCCGCCTCCAGCCCGGCGCGCGTGCGCTCCGAGCGGGGCAGGACACCCTTGGTGCCCGCGGGGATGCTCAGTTCCTCGAAGAGGTGCGGGGACGTGGAGTACGTCTCCGGCGGGTCGTTGAAGCTCAGCTCCAGCGCCTTGTTGATCAGCTGCCAGCGCGGGATGTCGTCCCAGTCGACGAGGGTGATCGCGATGCCCTTGGCGCCCGCGCGGCCGGTGCGGCCGATGCGGTGCAGGTACGTCTTCTCCTCTTCCGGCGACTGGTAGTTGATGACGTGCGTCACACCCTCGACGTCGATGCCGCGAGCGGCGACGTCGGTGCAGACGAGGACGTCCACCTTGCCGTTGCGGAAGGCGCGCAGGGCCTGCTCACGGGCGCCCTGGCCGAGGTCGCCGTGGACCGCGCCGGCCGCGAAACCGCGCTGCTTGAGCTGGTCGGCGAGGTCGGCCGCGGTGCGCTTCGTACGGCAGAAGACCATGGCCAGTCCCCGGCCGTCGGCCTGCAGTATGCGCGCGACCATCTCGGGCTTGTCCATGTTGTGCGCGCGGTACACGTGCTGCGAGGTGTTCGCGACGGTCGCGCCCGCGTCGTCCGGCGCGGTGGCGCGGATGTGGGTGGGCTGCGACATGTAGCGGCGCGCGAGGCCGATGACCGCGCCCGGCATGGTCGCCGAGAACAGCATGGTCTGGCGCCTGGCCGGCAGCATGTGGATGATCTTCTCGACGTCGGGCAGGAAGCCCAGGTCGAGCATCTCGTCGGCCTCGTCGAGGACGAGCGCCTTGATGTGCTTGAGGTTGAGCTTCTTCTGGCCCGCGAGGTCCAGCAGTCGGCCCGGGGTGCCGACGATCACGTCGACGCCCTTCTTCAGGGCCTCGACCTGGGGCTCGTAGGCCCGGCCGCCGTAGATCGCGAGGACGCGGACGTTACGCACCTTGCCCGCGGTGAGCAGGTCGTTGGTGACCTGCGTGCACAGCTCACGGGTGGGGACGACGACGAGCGCCTGCGGGGCGTCGGTGAGGGCGTCGGGCTTGGCGCGCCCGGCCTCCACGTCGGCGGGGACGGTGACGCGCTCGAGGAGCGGGAGACCGAAGCCCAGGGTCTTGCCGGTGCCGGTCTTGGCCTGGCCGATGACGTCCGTGCCGGAGAGGGCGACGGGGAGGGTCATCTCCTGGATGGGGAAGGGGTTGACGATGCCGACGGCCTCAAGGGCCTCGGCGGTCTCGGGAAGGATTCCGAGCTCTCGGAAAGTCGTAGTCAGGGTGCTGCCTCTTCTGTGTACGCGGTGCGAGGCGAGCGCGGGGGTCTTGACGGACCGTGCCGGGGACGTCGGCTGCCATACGGATTGGCCGTAGGACACGGGACCACTGCCGACGCTCTAGCGCTCGTACCGCTGAGGGTGTCCCTCCGGTCGTCGTACGCATCTGTGCCGTACGACCGGGGAGGGCTGTCGGGTCGGAGCCGATCGGGCCACCGACCGGGCATCCTCATAACGTGCGGCCCGTCGAATACATCAGAGTACTCAGCGGGCGCATTACCACCATACCCCGGAAACGCGCACATGCGATGGCCGAATTGGTCACGTAGTCGGCGTCACAGTGATTGACCAGGGACTTCCGTGGCGTGGCGAGCGGGCTATTGTGCGCTTCATGACGACGCCTGACAACACGCCCGACGCCTCCGACACCGCTGACTCCGCCGTCGAGACCGGCGGCACCGTCGCACACACCGGGGTCGCCGCCCAGGACTGGGCGCAGGCCTCCGCCGATCCGCAGTACCGGGCCGCCGTCGTGGACCTGCTCGGTGCGCTGGCCTACGGGGAGCTGGCGGCGTTCGAGCGGCTCGCCGAGGACGCCAAGCTGGCGCCGACGCTGGCGGACAAGGCGGAGCTGGCCAAGATGGCGTCGGCCGAGTTCCACCACTACGAGAAGCTGCGGGACCGGCTCACCGAGATCGGCGCCGAGCCCACGCAGGCGATGGAGCCGTTCGTCGCCGCCCTGGACGGCTTCCACAAGCAGACGGCGCCCTCGGACTGGCTGGAGGGGCTGGTCAAGGCGTACGTCGGTGACTCGATCGCCAGTGACTTCTACCGGGAGGTCGCCGCGCGACTCGACTCGGACTCGCGGGGGCTCGTGCTGGCCGTGCTCGACGACACCGGGCACGCGTCGTTCGCCGTGGAGAAGGTGCGGGCCGCCATCGACGCGGATCCGCGTGTGGGTGGACGGCTCGCGCTGTGGGCCCGGCGCCTGATGGGGGAGGCGCTGTCGCAGTCCCAGCGGGTCGTCGCCGACCGGGACGCGCTGTCCACGATGCTCGTGGGCGGGGTCGCGGACGGGTTCGATCTCGCGGAGGTCGGGAAGATGTTCTCGCGGATCACCGAGGCGCACACCAAGCGGATGGCTGCGCTGGGGCTGGCGGCTTAGGCTGCCCCACGTTCTGGGGGCCCGCGGCCCCCAGACCCCCGCCGCGGCCCTGGACGGGCCTTGTCCTCAAGCGCCGGACGGGCTGGATGCTGCCGACCGGTGCCGGGACGTGACCGTCGGCCTTCGGCCTTCGGAAGGCGTCAGGAAGCCGGCGGCCGGTCGTCCTCGGAATCTACGCGGTCGCCGAGTGCCGGCTCAGTCTTCCCGCGGGGCGTACCAGCAGGGAGAGAGAGGCGGCGGAGACGACTGCCGCGCCGATCAGGATCACGAAGAGGTTGCCGAAGTCCAGCGCGGTGTGCGTGATGAACGCGCCGAAGAGGGCGCCTGCCACGCCCGTCGGCAGGACCAGGGAACTCGTCGGCATACGGTGCGGCAGGCGGCGGGTGGCAGCCCACGCCAAGGCCAGGCCTAGGATCGCGGAGCTGAGCGCTTCCAAGAGCATGCTGGGGTCCCTCCCACATGGCCGACCTGCTCGAACCCGGTCGTAGCCCGTCATACCCCTGACCTGCGGAATGCAATCCTCCTGTGTGATCGATCCGTGCTCCGATCGTGGAGAAACGGGAGGGGCCCGGCGAC